>CAZLEO010000086.1:0-31945 GCA_964558555.1 uncultured Rickettsiales bacterium | reverse complement strand
CGCACACCTCGTCGGCTCCAGGGTGAATCGAGGCGTCGCCGTCGTCGCACTCCTCGCAGTCCCCGTACCCATCCCCGTCGAAGTCGCCGACGTCGTCGATCTCGCCGTCGCAGTCCTTGTCCACGCCGTCGCAGACCTCGTGACCACCCGGTCGCGCCGAGGGGTCGGTGTCGTCGCAGTCCCCCTCGCAGGCAGAGAAGCCGTCGCCGTCCTGGTCTGCGTTCTCGTCGGTGGCCGGATCGCAGTCGTTGTCGATGCCGTCGCAGAGCTCGGGCGCGCCGGGGTACACGGTGTCGTCCAGGTCGTCACAGTCGCCGCTACAGGGGAACGCGTGGTCGTCGTCCTCGTCCGACTCGTCCACGGGCAGCTCGCCGTCACAGTCGCTGTCCAGACCGTCACAGACCTCGGCGGCGCCGGGGAAGACCGTGTCCACGGTGTCCAGGCAGTCCTCGCACGCGAGGAATCCGTCCCAGTCCGCGTCGGTGGTCTCGTCCGCGGGGATCGCGCCGTCGCAGTCGTTGTCGATCTCGTCGCACAGCTCGTCGGCGCCCGGGTAGGTCAGCGGATCGAGGTCGTCGCAATCCGAGCCGCCGCAGGCGGCGTCCAGGTGGCCATCGCCGTCCTGGTCCACGTCGTCGGCGATGCCGCTGCAGTCGTTGTCCAGCCCGTCGCACGACTCGGCCAGGCCCGGGGCCACCTGCACGCTGGAGTCGTCGCAGTCGCCCGCGCACTCGTCGTAGCCGTCGCCGTCGTCGTCCACCTCCTCCGGGTGGAGGACACCATCGCAGTCGTTGTCCAGATGGTCGCACGCCGCCTCGGACGCCCCCGGGTAGATCCACCCGTTGCCGTCGGCGCAGTCGCCGTCGCACTCGTCGAAGCCGTCGCCGTCGTCGTCCACCTCATCGGGATGCAACGCGCCGTCACAGTCGTTGTCGACGTCGTCGCACGCCGCCTCGGCCGCGCCAGGGTTCACCCAGGGATCCCCGTCGTCACAATCGTCACCGTCGCAGGCCTCGTCGATGTACCCATCGCCGTCCAGATCGTCCTCGCATCCGCCGGCGGCCCACTCCACCGCGCCCACGTACAGCTGCTGGATGTTGCCGTCCGACAGGGTGCTGTACGAGGCGTAGTTGCCGGCGTGGTGGAAGCCGACGACGCGCCCCAGCCCCCACTCGCGGACGGCCACGGCGTCGCTCCCGCCGGTGTCGGTCATCAACACCACGGCATCGTCCACGCCGCCAAAGGAGTGGACGATGCCCACGTTCTGGCCCGAGGAGAAGGTGAAGCTGTCCGGCACGTAGTCCAGCACGGAGTGCGTCTCGTGCCCGGCCACGGCCGTGACGGTGATCGACCCCTCCTGGCCGCTGCTGCGGTCGAACAGGATCAGGTCGCGCATGCTGGTCATGCGCCCGTTGAGGTACTCGTACGCGTCCCACTCGGTGTGGACGTACCCGCCCCCCGCGGCCACGAAGCCCACCAGCGCGGTCTGGCCGGCGGACGGCATGTCCGTGGCATAGGTCGTCCCGTTGAGGTGGATCACCACGTCGAAGCCCATGGGCGACGGGTTGGTGCCGACGTAGCCCGTCTCGGACGTGTCGCTGAGGGTGACCGTGGCTCCCGCGGCTGTCAGCGCCGACACCAGCGCCTGGGTGTTCGAGTCGTTGGTGTCGTACACGACCAGGACGTCGGGGAACGACCACGCCGGCGCGGCCACGGCCGACACGAGCAGGGCGACCAGTCCAGCGGCGCGTGTACGTGTCAGGGCGCTTCTCCCTCCCTCGCCTGCCAGTGTATCTCTCTGTACGCGACCATGGGCAGAGAACGCGCCGCGGTTCTTGCCGTGCGCGCAGCGGAGGGGTTCGCAGCTCGACGGGGAACGACAATCCACCCGCGAGCCGGATCACATCCCCAGCGCCGCCTTCGTCCCCTCGGCGATGGCCCGCTTGGCGTCGATCTCGCCGGCCTTCTTGGCGCCGCCGATGACGTGGACGTGTGCGCTGCCGGCCCGTAGCGGCTCGACCAGGTCGATCACGGACTCCTGCCCGGCGCAGACGACCACGTGATCCACGTCGAGGACCCGGGACTCGCCGCCGACGCGGATGTGCAGGCCGCGGTCGTCGACGCGCTCGTAGGTCACGCCGTCGAGCATCTCCACGCCGCGCATGGCCAGGGTGGCGCGATGGATCCAGCCGGTGGTCTTGCCCAGGCCGGCGCCGACCTTGCCCTGGCTGCGCTGCATGAGGATCACCTGGCGGTCGCTGGCGTGGGGCTGCCCGCCCTCGGGCAGCAGGGCGCCGGGGTGGGTGAGGGTGCGGTCGATACCCCAGGTGGTGAGGTAGGCGTCGAGGTCGTCGTCGGCCACGGACGGATCGTGGGTGAGGAACTCGGCCACGTCGAAGCCGATGCCGCCGGCGCCGATGACGGCCACGCGGCGGCCCACCTCGGCGCGGCGGCCGAGCACGTCGTCGTAGCCGAGCACACAGGGGTGGTCGATGCCGTCGATGGTCGGCGTACGCGGCCGCACGCCCGTGGCGACGACCACGTGGTCGTACCCGCCGTCGATCAGGGCGGCCGCGGTGGCCGCGGTGCTCAGCTTCAGCTCCACGCCCAGGCGGTCGATCTCGCCGCGGTAGTAGCGCAGGGTCTCGTCGAACTCGGACTTGCCGGGGACGACGCGGGCGAAGTTGAGCTGCCCGCCGATGCGATCACCGGCCTCGAACAGGCAAACGCGGTGGCCGCGCTCGGCAGCCGTCACCGCCGCGGCGAGGCCGCCAGGACCCGCGCCGACCACGGCCACGTCGCGAACGCCGTGCGCCGGCTTCACGGCCATCCTGGTCTCGTTGCAGGCCCTGGGGTTGACCAGGCAGGACACGGTCTTGCGCGAGAAGATGTGGTCCAGGCAGGCCTGGTTGCAGCCGATGCAGACGTTGATCCGGTCGGCGTGGCCGTCGCGGACCTTGGCCACGAAGTCGGCGTCGGCGAGCAGGGGCCGGGCCATGGACACCATGTCCGCCTGGCCCGCGGCCAGCACTTGTTCGGCCGTGTCCGCGGTGTTGATGCGGTTGGACGCCACCACCGGGATGCCCACCTTCTCCTGCAGCGCGGCCGTGGCAAAGGCGAACGCCGCCCGCGGCACCATCGTGGCGATGGTGGGCACCCGCGCCTCGTGCCAGCCGATGCCGGTGTTGAGCAGCGTCGCGCCCGCCTCCTCGACCGCCCGCGCCAGCTGCACCACCTCGTCGAAGGTGCTGCCGTCGGGCACCAGGTCCATCACCGACAGCCGGTACACGACGATGAAGTCCTCGCCCACCGCCTCGCGGACCTGCCGGACGATCTCCACGGGCAGCCGCATCCGGTTCTCGTACGACCCGCCCCACTCGTCGTCGCGGCGGTTGGTGTGCTGCGCGAGGAACTGGTTGAGCAGGTAGCCCTCCGAGCCCATCACCTCCACGCCGTCGTACCCGGCCTCCCGCGCCCGAGCCGCCGTATCGGCGAAATCGACGATGGTCTGACGCACACCGCGGGCGCTGAGCTTGCGCGGCGGGAAGGGGCTGATGGGGGACTTGATGGCGCTGGGTGCGGCCACCAGCGGGTGATACCCGTACCGCCCCGCGTGCAGGATCTGCAGGCAGATCTTGCCGTCGTGGGCGTGCACCGCGTCGGTGATCTTGCGGTGCTTGCGCGCGTGCCGCGCGTTGGCCAGCCGCGCCCCCATGGGCGCCAGCCAACCCGTCCGGTTCGGCCCCACGCCCCCCGTCACCAGCAGCGCCGCGCCCCCTCGCGCCCGCTCCGCGTAGAACGCCGCGAGCCGGTCGAAGCCGCCAGGCAGCTCTTCCAGGCCGGTGTGCATCGAGCCCATGAGCACGCGGTTGGGCAGGGTCGTGAAGCCGAGATCGAGGGGGGACAGCAGGTGGGGATGGTCGGCCATGCAGGCAAATTAATCGCGCCGCAGGACATCCACAAGGGCCGAAGCTGAGCCGATCGGTCCGACCGTCCGGTTGTCATGGGTGAAGCGCGCCGCCACGGCCCGCCCGCACAACGCGACGAAAGGACAGACCCATGACCCGCACGACGATCGCCCTGCTCCTCGCCCTGGCCTTCCCGGTCCTCGGCTGCGACCTCATCACCTCCTCGGGAGGCGACGACGACGATGTCTCCTCGGACGACGACGACGACGTCCACGGCGACGACGACGACGACGACTCCATCGCCGACGACGACGACGCGGTGGGCGACGACGACGACGCGGACGGCCCCTGGCCCTCCAACGTCACCGAGATCGACGCCAAGACGACCCTCTCGGGCGACCTCGCCGACGGCGAGATCATCGACCTGGACTGGGCCGACCTCTCCACCGTCGCCTGCTGGCCCGGCACCGAGGACCTCAACTTCTCCGGCACCCACCTCTTCTACGCCACCTACCAGCCCGACTACACCGACCTCGTCGTCACCGTCACCCCCGACGCAGGCGTCGACGCCAGCGTCTACGTCATGCAGATGGGCACCACCTCGTACTACGTGCCCCCCGACGTCTCCTCGGTGGTCACCTGCGAGGCCGGCTACGACCAGATCAACGACTCCAACCCCGGCGATCCCGAGACCGCCTCGGTCATGGCCGTGAACAATCCCTACAACGTGCTCATCGGCGTGGCCGGCGCGGAAGGTGTCAACGCGGGTGGATTCACTCTGGAACTCGTTCTCGAGTAGTCCCCCCCCCTTTTCCCGCTCCACCTCCCCGTAACGCCTGCGTAACGCAGTTCCACCGATCTTCCGGCCATCCTGAGGACAGATTATCGATCACCAATGGGAGGCTTGATCATGAGACGTTTTGCACACTTGTACTGGATGCCCGCGATGCTCTTCACCTGGCTGTGGGTGCCGGTGGTCGGGGCCAGCGGGCAGTGTACCGGGGGCTACGCCGCGTCCTGGGGCGACACCTGCTTCGACGACTACGACCACCTGATGGATCACATGCAGGACACCGAACGCCGGGAGCGGCCGTTCCGCATGGTGCGACCGAGGCAAGGACGGGACACGGCCGAGTCGCCTCACAACCAGTTCTACAACTCGTGCTTCTTCTACTCGACCGCGCCGATCCTCGAGTACCTGGGCTACTCCCGGTTCGAGGCCGGCAGCAGCTTCGAGCAGGACTTCTACTACGTGGACAGCGACAGCTTCGAGATCTACGAGAACTTCGACGTGGGGTACCACAACTCGCCCGAGCACCTCATGTCCACGTTCCTGACGTACGAGGCGCTGAACCGCGGCTACTCCTACGAGTACAACTGGCCCTACGGGTGGACCTTCGAGACCCACCCCGAGATCTACTGGTGTGGGTTCTTCGAGGACGACGACTGCGGCGACCTCGACAACTCGCCGCGCACGGACCTCAACACGGGCTCCATGCCCTGCGGCACCGTGCTGGGGGACTACTGGATCTACGAGGCCGGCGAGGAGTACGGCGTGTGCCCCACCCTCGGGGACAGCTACGAGTGGTGGCTCAACGAGGTGCAGCTGGGCTGCGGCGGTGACTGCGACTGCACCCAGGACGCCGACTGCGGCATGTACTGGTTCCTCAACGAGGTGATGGTCGGCGACGCACGCCAGGGCGGTTGCAACGACGCCCGACCGATCGATCCGGGCAGCTCCACCGACCGCAACCACGCCCGCAAGATCATCCGGGCCTTCGTGGACAACAACGTGCCACTGCTGATCACCGTGCAAGACGGCGGCCACTTCATGACCCTGGTGGGGTACGAGGGGCTGACGTTCTCGGGCCTGCCCCAGTTCGCCATCCTCGCCGATCCGGTCCGCAAGGTCCTGTGGCGCGCCGACCTGACCCAGTGGGACGGCACCGAGCGCTGGTCCATCAACGCCATCATGCCGTGGAACCACCACCTCGACGGCGGCTGTGACGCCGGCGGCTGGGCCTCCGAGCTCGACGCCACCCTGCCCGGCCACCTCGACATCTGCACCGAGCCCGCCGGCTGGACCAACTCCTGCATCGACCGCACCTTCGGCACGCAGGTGAGCTTCTTCGACAACAACTACGCCGTGGGCCGCTACCAGGTCTTCCCCGGGGACACCTTCGTGACCGAGGACACCTCACTGGACGCCGACCGCGTCACCGTGGTCCACGCCGATCCCGACGTCCACGTCACCGACGCCCAGATCCGCCGCTACTGGTTCGACGAATCCGACGATCGCTGGGAGGGCGGCACCACCTACGACGCCGACGACATCGACTACTACTCCATCGGCTCGGGCCGCACCGGCATCGAGACACACGTGACGTTCGACGCCGTGTGGCCCGACGACTACTGGTTCGTCGCCCAGGGCCTCTCCTGGCCCTACACCCAGCGCCGCGTCAAGATCGAACTCGACCTCAGCGACGGCTCCGTCCAGACCATCGAGGTCGCGCCCCCCGAGACCTACGGCCTCACCGTCGAGTTCGACGACAACGGCACCGTCCGCTCCTACTTCTCGCCCCCCGCCGCCAACCTCACCGACATCGACGGCGAGCCCGGCCTGCAGCAGGTCTACGAGAACTACGACCGCGACGCCGACGAGGTCCGCCTCTTCGTCGCCCTCGGCGTTGACGTGGACGTCGACGACGCCGAGATCCAGCGCTACTACTGGGGCATCTACGACGAGTGGCTCCCCCTCAACTCCGCCTGGTTCGCCGACGACGTGGACTTCACCTCCCGCGGCCTCACCGGCACCGAGGTCGAGTTCACCTGGGATATCAGCTGGATCGACGACTACTGGTTCGCCGGCGACTACATCGGCTCCGGCGCCACCTACGGCGACCGCCTCACCGTCATCCGCCTCCTCGACAGCCACGGGGACGTGATCAGGGAGCTGGAGGTGGCTCCTCACTGACCCCCAGACAGACCACCGCCCCTCCCCTCGCCCCCGCCACGATCTTGCCGTCCCAGAACACCGTCGTGGACTCCACCGCGCCCTCGAGCTGGATCTCCCACAGCAGCTCGCCGGTGACGGTGTCGAAGGCATGGACCCAGCCCTCGGAGTCCGGCGCGATGATGGTGCGGCCGTCGGTGGAGGGGGAGGACCAGGCTGCGCCGTGGAGTTCGGCGGCCCACTCGATGACGGGGTTGCCGTCGTCGTCGGGCTGGCGGCGGACGGCGAGGAGGCGGCCCTGGTCGAGGCCTGGCTCGTGGGCGGTGGGGACGAAGACGAGGTGGGCGGACGGGCCGGAGCCCATGGCGGCGGTGCCGAGGACGCCGCCGTTGAAGTCGTGGCGCTTGTCGGCGCGCTTGCAGGTGCGGGCGGGGACCTCCAGCGTCCAGGCAAAGGCCTTGGCTTCGAGATCGACCTTGTGGAAGCGCAGGGTGCCGGTGGCGTAGCAGGGGCGGCAATGGACCTGGCGGTCCACCTCGGCGCCCACGTAGAGGTAGGGGCGGTCGTCCTCGATGGCGATGACGGGGGAGGCGTCGGTGTCGTCGCCGAGATCGAGCTGCAGGACCACCTCGCCGGTGTCGAGGGCCATGCCGGTGAGGGAGCCGATGGAGTCGGCGAAGTAGCCGACGTTGTCGTGCACGGCCATGGACGACTCGATGCCCGCGCACCAACGCGACGTGTCGTCGCGGGTGTCGGCGTCGCCGTACTTGGGGCGGACCGTGTGGTAGGTGGCGGGATGGGACTCGGGGGCGAGGCCGAGGCGCTGGCCCTCCCAGTCGGTATGCAGGTCCACGCGGTAGACCAGGCCGTTCTCGCCGCCGAGCGCGAAGCGGTCCTGATCGGCGAGCACCACCCCGTTGCCGTCGAAGGCGCCCCAGCTGCGCGAGGGCCCCAGGGGTTCGCCCTCGTAGGTGCGGTCGCGACCGGAGATGTCCATGAGCAGGGTTGGCCCGATCAGGGAGAAGGCCTTGTAGTGCCAGTCACCGTCGTGGCCGGGCAGGCCCTGGCCCACGTACAGCAGCGGCGCGCCGCGCGGGTCGATGGTGGGGGTGCCCTTGATCGACGCGGTCTGCGCGCGCAAGAGGGGGCGGCTGGCCTCCCCCGTGGCCAGGTCGAGGAAGTACACGCGGCCGTCGAGGCCGCCCACCACCACCTCCACGTCGGGGCCGCCGGGCGCGAAGAACGGCTGCAGCGACCGCGACCAGTCGCTCCAGTCCACCAGCAGCGGCTGCCCGGTCCAGCCCACGCCGCACCACTCGCGGCTGCAGCCCACGGGGTGGCGCCACAGCACCTCGACGGGCTCGCGGGGCAGCTCGCCCACGCCGTGCAGGTCGCGGTGGGGGCTGCCGCGGAACATCAACACGCCCTCGTTGGGGGCGGGCTGCAGGGTCTCGAGGGTGGGAATGGTCGGGCCGGGCTCGCGGCGCGGCGGCGGCTCGGGGGGCGGGGTACAGCCGGCGGCGAGGAAGACCCCGACGGCGGCGATCAGGAGGGTGCGTGTCAACGCGCCCTCGGCACCAACCCTTCATGCTCCAGCAGCACGTCGATCTCCTCGCGCTCCACCATCCCCTCGGTGAACACGGTCTCGTTGACCCGGACCAGCCGGTCCTTCTCCTCGCCCTTGCACAGCAGGGTGCGCTCGATGCGGAAGCCGCCCTCGAAGTCCACGACCTTGACCGGCGCGAACGTGGGCTGCTGATCCTCGGGCAGGTCCTTGGGCAGCTTCACCTCGGCGGTGCCGTCCTCGGCCACGGCCACCTCGGAGCACGCCTCGTCCTCGAGCAGCTGCGCGTGGTCGGTGAAGAACCGCACCAGCGCCAGCGCCGCGTCCTCTTCCTCGAGGATGAGGATCAGCGACGACACGTCCGCGCGGTGGGTCAGCTCCTTGACCTCGTCCCCCTTGAGGGCCTGGAGCCCCTGGCACGCCTCCTCGGGCTTGCACTTGCCCTGGCCGAACTGCACCTCCCAACCGCGCGTCGGGAAGCCGATCTCCACGGTCGTCCACTCCCTCTCGGAGGGCGCGGAGCCGTCCTCGGGCCGGTCGGGGTTGATGGTCTTGCCACCGTCCGCGGTGACGTCCTCGGCCGCGGTCGCGTCCTCGACCGGAGCCTCTGCGGTGGCGGGTTCCACGGGGTCGGCGTCGGCCGGTCCGGGGTCACAGGCGCACAGGCCGCCCAGCAGGGCCAGCTGCATCATCGAGAGAAGAACACGCATGGGGACCTCCGCGGGGCAGATTCGCACACCGCGGCCACGGGAGGCAAACGCAAGAAGCCCCGACCAGAGGCCGGGGCTTCTTCCCTCGTTCGCAGACGGAGATACTGCTTGAGCTAGCGCTGCCGCTCCTGCTTCCGCCGCCGACGCATGGCCTCGCGCTGTTTCTTGCGCTTGGCCTCACCCGGCTTGATGTAAAACATCTTCCGCTTGATCTCCTTCTTGATACCCGCCTGCTCCACCTTCCGCTTGAACCGACGCAGAGCTCGCTCGAAGGGTTCGTCCCTCTTCACGGTAACGGTGATCACGTGACTTCACCTCCCTCCGACCGGAATCCCGGAAAGCGTGGGGGGCGATTTTGCACGTTCGTGAGGGGATGTCAATGGAGAGTTGACGGTCGACGGTCGACGGTCGACGGGTCCAGGGAAGGGCTACTCGTCGACGGGCATCATGAAGAGCATGGAGGCGTCCACGCCCAGGGAGGCGAGGCAGCGGTCGTAGCGCTCGTCCAGCGGCATCTGGAAGACCGTGTCGGCGTCCAGCGGCAGCACGATCCACGACCCCTCGGTGATCTCCTTGTCGAGCTGGCCCGCGCCCCAGCCGGCGTACCCGAGGTACAGCGACCAGTCGTCCTTGTCGCGGGACGCGAGCTTGGTCAGCACGTCCAGCGAACCGGAGATGCGCACCTCGGTGGACACGTCGATGGCCTCGGTGGTGTGGTCGGCCAGGCCGGTGCGAAACACCAGCGTGCCCCTCGACGGCTCCACGGGGCCGCCCCACATGACGGTCTTGGCCACCCCCGCGGGCAGCTCGACGTCGAGCTCCTCGAGCACGGACTCGATCTTGACGTCGGTGGACCGGTTGATGACCACGCCCATGGCCCCGTCCGACTCGTGGCGGCACAGCAGGACCACCGTGCGCGAGAAGAACGGGTCGTTGAGCTGGGGCGAGGCCACCAGCAGACCCGGACCGATGGCGTCCGCGCCGAGGGTGCCGTCCATGCTTTCTCTCTTACCCATGTGTCATCGTCCAATCACCCTGCCTAGTCTGATGCATGCACCGACCTCTGGCAAGGTGGGCGGCGGCGGATCGAGGGGGCTTCAGAGGGCGCGTTCGGTGAGGTCGATGCGCAGATCCAGCGGCTCGCCGGCGGCCAGCTCCAGGGGCTGCTCGTGGGGATCGAGCAGGGGATGGCTCACGCTCAGCGTCGCCGCGCCGTCACCGGCGGGAGGAGGCACCCGGCCGAGGTCGAAGCGGCCGTCCACGTCGGTGACCGCCGCGTGCCCGGTCTCGGTCACGAGCACCGTGGCGCGCTCCCATGGATGGCGGGTACACGTCAGGGTCAGCAGTCCCGACCCGTTCAGGGGTTGCTCCGCCGCCTCCCCTGGAGGGAGGTCCAGCGAGAACACCACGGCGCCGGCAGGATCGCGCGCCTCGAAGTGGTGCTCCACGTCGTCGGCATTGGTCCACGTCAGGGTGGCGCCGGCGCCGGCCACGGAGGCGCGGGGCTCGACCTGGCAGTCCCGGCTCGTCAGCTCCAGGACCTGGGGTCCGCCGCCCTCGCCGCCCGCACCCTGGACCCAGACCAGAGCGTCGGCGAGGTGGCCGTCGGTGACGCGCAGGGCGCCGGCCACGTGCTCGGGGCAGCTGCGCCGGTCCACGGTGGGCACCACCACCTCGTCGTGGATCATGCCGCGATAGGCCACGCTGCCCGACACCTCCACCGGCTCGGGGGGAGGAGTCGGTCCCTCCGTGGGCGCCTCGGCTGCGGCCTCGGCGTTCGTCTCGGCCGCAGGGGCCTCGGCGGGATCGTCCTTCGGCTCGGCGGACCGCCGGACCTGGTACACCCGCACCCCCACCACCACCAGCACCGCCAGCACGAGCAAGAACCAGTTGGAGTCGTACCAGCGCGTGTCCGCGACCTTGCGTCGTGGCTTCCTCGTCTTCTTCTTTCGTGCGGCCATGGTCCCCCCGGGTCGAGCCTAGTCGTCGTCCTGCGTGATCCGGCGGCCGCCGTCCCGGCCCTTCCCGTCGCGGATACGCACCGAGGTGATGCCGGGGATGGCCCGGAGCTTGCGCGCGATGTCCTCACGGTCGCTCAGATCGTCCAGCTCCAGCCTCGCGTAGCCGCGCGCGAGGGCGTCGCCGCCGGCGGTGAGCTTGATGGCCTGGGCGTCGATGCCCATCTCGGCGAGCTTGCTGGACACGGACAGGAACAGGCCCCGCCGGTCGTGGCCGGTGATGTCGTACCGCACCAGCTGCAGCTGCGGCTTGCGGGCCCACCGCGCGTCGGCCACCCGGGCCGATCCCTGCTCGACCATGCGTTGCACCGCACGGCAGCTGCGCTTGTGGATGGACGCGCCGCGGCCGCGCGAGGTGTACGCGATGATCTCGTCGCCGAACCGGGGCCGGCAGCATCCGGCGAGGCGGACCGGCATCTTGTGCCGCACCCCCGCGATCTCGATGGGCTCCTCGGGCGGCTCCTCGCGCTGCACGTGCTCGCTGACGGCCTCGTGCACCAGCGACCGCAGCGTGTCCTCGTCGTCCCCCTCCTGGGTGACGGTGCCGTCGGTGGACAGCACGCCCTCCTCGTCCAGCACCTCCAGCAGGCCCTCGAAGTCGCGCGCCGGCAGCACCTCCACCAGCGCCGGGATCAGGTGGTCGTAGTCGGTGCGGCCCGCGTGGATCTCGCGGCCGAGGGCCTCGGCCCCGGCCAGGCCGAGGTTGTCGAGGAACCGGGCGAACTCGTCGCTGCCGGGTTCCATGTGCACGTGCAGCTTGCGCCGGCAGAAGCGCAGGAACCGCTGCACCTCCTGCTCGGCCGCGTCCTTCTCGATGCTCTGCAGGGCCTTGCGGATGGCCACGGTGGCCTTGGGGGTGATCACCTGGCCGAACCACTGGTAGCTGGGCTGCACGTCGCCGGACGTGACGATCTCCACCCGCTGGCCGCTGCGCAGCACCGTGCCCAGGGGCCGCACCCGGCCGTCCACCAGCGCCACACGGGCCCGGCTGCCCACCTCCGTGTGGATCTCGTAGGCGAAGTCCAGCGCCGTGGCCCCCTCGGGCAGCTTGCGCGCCTCGCCCAGCGGGGTGAACACGTCGATCTCGGCGAAGGCCACCCGCGACGTGATGTTGAGCAGGTCGTCGCCGCCCAGGGTCTGGAACGACTCGACCACGTCCCGCAGCCAGCCCGTCTCCTCGAGCTTGCCCGCGTGGAGCTGGGAGATGACGCCCAGGTGGTTGTCCAGGTCCATCTCCTCGGTGCGCACCAGCACCTGGATCTTGGGCAGCTTGTGGCCGGTGCAGATGGAGTGGATCGACTGGTAGCCGTTGACCTTGGGGTTGTTGATGAAGTCGCGTACGCGGGCGGGCAGGTGAATGAAGTGCTGGTGCACGAGGTTGAGGGTGCGGAAGCACGCGTCCTCGTTGTCCACCACCAGGCACAGGTTGAAGTTCACCCCCTCGCCGATGCGGCGGCGCAGGTGCTCCTTGGCCGGCAGGCCCTGGAAGATGGAGAAGATGCCCTTGGGGTAGAGGCTCGACCGGCAGCTGATGCCCATCTCGGCCAGCTCGTCGGTGATGTCCCGCACGGCGCGCTCGACGCGCCAGCGGATGCGCTTGTCGTTGATCTCCAGCCAGTCGTTGATGACCTCGTGGACCTCCGGCTGGAGGACCCGCATCACGTGGTCCTCCATCTCCCGCGCCTCGTGGAAGAAGCCCAGCCGCGTGGCGATGGGCACGTAGAACTGCATCGTCTCGGTGGCGATGCGGCGGCGCTTGTCCTCGGAGAACACGTCGATGGTGCGGATGTTGTCGCAGCGGTCGTAGATCTTGATGACGATGGCGCGGATGTCGTCCGCCGCCGTGGTCTTGAGCAGCTTCTCCAGGGTGGCCATCTTGGCGTCGCGGTCCAGGGACACGTCCTGGGTTCGCAGCTTGGTCAGCCCTTCGGTGATGCCCACCACCTCGGGCCCGAACCGCAGCGCCACCACCGCGGTCAGCAGCTCCTTGACCTTGTCCTTGTCCGGCTTGGCGCGGGAGATCCCCTCGCCCGGACCCGCGGCGAGCAGGTCCTCGAAGATGCCCCCGAGCAGCTCGCCCAGGGCCTCGCGCAGGGACTCGGGGCGCAGGTCGAAGGTCTCGTCCACGTCCTCGATGCAGTCGTGGAGGATGGCCGAGGCCACGGACACGTCGTCCATGCGCTGCTCGGCGCAGGCCAGCGCCACGGCCAGGGGATGGACGATGTAGGGCTGGTGATCGGCCTTGCGTTCCTGCAGGGCGTGGACGTGGGTCGCCAGCCGGAAGGCGTCGCGCACCATGTCCAGGTCCGGGTCCTCGTGGTGTCGTGCGAGGATGTCGAGGATCCGGCGGAGGATCTTGGCGTGTGCCACGCCGCGGGCCTCCGACCCGCGTTCCTTGCTGCTCATGTCCGCCACCGACGGGAGATCCACCCGTCCCGTCCGGCTGATTATGCGATCGCCGCGGGGCGGAGGAAAGGGAAACGGGACCTTGTGTGCGCGGGCCTGCGCACAGCCGCCAGCGCACATCGAGCCCCGTTTTGCCCTGTCAGGTGGTATCCGTCCTGCAATAATTCGGTCATCCGGTCGTCCAACACGCGGTACGATCCGGACGCACGGAGGTTTCGACGGATGCGCATCGTGTTGCTGTTGTCGTTTCTGGCGCTGGCGCAGCTGGGCTGCTCGGAGACCACGCTGTCCCGCGCCGAGGCCCAGATCGCCGTGGAGCCCGAATCCATCTCCTTCGGCAGCGTGAACCTGCTGTCGATCCAGAGCGAGCCGTTGAAGGTGATCAACGAGGGCTCGGGCTGGCTGGAGATCCAGGGCATCGAGGTGATCGACGACGAGGACGAGGGGTCCTTCTGGGCCTCGTCCGATCCCTACAGCCTCATCGGCTCGGAGGAGTGGACGCTGAACGTGTCCTTCGCGCCGGTGGAGGAGCTGGCCCAGGACGCGGTCCTGCGGCTGACCTCCAACGCGGTGGACAGTCCGGTGGTGGACGTCCCGCTGAACGGCGTGGGGGTGCGGCCGGTGCTGGACCTGCTGCCCAGCGCCATGCACTTCGACACCTCCGAGGGCGCCACCACCGAGACCCAGACCCTGGTGCTGGAGAGCGCCGGCAGCGGGGGCGTGCTGATCACCGAGCTGGCCATGATCGAGGAGGAGGAGCCCGGGGCGTTCTCGTACGAGCTGCCTGCGGCGGTGCTTCTGCCGTACATGCTCGAACCCGGCCTCTCCATCGAGGTCGAGGTCACCCACGAGCCGGTCATCGGCGGCGCATACGGCGCCGAGCTCCACGTGTACTCCAACGACCTCAACGACGAGGACCAGACCGTGACCCTGGCCGCGTCCGGGTCCGGCGCGACGGGCAACGCCCCCGAGGTGGAGATCACCGAGCCCGGCAGCGGCCACGCCATGGAGCTGGGCGACCTGGTGGATCTGGTGGGGATCGTCACCGACGCCGACCAGGACGCCGACACCCTGGTGGTCTACTTCCAGTCCGACGTGCAGGGGAACCTGGGCACGGTCACCCCCGACCTGGACGGCAACGTGTCGATCCTCGACGTCGAGCTCGAGGCCGGCACCCACAACATCACGCTGCTGGCCATCGACAACCAGGCCAACACCGGCTCCGACACCGCGTCCGTGCTCGTGTGGGAGGAGGGGCAGACCTTCGACTACGTCATCAGCGGCGGCGACACGCCGTACCACTACTTCATGATCGACGACGACGTGAACTTCTACCTCAACGGCTCGCTGTTCTTCACCGACAACGACGCCAACCAGAACCTCCACTCGCCCGTGGCCGTCACGGCCATGCCCGGCGACGTGGTCCGCATCGAGGCCACCGATCAGATCGCCTGCTCCAAGGCCCTCGACGCGCTCTACCTGCACCTCAACGACGCCAACATCCAGCCCCTCAACGACCTGATCAGCGTGTCGGCCTGCGAGGAACACGACGACTACGATGCGGACTACGAGGGGCCGTGGCCCAACGTGTTCCTCGACGAGCAGTACGTCATCACCATCCCGTGAGGCCCGCCATGACCCATCCCCTTGCCGACGGCCTCCCCCGCTGGGCCTGGATGATCGCCCTGAGCGGCTGGCTCGTCTCCTCCGGCTGCCTGTGCTACGGCGGCGGCGAGCCGCCCCCCGAGGACGACGACTCGTCCGACGACGACGACGCCACCGACAACACCAACTACCCCGAGTACGACGTCCAGGGTTTCTACCTCGACATCGGCCGCGACACCGGCGACGGACAGTACGAGGGGCTCGTCGTCCTCGAGACCGGCAGCGTCAGCGAGTGGACCGGCGTGGACGGCGCCCACCAGGACGAGGTCTGGGTCGCCACCCTCACCGAGGGGCAGCTCGACCAGCTCATCCGCGCCCTGGACCCCACGGCGTTCTTCGCGTCGTCCATCGACGAGGGCGGCGACTGCGAGTTCCAGTTCCGCCTCGGTACCCAGCAGAACACCGCCTTCCACGCTGCCGGCTACGTGCCCGACGATCTCGACGAGATCTACGACGATCTGCACGAGATGCTGGCCGTCTTCGATGTGGACAATGTCTGCAGGTAAGCTCGCTGCACTCCTCGCCGCGCTGCTGGCAGCCGCCTGCCTGGGCTGCAGCGACGACGCGGGCGACGACGACGACACCCACGACCCCGGGGACGGCACGGTGCAGCCCGGCGACGACATCGTCGCCCTGGAGATCCGCCCCGCGTCGCTGGTGCTCGACCGCGCCACCACCTTCGAGCTGCTGTGCGTCGGCCTCACCGACGACGGCTACCGCGCCACCCTCGACGACTGCACCTTCGCCCTCGACGACGGCACCGCCGCCGACGTCTCCACCCTCGGCCGCGTCACCCCGCGGGAGCCGGGCACCCTCTCGGTGCTGGCCAGCCGCGACGCCCTGACGTCCCTGCCCGCCAGCGTCGAGGTGATCGAGACCGGCGCAGTGGACGTGTTCGTCACCAGCGCCCTGGACGGCGACCCCGTCGAGGGGGCCATGGTGCACGTGGGTTGCCCCGACGTCGTCGCCAGCGGCGCCACGGACGTGGACGGTCGCGTCCACCTCGAGGCGGACTTCGCCGGCGAGATCGACCTGGTGCTGCGCGCGGCCGGCCACCGCCCCACCGTGCTGCGGTCCGTGCAGGCCCGCAACGTGGCCGTCGCCCTGCCGGGGGAGACGCCCGTCACCCCCCGCGCCTACGCCAAGGGCACCGTCGACTTCCCCGTGGAGCCCGACACCGGCGAGCTCGGCCTGGCCATCGCCCTGACCGCAACGCCGGTGGGTCCGGCCTTCACCTCCATCCAGGACTTCATGCCCGGCGAGCGCACCGTCTCCGACTTCGGCCTCGACCTCGAGCTGCCGTGGAACCTCGTCGTGCACGGCATCGTCGACACCTTCTGGGCCCCGGTCTACGAGGGCACCAGCGCCCTGTCCATCGCCGGCGGGTACTTCGATCTGGGCGAGGTGCTGTCCATCGGCCTGCTCATCGAGGAGCACGGCGGCGGCGCGGTGTTCAACATCGTCGGCAGCTACGCCGACCGGCTCATCCTCGGCATGCACGGCCCCTTCGAGGTCCCCTACGAGAACCCCGGCGAGGACGTGTACGTGGACGTGCCCCAGATCCCCCTGGACATGCCGGTGGACCGCGAGGTGGCCGTCACCCTGCTGTCGCCGCCGCCGGACTTCTACTCCGCCGATCCGCCCACCATCCTCGCCTACCGCGAGCTCGTGGACGACCTCGGCTGGGCCATCGCCGGCATCGGCGTGGGCACCCAGCCCTTCAGCCACCCCGACGTGGATCCGCCGGAGGACGACGACGACTCCGCCCCGGGCGACGACGACGACGCCACCGGCGCCGTACGCAAGGCCGAGGACGACGAGGTCTGGGAGGTCGTGCCCGTGGTGGAGGCCTCCGCCGGCCACGAGCTCGGCACGCCCTTCACCGTCTACGGCGCCATGGCCACCTTCGAGGGCCTCGACGTGGGCACCGACGGCACCATGGTCTTCAGCCCGCCGATGACCGGCACCGACGTCGTGCTGCCGTCCTTCCTGCCGCTGTACGCCACGCCGGTCACCGACGACCCCCTCGGTCACTTCCGCTTCCACGGCACCAGCCAGTGGGTCGACGCCACCCGCGCGGTGGTCATCTACCGCGAGGAGCACGCCCACTCCCAGAACTCCTGGCGATACATCGAGGTCTACGGGCCCGGCGGGCCCGGCGAGTTCACCCTGCCCGACATCCTGCTGGACTTCGACCGCCCCGACACCCACGACGAGGCCGGGGCCAAGAACGCCTGGACCGTGGACGCTGTCTCCCTGCGCGCCACGAACTACCAGGTCCTGATCACCGACGACGGCCTGCCCGGCCTCGAGGACTTCAAGCCGCTGACCTTCCGCCGGTCGGTGGTCAAGCAACGGTGGTGGTACGCCGAGGAGTAGGTGTGCGGGGCGTGTGAGATCGTGGCCGCCGCGCGCCCGATACCCTGGATCGAACGATTGGATCGATCACGCTCACGTTCCGGGAGGATTCCATGGATCGCCGTCTCGCCACCTGCACGATGCTCGCGGTGCTCATCGCCACCGCGTCGACCCTCCAGGCCTGCAAGGTCACCGGCGCCGCACACGTCCCCGTGCCCGCCGAGACCCTGAACCACCTGACGGCCGAGATCGAGCTGCCCTACGACCGCTCCCTCGACGCGGCCGGGAACTTCACCGGGGTCTCCACCGCCGGCGATCTCGCCTGCGCGGTGGAGGGGCACGGCGGCCTGAACTGCCACGGCTCCCCGGACGAGGTGGTCGGGGCGCCGCCGAGCGGGACGTTCGTCGCGGTGGACGTGTCTCGCGCGACCGCCTGCGCCACCCCCGAGGACGGCCACGTCACCTGCTGGGGCGAACCCCTCGAGCACGCGCCGCCGGACGTGGCCCTGTCGGGCGTGGATCTGGGGCCGCTGCTCGGCTGCGGCGTCCGCGAGGACGGCGCGGTGCAGTGCTGGGGTGACGCGGCGTTCGCCTTCTACCCCCTCGAAGGGGCGTTCACGAAGGTGGCCGTGGGCACCGATCACCTCTGCGCCCTGCTCGACGAGGGCCGGGCCGTGTGCCTCGGACCGCACGCCACCGCGGAGTTCGCAGCGCCCGACCAGCCGCTCGCGGAGATCTCCGTGGGCGACCTCGCGGCGTGCGGCATCGACGAGGAGGACGCGACCCTGGTCTGCTGGGGATTCATCGACGCCGATCCCCCCCGCGCAGAGGAGCCCATCACCCTGGTCTTCGAAGGCGACCTCGCCGAGGTCGACGACCCGGCCTCCCACATCGCCGGCCTGCTCGAGGCCGCCGCAACCGACGACGACACGATCCGCACCACCGAGCAGCGGCGCACCATCGCCGGCAACATCCACCTGGGCGCCCCCCCTGCCGGCGCCTTCGCCGAGATCTCGGTCGGCCCCTACGACGCCTGCGCCTCTACCCCCGACGGCGCCCCCGTCTGCTGGGGACGCTGCCTCCACGATCTCTGCGAGGTCACCCCACCCACCGCGACCCACATCTCCGTCGGCCTCTCCAACGCCTGCGGCATCGAGCCCACCGGCAACGTCGTCTGCTGGGGACGCTCCCTGCGCAACGCCGCCGCCCCGGTCGAGGACGGCACGATCTGGCTGCACTTCCGCTAGCTGGCTACCGCGTGGAGAAGAAAAGGGACGTTCGGAAGAAAAGGGACGTTCGCAACTAAGCAACTAACTCGACGAGTTAGTTGCTTAGTTGCGAACGTCCCTTTTCTTCCTACCGCGTCGGGCCCCAGAACAGGTACAGCTCGCCGGAATCGGAGCCCATGGCGTCGCGGTAGGGGGCGCCGAGGATGATCTCGTCGAAGCCGTCGCCGTCGAGGTCGCTCAGGGTGGCGGCGAGGCCGAGGTTGTCGCCGACGCCGATGCCGGCGATGGAGGCGTCGGACTCGGTGGCATCGGCGAGGGTGTCCCAGCCGGTGGCGCGGCCGTGGAAGAGGTAGGCGCGGCCGCCCTTCATGACCGGGCCGAGGAAGGCGTAGTGGGCGCCGACGAGCAGATCGGCGAGGCCGTCGCCGTCGAGGTCGGAGTTGCCGGCGAGGGCGCCGCCAAAGGAGAAGTCGTCCCACTCGCTGCCGAACAGCGCCAGGCGGACCGGAGGGGTGCCCGCGTCGATCTCGGTGGAGCCGGCGAACACGGCGACCATGCCGCCGTCGATCCAGGGCTGATCGCCGTCGGGGGAGCCGACGGCCATGTCGGCGACGCCGTCGCCGTCCACGTCTCCGGCAAAGGCCACGGCGTGACCCATGCCCTCGCCCGCCTCCTCGCCCTCGACCATGACGGCGACCTCGTCGACGGTGAACGTGCCGCTGGTGGCCAGGTTGGGGCCGGTGAGGATGTACAGGCGGCCGCGGCTGCCGTTGGCGTCGGGGGCGCCCACGAGCAGGTCGGCGAGGCCGTCGCCGGTGACGTCGCCGCCGCCGTCGAGGGCGTAGCCGAGGTGGTACGAGCCGAGGGGGCCCTCGAAGACCACGTCCGCGTCGTTCACCGAGGTCTCGGCGGGCAGGCCGCCGGACACGCCGTGGAAGACACCGACCTTGCCGTCGTCGGCGAACTCCCAGCCGCTGGACTCGGTGTACAGCTCGAAACCCAGGGCGATCTCGCCCAGGTCGTCGCCGGTGACGTCGGGCAGGCCGGTGACCGAGGTGCCGACGCGGCTGTAGTCGCCGGCGCCGCGGATGGCCGTGTCGATGGCGAGGTTCTCCGGGGCGGCGGGGTCGCCGGCCAGGGCGCGGCCGTGCACCACGTACACGGCGCCGGCCGCGGTGCCGCCGACGGTGTCGCTGCGCGCGCCCACCAGCAGGTCGCCGGTGGCGTCGCCGTTGAAGTCCGGGACCAGGGCCACCGAGAAGCCGGCGTTCTCCAGCGGATCCGGACCCTCCACGTAGGCCACGGGCGCGAAGATGGGCTCATCGAGGGAGGCTGCGGTGTAGATGAATGCGCGGCCCTCGTCCTGGGCCACGTCCCAGCCGGGCGCGCCCGCGACGAGGTCCTCCACGCCGTCGGCGTCGAAGTCGAAGCCGCCGGCCACGGAGTAGCCGAGGTAGGTGGCGGTGGAGATCTCGGCGGTGCGGCAGGCGGCCTCGTTGCCGCAGACCGTTCCGGCGAGATCCGATGCGTTGGGCGTGTCGAGGCACGGGTCCTCGGGGGTGTAGTCGTCGTCGCCGATCACGTCGTCATCGCCCACGTCGTCGTCGTCGGAGGCGGTGTCATCGTCCGAGGCGGTGCGGCAACCGAACATCAGCACCAGCGCGAGCAAAACGAGCAGGGAGAGTCGAGTCATGGCGTCACCTCCCCAGCACTTCGTCGATCTCGTCGATGGCGCGCTGCCCCTCGCCCTCGGCGTCCTCGATGGTCAGGCGGTAGTGGGCGTAGGCCACGTTCCGCTCACCGTCGAGGATGTAGTAGTAGTACGCGCTCGCGCCGCTGTTCCAGAACGCCATCGTGTCGCCGTCGTCCGCCAGGATCGGCAGCACGGCCTCGGGGTAGGTGCTGACGATGTCGTCCACACCGTCCTCGGCGCCGCGCTCGTTGACGCTGATGAACGCCACGGAGTCGCCCCAGCGGTCGGCGTTGTCGTTCCAGATGCCCTGCATGGCCGCGAACTGCGACCTGCAGTGGCCTCACGTGGCCCTCATCCAGAAGATGAACACCACCTTGCCGGAGAAGTCGCTCAGCGAGATCTCCTGGCCGACCGTGGGGCTGTTGTCGTTGTCGTCGATCAGGGTGAAGTCCGGGATGGAGGCGTCCCCCATGCCGCACGGCGCCAGCCCGGGGGGGCTCACCAGCGGCTGAGGTTCGTCGGCGGCCTTGACGCACGCCGTGGGTACCAGCACCAGCACGGCGACGCAGAGCAGGGCGCGGGTGACGTTTCGAAGGCTGTAGTGGAATCGCATGGGGCGATCATAGCCCGATGGACGCGCGGGGGAAGGGTCTACAGCTGCAGACGGTCGATGTAAGGGCTGTGGGGGAACTTGCGGCGCAGGACCTTGGCGAGGTGCGACGCGGTGCCCGACTTGCCGGCCTTGTAGTAGAAGACGATGGCGTTGTAGAGGGCGCGATCGGCCAGGTCGCTGTCGGGGGACTGCTCGGCAAAGGCCTGGAAGGCCTCGGCCGCGCCGAGCCAGTCCTCGGCGTGTACGTGCTGCGCCTCGATGAGGTGGAACGAGGCGCGCTCGCCGGCCTCTGCGATCTGCAGGCGCAGCTCCGGCGTCCCGAATGCCTCCAGCGACAGCAGCATCTCGGCCGTGCGGGCCAGGCCGGCCCACTCGCGCAGCGCCTGCAGGGACCCCACGAGCAGCTCGGCGGCGTCGGCGGCCGCCGGGGTGGACGGGTCGGCCAGGACCACCCCATCGAGGCGGGGCAGGGCCTCCTCGTGGCGGCCGAGCTCGACGAGCAGCTCGCCCGACTCCAGCAGGATGTCCTGGGCCACGAAGTCGTCGGGGTAGGTCATGACGAAGCGGTCCAGGGACCGCAGCCGGCGGTCGGTCCAGACCCCGTCGTGGCCTGCGCGGCCCATGCGCCGGGTGGTGTGGATCGCCAGCTCGCAGGCCAGGCGGCCGGGCAAGGAGCCAGGGAGGGCCTCTGCGGCACGAACCGCGCTGACATAGGCCTCCTCGAACCGGCCCGCGGCGTAGTCGGCCCGCGCCAGCCGCAGGAACCCCTCCTGGATCAGCCGGTCCGCCTCGGCGAGCAGGGCCGGATCTCCGGCGTGCATGAGCGACCAGTCGGCTCGCCGCTCCTCGGCGAGGATCTGCATCTGCGTGCGCGCCTCGGGCACGCGGTCCAGAGCCAGCAGCGCCTCGAGGCGCATCGTGCGTATCCACGGCAACTCGGCCACGAGCCGATCCTCGGCGAGGATGGCCGCGCAGAGGTCCACACACTCCTGGTGCGCCTGTGCCGCGCAGGCCTCCTGAGCGAGCTGGAGCGGGGACGGAGGCGGCGGTTCGGGGGGCTCGATCTCGGACTCCGGATCGGACTCCGGATCTTCCTCGTTCCGACGGTCCCCGTCGGAACGTTCTTCCTCGGCGCTCTGCGCCGGTTCCTCCTCCTCACCCTCCTGTGCCGCCGCTGGAGCGGCCAGGACGAGCAGGGCGACGAGGATCAGGCGGGTCATGAACTGGCGATTCTATCCCCCGCCGAACCGCACGCCCAGGTGCAGGGCGGAAGGATCCGCGCTGGTATGGAACAGCGTCTTCAACACCTCGCGGTAGGGGCTGCTCGTGGCCGGTTCGCCGTTGATGGTTTCCACGGCCACCGACTTCACCGGCCGCACCGGCCGCGTCAGCTGGGCCTCGACGAGGCCGAGGTAGTCGCCCAGGCGCGGGTGATCAGGGGGCACGTTCACGGTCAGCTCGCGGCCGCGGCGTTGCGACACGATCACCAGCTCCTTGCCGTGGAACACGAGGTGGTTCGACGGGATGCGCCGGGGCAGCCCCGGCTCCAGGCCCAGGCCGCACGGCGAGGCCGGGTCGGCGGCACACATCCAGAACACGTGGTCCGGGTCCTGGCCCTGCTGGAGCCGGCGCAGGGCGGCGTGAGAGATGAACTGCAACCCGGGCAGGCCCTCGAAGAACTGGCCGGCCACCACCTCGCCGGACAGCTCCATCAGCCGCAGCGTGCGGAACAGCGCACCCCAGCGCAGGGCGGGCAGCTCCCGGGCGAGCAGGGCCTTGAACAGCACGCCGTGGCGGTCGAGCAGCTGGCGCACCCGGTCGCGGCGCAGCTCCTCGGCGTCCAGGGCGTCCTGGGGCGGCTCCACCGACTCCAGCCGCCGCCACGAGCCGCTGAAGGGTCGGGCGCTGCGCCAGCCGCTGAATCGCCCGCGCGCGCCGCGCCGCCGGCGCCCGTGCCCCCGCTGGGCCGGGGCCTGCATCTCCTTCGCCTCGAACCCCGCGTCGAGGCCCGCGCGCACCGCGGCGAAGCCGTCGTTGGTGACCGCGCCGGCCCACGCGGCCTGCCACAGGTGACGCGTCAGCTCGGCGGATCCCACGCCGCTCGCCGCGATCAGATCGGCGAAGCTCTGACGGCCGGCGCCGAGCCCGGGGACCTCCGCGGGGGCGTCCCCCTCGTCGTCGTCGGCCACGTCCGCCAGCAGGTCGCGATCCGCGTCCAGCACCAGGGTGAGCTTGCGTTCGCCGCACCCCAGCCACACCAGCTCGGTCTCCATCATCAGCGTGTCGAGCCACGACGGGTCGTAGCCGTCCACGCGGGCCGGCAGCAGCTCGGTCTCCCACAGATCGGCGGGGGCCACCGCGCCCATCAGCGGCTCCAGCGCGCCGCGCACCGCCTCGATGCCGGTGCGCTCCTCGCCCAGGCCCTGGTGCCCGGCCAGGAAGGGGGGCAGCTGGTCCAGGGGGACCGGCTCGAACGCCGGCCGCGCCTCTGCGCGCGCGATGCGCAGCAGCCGCTCGAGGTTCTCCAGATCGCAGATCTCGCGGTCGTCCGCCCCCTCGCGCAGGGGATCGACCACCACCACGTCCTCGTCCGCCAGCGCCCGCACCACCGCCTGGTCGGCGGCCGGTTCCAGGCCCAGCCGGCGGCCCAGGAAGTCCAGCGGCACCGGGCCGTGGAAGCGCAGCAGCTCCGCGGCCAGGACGGCCAGCGCGTCGTCGTCCGGATCCGGCTCCAGGGCCGGAGGCAGCGCCGCGGGTAGCGCCGCGCCGGCGACGACCGGCCGGATCTCCAGCGCCGCCAGCTCCAGTTCCAGCGCCGCCGCCACCCGCGGCAGCGACTCCACCGCACACACCGACGGCTCGGCGCCGGGCAGCGCCAGCACCACCAGCCGGTCGCACAGCTCGTCGAGCATGGGGCCCAGCTGAGCGTCATGGTCCCGCTCGACCGCACTCCCGAGGATCTCCCACTCGGACAGCGGAATCAGCACCCGCTCCACGGCCCAGTCCAGCAGCTCGCGGGCGCTGCCGGGCGAATACCCGGCGTAGGTCCGCTGCAGCTTGGCCTCGAACCGCTCGATCAACGCCGGCGACAGCCGCGGCCGCAGCCCCGACTGCAGCGCCACCTCGCGAATCAGGTCCTGGCGCACGCCCGAAGCGCCGCTGCGGGGCGTGTCGTCGCCGTACATCAGGTCGTTGGTCTGCTTCCACATGACGTTCGACGCGAAGGGGGACGGCGAGGAGGTGGTGACCTCGGTGACCTGGATCTCGCCGCGCCGCACCTCGTCGAGCAGGGCCTGCAGCCGGCCCACCTCGAAGCTCTCGGTCATGCAGGTGCGCCAGGCTTCCAGCACCATGGGGAAGTCGGGCAGATCGGCGACGGACTGCAGCAGCCGCTTGGCCCGCTCGCGGTTCATCCACAGGGGCGTGCGGTGGCGGAAGCCGCGGCGGGGCAGCAGCATGGCGCAGCCGGCGGCCTCACGGAAGCGCGCGCCGAAGAAGCCCGTGGACGGCAGGCGCCGCTGGACCAGCTGCTCCAGCTCGAGGGGGTCCACCAGGGCCAGCAGGTCGTCCGCGCCCACTCCAGCGGGCAGCTGCACCACGACACAGTCGTCGTCGTACATGGCCTCGAGGGTGGAGCCGTGGCGCTGCTCCCACGCGGTCTGCAGCGCCAGGACCAGGGGCTGGTTGACCCGGCCGCCCCACACCGTGTGCAGCACGGCCTGACCGTCGCCGCCCTTGCCGTGGGGATCGCCGATGCGCTCGACGAGCAGGTGGTGCCGGTGCGGCAGCTTGCCGTTGCCCACGGTGCGCTGGGTGCGCAGCAGCAGGATCAGCGCGTCGGCCGCGTCGGGCTCCAGGGCGCAGGCGTCGATCAGCTCCTGGCGGAAGGTGGGATCATCGAGGCGATCCTGGGCGTCCTCGAGGAAAGCGGAGATACGCTCGGACAGGAACTCGCCGCGGTCGCGGGCCTCGGCGCGCCAGAACGGCGCCATGGCCGCGCCCGCGCGCGCCGGGGTGACCATCACGTCGTTGTGGGTGATGCGCTCCACGCGCCAGGTCTGCACGCCCAGCGTGAAGGTGTCGCCGATGGACCGCTCCCAGACGAACTCCTCGTCCAGCTCGCCCACCTTGGCCATGGTCTCGGCGCGGCGCAGGTGGAAGTAGCCGCGGTCGGGGATGGTGCCGCCGCCGAGGTAGATCAGCCGCTGGGCGCCCTTGCGCGCGGCCACGGTGCCGCGCACGCGGTCCACCGACACCAGGGGCCGCAGCTCACGCACGCGAGTGGTGGCGTAGCGCCCGGCGAGCATGTCCAGCACCAGGTCGAACTGGCGCCGCGTCAGCTCGCGGTAGGGATCCGACGCGCGCACGGCGTCGTACAGGTCGTCCACGGCCCACTGGTGGGCCGCGCACATGGACAGCATCACCTGCGTCAGCACGTCCAGCGCGCCGCGGATGGGCTCGATGGGCTCGAGCTCGCCGGCGGTCACGCAGCGCGCAGTCACCGCGGCGTCGAGGATGTCGCGCGGGTACAGGGGGTACAGCCGACCGCGGCTGACCTGGCCCACCCCGTGGCCGGCGCGGCCCAGCCGCTGCACCGTGGACGCCACCGACGGCGGCGTCTGGAGCATCACCACCTCGTCCAGGGCGCCGATGTCGATGCCCAGCTCCAGGGTGTTGGTGGACACGATGCCGGACAGCTCGCCCGCCTTCAGGCGCGCCTCGACCACCGCGCGGATCTCCCGCGACAGGGCGCCGTGGTGGGACCACACCAGCTCCTGCGGCTCGGAGTCGTTGACCAGCCGGGTGACGAACTCCACCTTGCGCTTGGAGTTGGTGAACACCAGCGTGGACGTGTTGTCCTTGACGGTGCGCTTGAGGGCGTCGGCCAGGTGGGGCCAGAGGCTCTCCTGCTCGCCGCGCTCCGAGGCGATGGGCCCGGCCAGGCGCACGGCCAGGTCGTACTGCTTGGGCGCGGCCGATCGCACCAGCGTCACGTCGCGGCGGCGGTAGGCGGCCCGCCCGCCCGTGTCGCGCACCTCGAACCCGCCCACCCACCGGGCGATCCGCTCCGCCGGGTTCACCGTGGCGGACAGGGCGATGCGCTGGAACTCCCCGCTCAGGGGCACCAGCCGCTCCACCGCCGTGATCAGGTGAACGCCGCGCTTGGTGCCGGCCACCGCGTGGACCTCGTCGAGGATCACCGTGGCCAGCCCGTCGAGCATGGACCGCCCGCCCCGGGACGTGAGCAGGATGTTCAGGCTCTCCGGCGTGGTGATGAGGATCTCCGGCGGCCGGCGCACCATACGCTGGCGTTCGGCCTGAGGCGTGTCGCCGGACCGGGTCAGTACCCGCACCGGCAGCGGCTCCTCGCCCGCCTCGGCGAAGACCTGCTGCAGCTGGGCCAGGGGCCCCAACAGGTTGCGCTGGATGTCGTTGTTCAGCGCGCGCAGCGGCGACACGTACAGCACCCGCGTGGCGTTGCCGGGCCACTGCCCGGTCAGCAGGCGGTCCAGGGCCCACAGGAAGGCCGTGAGGGTCTTGCCGTGGCCGGTGGGGGCCACGGCAAGCACGTGGCCGCCGTCAGCGATGCGCGGCCAGGCCTGACGCTGAATCTCGGTGGGATCGCCCACCTGCTCGGCGAACCAGCGCGCCACGAGGGGGTGGAAGTGGTCCAGTGCACTCATCGTCGGTCGATCCTACTCGCCCTCGCCGTCAGCCCCTGACGTCTGCTGCGCCTCGCCCGTCATGGGTACGAATGCCACCCCGAACACCTTCGAGCGGGTGACCTTTCCGTCCTCGCCCTTGACCAGCAACGTCAGCTCCTGGGCCCACCCCGCCGGCCCCACCGGGATCACCATGCGCCCGCCCGGCGCCAGCTGGTCCACCAGGGGCTGGGGCACGTGTTCGGGCGCCGCGGTGACCATGACCGCGTCGAAGGGCGCCTCGTCGGGCAGCCCCTGATAGCCGTCGCCGCAGTGCACCTGCACGTTGTCGTACCCCTCGGCCTGAAGCAGCGCCGTCGAGCTGTCGCACAGCGGCTGGACGATCTCGATGGTGTGCACGGTCGCGGCCAGCTCACCCAGCACCGCCGCCTGGTAGCCCGACCCCGTGCCGATCTCCAGCACCTCCTCGGTGCCGTCGAGCAGCAACAGCTGGCTCATGATCGCCACGATGTACGGCTGGCTGATGGTCTGGTCGTGGCCGATGGCCAGGGGGTGGTCGCGATACGCGTACTTGCGCAGGTCCTCGGGCACGTAGCGGTGGCGGGGGACCTTGCGCATGGCCGCGAGTACCCGCTCGTCGGTGATGTCCCGCCCGGCGAGGTGCCGGTCCACCAGCAGGCCACGCAGGCGGGTGTACTCGGCCTCCTTCGCGTCGGTCTCGCCAGCCACCACCGCGGGTGCCTCCACGGGCGCGTCCTCCTCGGCCACCGTGGTGTGCGCGCTGCACGCGCTCAGCGCCAGCGCGACCGCCGCCATCCACGTCAGGGTCCTCGGTCCCATGCTCCACCACCTCCCCGATGGATCATAACCACGACACCCCTGCGATGGCATGAACCGGATTCACGTTCGCGGTACTCGGAGTTGACGGAGCCCACCCAGCGGCTAGACTTTGCTACCGGCCATGCATCGCGTGTACCACTACGAAGGATCGAGGGAAGAGGCGCGCCGCCGCCTGGACGAGGCCATGACCAAGCACGCGGCCTCCCACCCCCGCTTCCGCCCGTTCTACCGCTGGACCGGCCCCTACACGGCCCGGGCCCAGTTCCTCGTGCCCCTGTTCAACCACGAGCAGGTGGTCGAGCTGCACATCTTCCCCGACCGCATCGAGGTCTCCAGCCGCGTTCCCCGCCTGCTGCGCGTCTTCCTGCCGCGCATCACCGAGCTGCTGGACCGCTACGCGCACATCACCCTCGACGGCATGCTCCGCGGCGCCGCCTGATCGTCCCGGGAGGTTCGGATGGAAAACCAGGGCCCCTCCACCGGCCTCATCGCCGGCGTCTCCATCGGCGGCTGCCTGCTGCTGCTGTGCTGCTGCTTCATCCCCATCATGGGCGGCACCGGCTACTACTACTGGCAGCGCCAGCGCATGGCCTACCTGGACTACTACGACTGGGGCACCTGGGAGACGGCGCCGTCGTACAACTACAACACCAACACCGCCTACGACGAGGTCGCCTGGGGCGACCTGCGCCTCGTCGGCGACCCCACCAACGTCTACACCACCGGCTCCACCACGTCCGTCGTCCTCGAGACCCGCACCAAGGGCGAGAAGGTCTCCTACTACGGCTTCGACGACTCCGGCATGTACTACAAGGTCAAGACCGCCGGCGACACCATGGGGTACGTCTACCTCAGCGACGCCGAGATGGAGATCTACCTCGGCGATCTCCGCGTCACCGCCACCACGGCCAACATCTACGAGTCCAACACCGACACCTCCACCGTCCTCGAGAGCCGCTCCTCCGGCTCCATGGTCCCCTGGTACGGCTACGACGCCACCGGCTACTACTTCAAGGTCCGCACCACCACCGACACCGACGGCTACATGAAGGCCGGCGACGCCGAGGTGCCGTGGTAGGGTCGTAGGCGGACATCTACGCAGGGGGGTTTCTTGAAGCGGGCCTTCGTCCATGCGGTGGGTATCGTCGGGCTGATCGGGCTGGGGTGGTGGGTCCACCTCAGCGCCGAGTACCCGTTCCCCGGTCCCCTGGCTCCAGATCTCCAGGCGAGCGTCATCGTGGGGCCCTGGGCCTGGCTGCCGTCCGTGGCCGGGTGTATCGGGATGGTGCTGTGCCTCGGGCTGTGCATCGCCGCGGCTCGCCGACGGAATGGGTGGCTGTCCCTGTCTCTGCAGGCCCCGGTCCTCGTCCTCGTCCTCGCCTCGCTCGGCTTCCACGTCGAGGTCGGCGAGCTCGTGGCCGACGTGTCGGATCCCGACGTCCGACCGGCGGAGTACATGTCCATCGTGTGGTGGATGGCGGCGAAGGGCTTCCACGTCCAGCTCATCCTCGCCCGAGGCCTGCTGTGGGCCTGGCTGCTCTACGTGGCCGTCGCCCTTGCCGCGAGCTGCACCCCCATGCCCCGAAGACGAGGCGGAGACACGCTCAGGTGGGCCTGGCCGCTGTCCGTGCTGGCCGCCCTGGCCGGTGTGATCTTCGTGTACGCGCTCGCCCACGCGTCGGTGTTCCAGAGGCTGATCTACCTCAGACACCTCGACCCCTGGGCGCGACTCGGAGAGGCTGCCGGGGGTCTCATCGATCCACGGGCTCTCCCCATCCAGAGCCCGTTCCTGACCGCTCTGCTGGTCCTCTTCCTCCTGACCCTCGCGTTGCTGCCTCTTCGAGTGCGGGTCGAGGATCTTTCCGAACGCCCGGCGGCCGACACCAGCCGAGCCCGAGCGACCGCGGGCATCGCCGCCCTCGGGGCCTGCACGACCCTGGGCCTCGCGTTCTGGACCTTTGCCGGAGCGCGCGTGATGCTCAACATCCACACGGCCATCGGCGCGTCGAGCGCCGAGGCCAAGCAGGCGCTCCTCCTGCTCTGGGGCGTGCACAGTCCCTTCCGCGATTACAGCGCCGGCCTCGTCGTCAGTCTGGCGCTGGTCGTCACCGCCTTTGTCGTGGCAGGCCCCCTGCTCGCCACGTCGATCCGAACGAAGCGCGTCTGGGCGATCCCAGCCGCGACGCTGGTCCTCTTCCTGCTGACCTTCGCCCTGTTCCGCGCGGCGGTCCTCCCCCGAATCACGGCCGAGTTCTCCCCTCACTGCACGGAGCAGTGCACGGAGTTCGACCGCATCGCTGCGGTGATGACGTTCTCGCGGATGCAGATCAACACACAGCTGATCCGAGACCGCTGCGACTACTCCGGCGGAATCATCGAAAGCGAAGAGCTGACCCTGGTGCGGATGGAGTCGGATCGGTGCGTCGAAATCGGCGTGAACCTCCGCCTCGAAACGGACGCGGTCCACGTCGACTGGTCCCAGATCCTCCCGGCCGAGGCAGGGGGGGCGACCGCGCCGAGCTGCGACCCCGTGACGCGGGAGCGGGTCCACGCGATTCTGGAAGAACGGGCCGAGGACGCCCGCGCCGTGGCGGCCCGCAACCCCAACCGCCCCTTCAAGGGCCGCCTCCTCGTCGTCCCGGACCGCTCCACTCCAGCGGGTGCCCTCGACTGCCTGCTCGCCGACGCGTATGAAGCGGGCTTCCTCGAACAGCACCTCGCCGTGGTCAGACCCGGTCGTCCCTTCCCCCTGTTCGTCCGGACCGTCCAGATCCACGCCGATCGCACCCTGGTTCCACCGGAAGGCACTCCAGTCTGGACCCTCGCTCTCTCTCCCGACGAGGCCATTCTGACCTCCCCCGCGGGAGAGACCTGGACAGCGTCCGAAGCCCACCTCCTCGTCGAGGACGCCCGTTCGGTCCTCTCCCGTTTTCGCGGCTCCCCCATGCTGTGGGTCCACCGGTCAGACGACCTCACCCTCGAAGCCGACCTCCAGGCTCGTGTCGCGCTGACCGCGCCCGGTCTGTTCGTCGAGGCGTGGTCCATGCCCGTGGGCGAGCCGTTGGAGGAGTGGGTACCGCCGGAAAAGCCCAACCATCCGGCGGTGCCGTGAGCGTCACCCCAGGTACGCCACCACCCCCACCCCCACACAAACCAGCCCCACCACCAGCCCGTAGACCACCTTCGCCCCGGTCGTCACCAGCAACCCGCCCCCCTGGGACAGCCCGGCGATGGTCGCCTGCTCGAAGATGGGCGCGAAGGCGGTGGGGGTCGGCTTGCCGCGGACGGTGCGGGGCATGGCGGCGAGCTCGCCGACGAAGCCGCCGAGCAGCGGTCCGAGGATGATGAGGATGGCGCCGGCCCAGGTGCCGGCGACGAGGCCGACGCCCACGGTCAGCGGGGCCGTGACCGAGGCGAGGCCGCCCATCTGCAGGGACAGCAGAACGGCGATGCCGAGGCCGTAGTACGCGCCGATCATGGCGGATCGACTGGTGCGCCCCATGGCCTTGCCGAAGACGGGTGAGAGCAGATCGACCAGCGCGACGAGCAGGCCGACGACCGCGGCGACCCCGGCGACGAACCAGACCCAGCCGGGGGCAGGGTGGCCGAGGACGTGGAGGCCGGACAGCAGCCAGATGGGGGACGAGGCGCTGACGGGCGGCCCGGGGATCATCGGGACCAGGGAGAACACGATCCCCAGCGGCACGCAGGAGATGCCGATCACCACCAGGGACCAGCCGAGGATCTCGACGTCGCTCACATCACCCCCATGCCGAGCACCAGGCGGCCGCCCGAGGCCGCGAAGAGCAGCGCGCCGCCGATCAGCGCGGCGAGGTACGGGCCGGGGTGGGCGCCGGGCTCGCCGGTGAGGCCAGCGTTGCGGCCCAGGCCGAGGGCGCCCAGGACCATGGGGATCAGGCAGGCAGGCGTGACGATCCAGTTGAGGATGCCGAAGCAGGGGATCGCCGCGAGCAGGACCGCCGAGGCTGCGGCCACGAGCGTGGCATTGGCTGCGGTGCTCAGGCCGTCGGGGGGTTGATTCGTAGGCTGCTGCGCGTTTCCCATGCCTCAACTACGGCCGACGGGAAGAAACCTTCCCCTTCTTCGTCCTGCGCCATCGCTCGCCCCATCCACGAGGCGAACAAAACGGCCAACTCAAACACCTGACCGGAGGGATTTGTCGCTCAGACGAACAGATTCGCCAACTCAAACACCTGACCCGGGGGAGACGTCGCTCTGACGAACAAGATCACCAACTCAAACACCTGACATGGGAGATTTGTCGCTCTGACGAACAGATTCGCCAACTCAAACATCTGACTTGG
>CAZLEO010000085.1:0-32276 GCA_964558555.1 uncultured Rickettsiales bacterium | reverse complement strand
CTTTTTCCGCCGGCCGGCGGAAAAAGTTGCTTAGTTGCGAACGTCCCTTTTCTTCCGTCGTCAGAGGTGGCTGGGCAGCTCCTCTTCAGGATAGACGCAGGCCCCCTCGCTGCCCTGGTCCTCGGTGAGCTCCGAGCTGTCGCCGTAGAAGGTGCGCAGGAACGAGCTGTCCCAGCATTCGGTGGCGCGGAACTCGTACTCCCAGGCCTCCAGATCACCCCCAGACGCCCGTGAGTCCGCCCGACCCGCGCCGTCGGCCTGCCAGCGGGTGCGGACCTCGAAGAGCTCGAGGACGGCCGGATCGGTGGTGTCGACGTTGTACCAGCCGGCCCACTCGAACCAGCCGTGGCCTGACGGGTCGAGGAAGAACGCGTTGCGGGCGTTGACGACCTCCTCCACGGCGGGGCCGTCCAGGGCCACCATCTCGATGTCCAGCAACACCTGGCCGTCGGTGTTGTCGTGCTCCACGTAGAGCTGGCCCTCGGTCACGTCCATGACTCCGGGCTCGAGCTGCTCGTACAGCTCGAAGTCGAACATGAAATTGCCGATGCCCTCGCGCGGGATCTCGCCGGCCACGAACGACCCGGTGAACGGTGCGAGGTCCTCGGCGGTGGCCGTGTCCCACAGCAGCGCGTAGTCGAAGCGATCGCCGTCGCGGGTCATCTCGAAGGTGACCTCGTGGCCCGCGTCGGTGGGGTAGGGGCCCCAGACGCGCAGGTCGTCGTCGCGCTCGCTGATGGGCTCGTCGGTGATGGCCTCGACCAGGTACAGCAGCAAGAAGATGAACTCGTTGGTGCCGCTGGCGGTCTGGATGGTCCACAGGGGGTACAGGGCGATCTGGCCCACGTCGTCGCCGTCCTGCGCCGAGGCAAACGCCCACCCCGTGTTGGACTCCGGCACGCGCGCGGTGACCCGCTCCTCGTCCGGGATCGCCGCGATGAACAGCTCGTCGTCCTCGAACAGCTGGTTGCTGAAGGGATCGTGGCAGCCGCCGCACAGGCCGATCAGGGCCAGCAGCGCCACCGCGATGAAGATCTCAGAACGTGAAGTCGACAAGGCTGAATACCTCCACGTTGCCCACACTCATGTTGTCGTCGCCGACGTCGTAGTACAGGTAGTTGATGCGCGCCTCGACCACCAGACCGACCACCCGGTCGAAGCGTACGCCCACGCCGAAGATGGCGCCGGGCAGGAAGGTGAACAGGTCCTGGGGTGGCTCGTTCACCGGATCGCGGAACGCCCGGTAGGCGTACAGCCCGCCCAGGCGCAGGCCGCCGTAGAGGCGGAAGTGGCGCAGGTCCAGGCCGTAGGTGGCGCCCAGGCCGAAGCCCACCTCGCGGAAGGCCACGGGGATGACCTCGTAGCCGAAGTCGATGTCGTCGCGACGCGCGCCCACGGCGGCGTCGGCGAACAGGCGCAGGCCGCGCACGCCGGCGAGGCGATCCACGCCGACGAGCACCCCGAACATGGGCGCGGGCGGGAACAGCCGCTCGCGCGAATTCTGGTCGAGGAACGCCTGGAAGCCCAGGCGCACGCCGAGCTGGAAGCGGGCGCCGTGGGTCCGGCGCTTGAGCGCTACCACCGCGCCCTTGGTCACGTCGTCGGAGTAGGAGACCTCGGCCATGCCGTCCGTGTCCGGCGCGGCCTCGCCGCCCACCGGCACGTCCACCACGGTCTCGAACAGGCTGACCGCGCCGCGCAGCTGCACGCGATAGGTCCCCGCGTCCACGGCCAGGCGCCGGGTCTGGCCGCTGCCCACGTGGACCTCGGCCACGAAGGACCGCCGCGCCTCGTCGAACACCAGGTAGCGGCCCGGCTGTCCGTCGCCCAGGACCAGGGCGCCGCCGCGCGGCTGGGTGTCGGTCAGGATCAGGTCGCCCGTGCCCGTCAGGTCGTAGTCGTAGGTCGGATGCTGTACGCCGGTACGGGTGCCGGCGGTGCGATACGTGGTCTCCGCGTAGAGGTACGCGTACAGCTCGTGCAGGGTGACGCGGCCGTCCGCGTCCTCGTCCGCTGCGCCGCGCAGGCCGCTGACGAGGAAGTGGGTGAAGTACGACCCGCCGATCTCGTCGGACTCCTGGCTGAGCTCGTCCGCGGCCGACGAGCTGAGCACCACCTTGCCCTGGGCGGCGCCGCCGTCGCCGAGCTCCAGCAAGAACGACGGCGCCTTGGTGGCGCCCTTGGCCGCGCCCTTGGCGCGCGTCAGCGCTCCGGAGTGGCACGAGTCCACCATCACCAGCCGCACGTCCGCGCCCGCGGCCTCCAGCCAGGCGTCCAGCTCGTCGAAGCCCAGCTCGGTGCGGTCCAGCTCCAGTCCGTCGGGGTTGCCGTGGCCCGAGTAGTAGAATAGCAGCAGCACGTCGTCGCCCGGCTCCCGCGGCGCGCCGGCCACCCGGTCGGCCATGCGATCGAGCTCCCGCAGCAACCCGACGCGGCCCACCCCCTGGACCACCGCGACGTTGGAAGCGGGGAAGCCGCCCAGCTCCACGAGCACCCGCGCCACCTTGGCCGCGTCCGCCTCGGCGAAGTACAGCATCTCGGTGCCGGGGCCGCCCTCGTTCTGGCCCACCACCAGCGCGTAGCGGTGGGTGCGCGCATGCGCCGGCGCCGAGGCGCACAGGGCGAGCAACAGGGCGCTGGCGAGCCAGCGATGGGGGCTTGCGCTCAACGGGCTCCTTCGTCGGGCAGGTCCTTGTCGATCCAGGTGGGCGCGACCGCGCCGAACACGCCCGGCGGCGGCTCCACGCCGAGGGCCGTGGGCGGATCGCCGCGATCCAGGGCCTCGCGGGTCGCGCGCTCCACCTCGGTCGCGTCCACCGGCTGATCGCTGAACAGCGCCACGAAGACCTCGGGGCCGGGCGCGTCGTCCAGCACCAGCGAGTCCTCCAGGATCATCTCCGATCCAGGCACGACCGGGATCGAGTACCCACCCTCGTCCGGGTAGTACCGGCTGATCACGTCGTTGCCGTCCACCCCCACCAGCACCAGGTGGTTCAGCGGCCCGGACGTGTAGGTGAACTGGATGCGGTCGCCGGGCTGCAGCGCCTCGCCCGCGGCCACCTCCACCACCTCGTCGCCGCGCAGGGCGTGCATCTCCAGTACCACCTCCCCCTTGAAGCGGTTGGCGTGGATGGGATCGCGGGTGCGGTCGGGCGCGGGCTCGCGGGGCAGCAGGGCGACCACCAAGGCGACGCCGGCCACCACCATGGCCGCAGCAGCCCACGCCTTCGGGCTCGACGACCCCAGCCGCAGCTGCTGCAGCAGGCGGCGCCACCAGCCGGCCAGCGCCCGCGGCGGCTCGGCCATGGGATCGCGGGCGGGCAGGGCCTCGCCGCGCTCGACCCAGCGGGGGTACGCCTCGTCGAACGGGTCCAGCTGCAACGCCTCGTCCCGCGCCTCGTCCATGCGCGCCAGCTCCGCGGCGCATCGATCGCACCCGTGCACGTGGTCCGAGACCACCTCGCGCTCGTCGCCGGTGAGATCCTCGGCGTGCAGCCGCATCAGCGCCCACCCGCCCGGGCAGTCCTCGCGACCCCTCTGGTGGCCCTGGATCTCCATGTCTCCTCCGCGCTTCATATCCTCAGCACCGCCGCGAACAGCAGCGTCACCACCCTGTTCACGTCTCCCAGCAACGTCTTGCGCGACCGCCGCACGAACAGCGCCAGCCGCTTGCGGACCGTGGGCACCGAGAGCCGGTGCAGGTCGGCGATCTCCTCCTGGGTCATGCCGTCGATGTAGTAGTTCACCGCCAGGTGCGCCACGTCGGACGGCACCTTGTCCAGCAGCGATCGCACCAGCTCGCTGCGCTCGATGGTCTCGTGGTCCAGCATGCTCGACCGCCCCATCGCCATGTCCCCGCCGTGCTGGCTGAGCTTCTCGCGCTGCGAGGTCCGGTTGCGGATCAGGTTCAGCGAGAGGTTGGTCGTGATGCGGGTGAGCAGGGCGGCGGGCGTGTCCTGGGCGTCCTCGGGGTCGTAGTGGTGCAGCAACCGCGCGAACGCCTCCTGCGTGATCTCCCGGGCGTCCTGTTCGTCGGCCAGGATGCGCATGGCGCGATACCTCACGAGCCCCGCGTACCGGGTGTAGAAGTGTTCCGCCTGGGTCCGGGTCCACGCCATGGTCGTTCGTTCGAGCCCCCGGCGGCTCCCACCGCCGGGGGTTCGCCCCTCGTCTCAGATCTCCGCGTCTTCGGGGTACACGGCCGGGCTGAACACGCAGTCGGCCTCGTCCCCGAACGCCGGGGTCAGGCCGGCGTCGTCCTCATGATAGACCGCCATGAAGTCCGAACCCCAGCACTCGGAGATGTGCACCTGCGGTCCCCACACGTGGGAGGCCGCCGTGGCGTCGGAGCGGCCGGACCCGTCGGCGAGCCAGCGGGAGTACACGGCCATGGCGTCGTCGGAGCCGTTGCCGTCGAGGTCGGCGATGAAGCCGAAGAGCACGTCGCCGGCGCCGTAGAGCTCGGACTCGTACACGTACAGCGCGTCGGTGGGGTCGTCGCCGGGATACCAGACGAAGTCGCTGAACAGGGCCGAGGCGGCCGTGATCTGCTGGTCCATGTTGTACTCCACCAGCACCTCGCCGCTGACCTCGCGGGTCGGGTCCATCTGCTGGCGCAGGGTGTAGTCCACGGCGAACCAGCCGGAGCTCTCCAGCGGGGTCGCGCCCACGTCGACCTGGCCCATCGCCTCGACCACGCCGTCCTCCAGCGCGCCGCCGCGGGGCCACTCCATCAGCGCCCACGTCCACGAGCCGTCCTCCTCCCAGCGCACGTAGAAGTAGGCCACGCACGGGTCGAGCGCGTCGTAGTCGATGGGGCCCCAGGCCATGGTGTAGGGCTCGATCCACTCACCCTGGTACGACGTGATGTCGCGGATGATGTCCAGCACCTCGGTGATGTACCAGTTGACGTCCTCGGTGACGTCGTGGGTGACCAGGTAGTAGTCGGAGATCTCACCCAGACCCTCGGTGGAGTAGGAGATGGGCATCACGCCGCTGCCCGGCAGGTTGACCACCAGGCGGTCGGCGTCGGGCAGCACGGAGACGAACTCGGACTCGGCCGGCGCGTCGTCGGCCGGGCCCTCCTCGTCGTCGGGGTCGTCGTTGCCGAACAGGTCGCAGCCCGTGCAGGCCAGCATCATCGCCATGGACAGGATCGAAAGCAGGGTGAAGAAGCGAGTCATGGTGTCTCCTCGATTGGGGTGTCTACCTGGGGGAACACGGAGCTCGCGAAAATCCGAAAACTTTTTTTCATCGGGTATATTTCGGCCATGAAGCGACACCTGCCTTGGCTACTCCTCGTGCTGCTGATCGTCCCGACGTCGGCCTCCGCCGACCCCACCTGGGCCGAGATCCTGGCCTTTGACGACTGGATCGAACACGGCGAGCGCGACCACGCCGACGCGGGCAACGTCCAGATCTGGCGGACCCAGACCGACGAGACCTACTGCTTCCACGGCGTGGCCACCGTGGACGTGGACTCCGAGTTGCTGTGGAAGGTCGCCATCGACGCGGAGAGCGCCATGGAGTGGTCCAGCTCCGACGTGGCCGAGGCCGAGACCCTGGCCGTGAACGGCGACGTGATCGAGTACTACCAGTACCTCGACGTGCCCGGCTGGACCATGACCAAGGACCGCTTCTGGTTCCTGCGCGGGCGCACGATTCGCGAGGGCGCCAAGATCATCTTCACCTGGGAGCGCCTCATCGACGGCGGCGCCCACGCCGAGAAGCACCAGGCCGTCCGCGACGCCCACCCCAACGCCATCGAGGTCCCGGTCAACTCCGGCGCCTGGGTCTTCGAGCCCACCGACGCCGGCACCGACGTGCACTACTACATCTGCTCCATCTCCGGCGGTCAGATCCCCGAGAAGCTCGGGATGATGGTCACCACCACCACCCTGCCCGACAACATCGGCGACCTGGTGCGGGAGGGGCGGAAGCGGGCGGCGAAGTAGGGTCGAGTCCGGGCTACAGGTACACCGTCAGGCACATGGTCGAGTCGGTCTCGTCGGGCAGCTCGTCCAGCGGGATCATCTCCTCGTCGGCCCGCGCGTGCGCCGCGTGGATCGCGCCCTCCTCGATCGACGCGGCCCAGTCGTTGAACGTGGGGATGGTACACGCCGTCGGCGGCGGCTCGAACGGCGATGTGCTCCACGCGGCGTCCAGCTCGACGATGTCGACCGAGTGCACCGGCATGTCCTCGGACAGCGACCAGTAGTCGCGCAAGGTGTGACGGCGGACCTCACAAGCGCACCCCGCCGGGATCTCCCGGTAGCAGTACTGGTAGTGGAAGATGGAGATCACCTCGGGCACGCCCAGCCGCATCTCCGCGCCGAACGTGCTGGCGCCGCCGTCGTAGTGGATCTTCATCAGCGAATCCACCACGTAGATATCCTCGTCGAGCCCGTTGACCACCGTGTACTCCAGCGACATGGCGTCTGGCCCCTCGCGATAGGCCATGTCCGCGACGATCACGTCGCCGGTGAGGTCGGTGCTCCTGCACTCTCCCGTGCAGCCTGCGAAGACGACGACGATGGCCAGCAGCGCCGTCGGGACGGTCATGGAAGTCTTCATGGGTCTCCCGGTTTACTTCACAGAACGCGCTGGCGCCCGGAACTGGGGAATCCGGTGGGAATGATATCGTGGGGCCGACCTGGAACGGGGAGGCCCAGATGATCCGATGGCCGCTGGTTGGTGAACTCGTCGTCGTCTCGACGTGTGCGTTCCTCGGAGCGTGCGAGAAAGCCCCTCCCGATCCTTGGGCCGCCCTCCGCGGCGCGCTCGGAGACCTCCCCCTGACCGAGACCCTGGAGTCAGAGCTGCCTCCGACCGCGGGCGCGGCCGTGGTCGTCCACGGCGATCGGATCACCGTGGTCCGTCTCGGGGAGTGCATCCTCGGCCCGCAGGACGACCTCGAGCCGTGGCAGATGGCCCTGGCCGACGGGGTCGTGGCCGAAGAGGCGTTGCGTGGCTCCATGATCGAGCCCCTGTACGACACGCTGCAGGAGCGGGCAGACGACCTCAAGGGCTGCTCGGCGGCCGATCCATCCTTCCGCTTCGACGGCAAGCTGATCCTGGTCACCGAGCGGTCGGTGCCCTGGGAGACAGTGCGGCAGGTCATGTACACGTCGGGGCAGGCGCAGTTCGGGGAGTTCCACTTCTGGGCGGGAGACGCCGGGGGGGCGACATGAGGTGGTCGAGGTGGGTTTGGGTGCCGCTCGTGATGCTCTGCTCGGTGGCTGCGGCCGACGACGGTGGTGATACCCAGGTCGCCTGGGATCTCGTGTCGCCCAGGTACGCCACGAGCCGGTCCGATCCCCTGGCGCCCGTGCGGGAAACGCCCCTGAGTTCGTTCGGCCGTGCGGCAGACCCGGACGACGCCGTCGTCCGCATCGACGAGTCCGGAGCCACCTTCCGCCTCGAAGCCCCGCCCCACGACGGCGACCAGATGGTCCCGATCATGGGCGCGGACCGGCTGCGCGAAGCCGTGATGGCCGACGAGGACGATCCCGTGCTGTGCGGCACCTTCCGCGAAGCCGCGCAAGACGCGGTGTACCCCGTGCTGCCGGTGCTGGAGATGTTCGGGCAGCAGGCCAAGCTGCTCAACGACGGGCTGTACGCGGCCCTGGAGCTGCGGCTGGAGGCGCCGGTCGGCGACCGCTGGCCGGGGAAACAGGCGTTCCTGCTGGAGCTGTCGCGGGCGCTGGCCGAGGACGCTGCCGAGGCAAGGTCGGGCTCCCGCAGGGCGAGCGAGGACGCCGCCGTGTTCGTGGGGACCGCCTACCTGCTCGGGGGAGGGGAGGCCTCGGACCTCCCGTCGCCGGATCTGCACGCCCGAATGCGCGAGCAGCGCAGCGAGTTCGAGCGCAACCCCCTGCGGGCCAAGCCCGTGGGTTTCTACACCTGGAACGACGAGCTCGCCCGCATCTTCACCCGCGATCGCGCGCTGATGCGGCCGTTCGACGCCGGCGACGCCGGGGAGCTGCGCACGGCCCGCGCCCTGGCGGACGCGCTCGATGGGAGTCCCGACCTCTCGCGGCAGCTGCGCTGGATGATCGACCTGCAGTCCGGCCTGTCCAATCCTCCCGACGGGATGCTGGTGCTGGACCTCGCGGGTGGTGTCACGGACGACGACATCCACCTCCTTCCCCCGTCCAGGAACCGCGAGGCGGACTTCATCGACTCCCTGGGAGGAATGAACGCGGTCGCAGGGGACTCGATGCAGGTCCTCATCGACGCCATCAAGAACGGCGAGCTCTCCCTGGAACCCTCGGCCGACGACGGCTGGTACGCCCATCAGCAGTACGCCCTGGAGATCCTGCTGCGCCTCGACGAAGGCCCCGAAGGGGTCAAGATCTTCCCCAACACGGGGTACACGCGGCGCCTGGACAAGGCGTTCGCGTCCATGTTCGCCATGAACCGCGAGACCCACGTCAAGGTGCTGACCCTGCCCGCCATCGGCGCGCCGGCGGCCAGGCGCATCGACGTGCGCCCCGAGTTCACCGTCGAGCCCATCCCCACGTACTACCTGCGCAACGCCCGGGCGTATCGCTTCTTGCGCCTGCAGGTCCTCGACGAGCGGTTCGGGGCAGGGTGGGGGGAGCTGATTCCCCTGGCCGCCGAGCCGGTGGACGATCCGGCGGCGCTCGCCACCGCCCTGGGGGAGATGGAGGCGTGGTTCTACGGCCTGTACCTGGTGGCCAGCCTGGACATCGGCGTGACACCCCAGCTGCCCCCCGAGGAGATCGCCGACCCGGCCGCCGCCGTGACCGCAGCGCGCGAGCGACTCGCTGCCCTCGGCGATCCCGAGACCTCCACGGATACGCTGTGGGACCGGGACGTCCGGTTCATGGTGCCCGTGGGCCAGAACCCGGCCGGAGAGCTGGTGGCCTGGACCGTGCTGGGCATCTCTCGGCTGGAGCTGACCGTGTCCTACGACGCGAAGCCGGTCGTGACGGTCCCCCCGTTGGCGGACGGCCGCCGTCACTACGAGGTCTTCGAGGAGCAGAAGTACACCCTGCTCGTGCCCGAGTTCGCCGAGGTGATCCTGCCCGCCGGCGCGGCCCCGCTGAACCGCGAGGAGTTCCGCGCTCTGTGCGACGAGCACCCCCGCCGCAGCGCCCTGGAGCCGGCGCTGAGGGGCGCGGTTGGCGTGGTCGAGGACGAACCGGCCCCGGTCCGCACGGGGTGTGGCTGCGGCTCGGCGACGTCGGCCGCGCCGCGCACAGCGCTCGTCGCGCTCGCGTTGCTGTTCGCCTGGGGCCGGCTCCGCCGTGGTGGTAGGGTCGACCGCGCGTGAGGAGACTCGCGATCGGGGAGGTCACCGTGAGGAACTGGTTGCTGTTGTTCGGGATCGTCGCGTGCCTGCAGCTCGGCTGCTCGGGCGAGGCTGACGACGACGACGACTCGAGCTCGGCGGACGACGACGACGACGACGACACGACCGGCGGATCTGCCTGTCCGGCCCTCGAGGATCTGACCGTCTTCGAGCACACGGGCACCATCGGCACCGAGACGTGGGTCGAGGCCGTGCACGTGGTGGACATCACCGTGTGGGTGGAGGGTGTGCTGACGGTGGAGCCCTGCGCCACGGTCCTGCTGAAGGCGGACGCCTCCATCGACGTGATCGACGGCGGCGCCCTGCAGGCCCTGGGCGAGCCGGACCGGCCGGTGACCTTCACCGCGTTCGACGAGCCCGGCACGCGCGGCGCGTGGGAGAACATCGAGTTCCAGGACCCGGCCGAGGCCGGCGCCAACGTCATCCGCCACGCCGTGATCGAGTACGGGGGAGACGGCAACTTCGGCGCGGTGCGTGTGGAGTCGGGCGTGGCACTGAGCATGACCGACACGACCGTGCGCGAGTCCGGCGACGTGGGCGTGTCCGTGGCCGACGGCGGCGAGCTGGTCGCGTTCGAGGGCAACACCCTGATCGACAACGCCACCGGCCCCATCGAGCTGCCCCACGACCAGGCCGGGCAGCTCGGCGGGGGCACCTACGCGCCCAACGACGTCGAGGGCATCCAGCTGACCAGCACCGAGGTCAACACCGACCAGACCTGGCTGGCCCACGACGCTCCCTACGTGTCCGACAACGGCTTCACCATCGTCGACTACGACGGCTCGGCCCTGCTCACGCTCGAGGCCGGCGCCGTGCTGAAGCTGGGCGACGGCGCGGGCGTCCGCGTCGATCGCAACGGCGGCCTCGCCCTCGCAGGCACGGCCAAGGCGCCCGTGACCGTCACCTCGGCCCTCAGCACACCCCAGCGGGGCGACTGGGCCAACATCGAGGTGCGGGTGGACTCCGTGTCCGAGCACAACGACTTCGACTTCGCCGTGATCGAGTACGGCGGCTCGTCCCTGTTCGGCTGCGTGGAGGTGTGGTTCGACGCGTCCGTGGCCATCAGCGACTCCACCCTCCGCCAGTGCGACGACGTGGGGCTGCAGGCCGACACCGGCGCCGAGCTGCGCGACTTCGTCGACAACACCCTGACCGACAACACCGACGGCGCCTTGCAGGTGGGCGCCAACGAGATCGACCAGCTCGGCTACGGCACGTACGGCCCCAACGACACCGACGGCGTGGTGGTCTTCCTCGACTACCTCGACCACGACGCCACCTGGCTCGACCTGGACGTGCCCTTCGTGGCCGACAACGGCTTCGATCTCGAAGGCGACGCCGGCGCCACCGCCGTGCTGACCCTGGAGGCGGGCTCCACCATCTTGCTCGGCGACAACGGCTCCATCGTCGTGCGCGACGACGCAGGCCTCACCCTGGCCGGCACCGAGTCCGAGCCCGTCACCATCAGCTCCATGTACGACCCGCCCGCCGCTGGCGACTGGTTCCACATCGAGCTGCGCAGCGACTCCCTCGCCGGCTCCAACGTCTTCTCCTACACCGACTTCTCCTACGGCGGCGGCTCCAACTTCGGCCAGCTGTCCCTGTCCTACGACGCCGAGGTGACGCTGGAGTCGGTCACCTTCTCCGACTCCGGCGAGGGCTGCGACATCTACAACCTCGGCACGGTCCACGCGTCGAGCACGACGTACACCGACTGCTTCTGATCGACCCCTCCCGTCCGGAATAGAACCCCGCGCGCGTGCGTACTCCCGACAGGGGGTGCGAGATGATTGGCGGCTGGGAACTGGCGACGAAAGCGGGGCACGAGGCCATCGGCCTGAGGCGGACGCTGGGGCACATCCGTATCCGCGAGCACATCGAGAATCGGGAGAAGCACCCCCAGCGGCACATCGAGCTGAAGACCTGCCCGGACTGCGACGCGGTCTTCCCCGCGGTGACATTCTGCCTGGACTGCGGGGCCGAGTTGGGCGTGCGGGACTTCGCGGATCCGGAGCCTGCCCGGGGCCACGCCGTGCCCGATCGCCTCGCTTCCACGGGGCTGGTCACGGTGGGATTGGGTGTCAACGGGGTGGCGATGGGGTGGCTCCTGTCGCCCGCCGGCCCCTATGTCGGTGTCGCGGCCATCGGCACTGGAGTCTTCCTGGTGCTGTCGGCGATGGCGCTGAGGCGGAGCCGGCTGAGCCGGGCCATCGCCGACCAGGATCGCAAGATGCGGCGGGTGCGCCACGTCGATCCGGTCGGCCCGAAGCGGAACCTGGCGTCGGCTCAGGCGTGGTTGCTGTTGCTGCTCGTCACGATCCTGGTCGTCCCGCCGGCGATCGTCTGGTTCCAACCGTCGCGGGCGATGCGACGTGCGGCCCGGGGGAGCAAGCGCAGCCGGGACGAGGCCGCCGTCGGCCAGACGGTCGTGGTGGTTGCACCCGTCGAGGTCGAGCAGGAGCCACTGCCCCTGAACTGGACCGACGATCCGGTCTGCGAGGCGGCGACGGGCCAGCTCGAGGTCCACGCCAGGTATCCCGGGGGACGGGACGAGGCCGTCGCGGTGACCGTGACAGGGCATGCGGCCGGGACGACCCCCTGGAGCGGGCTCGTGGATGCGGGCGTCACCGAGGTCGTCCTGGGCGGCCTGACCTTCGGCGTGGTGGTCCCCGAGGACGGCTCGACCGTCGTGCTGGACGATCTGGCGGTCGCGGTCCCCTCGGACTGGGTGGCCATCCCCGGTGGGCGCTTCGGCATGGGAGCGCCGAGTGGGTACGGGTTCCACTTCCCGCCGCACGAGGTGGCGGTCCCGGCATTCGAGATGTGGCGCACCGAGGTGACCGTGGAGCAGTATCGTCGCTGCGTGGACGCGGGCGCTTGCGAGTTCCCGCTGCGTTACGTCGCGCCGGGGGCCTGGGGCCGCCACGCCCGGGATCAGCACCCCATCACCCTGGTGACCTGGGAGGAAGCCGTCACCTTCTGCGCCTGGGTCGGCGGCCGCCTGCCCAGCGAGTCCGAGTGGGAGTACGCCGCCCGAGGCGGAGGCCGGGACATCGTCTACCCGTGGGGGAACGCCCCGGCCACCTGCGAGCACGCCGTGATGGACGATGACGGCCCCGGGTGCGGGATGGGTGACTCCTGGGACGTGTGCAGCAAGCCCGACGGCAACACCGCACAGGGCCTGTGCGACATGTCCGGCAATGTCTGGGAGTGGGCCCGGGACTCCTTCTCCTACTGGTACCTGTCCTCCCCCGACGAGCTCGAGGAGGGACAGGAGGAGTGCTACTCGTGGGCCCAGCCGTTCACGGGGTGCTGCGCCCCGCCGTGCAGCGAGGAGCCGATGGAGTACGAGGGGCCGCCCGTGGACGGGAGCGCGTGGGAGTGCCCGACCCTGATGGACCGCGTGATCCGCGGCGGCAGCTACCGTTCGAGCGCCGACGAGGAGAACGCCATCCACCTCTTCATCAGCGACGAGGTCGGCTTCCGCTGTGCGCGGGACGCGCTCTGAACCGACGACCTCAGCGGTCCAGGTGATCGCGCAGGAAGGTACAGCCGGCCTCGTGGAGGTCGCGGGCCCGCCCCGAGACCCGCGTCATCAACGGCAGCTCGTGCATGATCCCGGGATAGGTCTGTAGCGTCACGTCCACACCGCAGCGTTCGGCGCGCGAGGCGAGACGTCGGCCGTCGTCGGCGAGCATCTCACCTTCGCCACACTGCACCAGCATCGGCGGCAGGCCCGAGAGATCCCCGAAGATCGGGGAGATCCGGGGATCGCGGGCGTCGTGGTCGCCCACGTAGATGCGCGCCACACCGGCCAGGATCTCGTCGACCACGGCGGGGTTGCCTGGGCGGCGGTGGGCGGTGAGGTCCACGAAGGGGGAGACCAGGTAGGCGGCGCAGGGTAGGGGAGCGCCCTCGTCGCGCAGCGTCATCATCAGGCCCAGGGCGAGGCCTGCCCCCGCAGAGTCGCCGTAGATCGCGGATCGCGGGGCTGCTCCGGGCCGCGACACCCACCAGCGCCAGGCCGCCACGGCGTCGTCGAACGCGGCAGGGTAGGGGTGGGTCGGTGCGCGGCGATAGTCCACCACCAGCCCGGTTGCGCCGATCCCCTCACAGAGCCCCGCGCACACGGGGACGTGGATCGCCGGGGAACCGGCGGAGTAGCCCCCTCCGTGCAGCACGAACAGGTCGCGTTGTGGGCTCCCCGGCTCGCCTCGGACGACCACCGCCTGCGCCCCGCCCGCGTCGACCGTCTCGGCCTCGAAGCCTTCGGGAACAGCGATCCCGCGGGCGATGGCGCGGTACAGCACGCGGTGGGTGCCCACCGAGTACGCGTGGTGGTTCACCATCACGCGTGCGGTGGACCGGGAGAGGAGGCCGCGCAGGGACATGGAGCCAACTTACATGAACAGGCCCAGGATATACCCGTCCACGTTGGCCGAACCGCTCCTGCCGTCGTCGATCTCGTAGGGGATCAGGTAGTCCTCGCCGTCCTCGCCGTCGAACGTGAAGGTCAGCGTCTGGGCCCCCTGCAGCACCAGCTGCCCGGACGTCTGCTCCCAGGCCCCCGCGTCCATCCACCAGTGACCCTCGGCGTGGAAGTCGCCGCGCCCCTCGAGGTTCACGATCCCGGAGACCCAGGTCTCGATGCCGAGCAACTCGCCCGCCGGGCCCCAGTTCCCCTCGGCCACCAGCTCGATGTCGGTGTACGAGAAAGCCGCGCTCGGCGGGCTCCAGGACTGGCCGTTCCACGGGTAGATCGGTGCGCTGGTCGAGAGCTCCAGGCCGTCCGTGGAGTAGGTGCGCGTCATCATCTCGCCGTCGTCGGTGGACGCCTCGACCTGGTCGAAGAGCATGGGACCGCTGGCGGAGATGAACATGGGGTCCTCGACGACCCAGGAGAAGTCCGCGAAGTCGAAGCTCCACGTCGTCTCCGTCGGCCGCAGGGTCTCCATGCTGCCGTCCCACTCGTAGGTGCCGCTGGACGTGCAGGGACCGGCGAGGGAGTACTCGCGCTCCTCCTCGTCGAGGTAGGTGATCTCCGGGCAGTCCCACGCGATCGCGTCGGCGTACCCGTAGATGTCGAGGTAGATCGCGGCGGTGAAGAGCTGCGGGCCGTAGAGGCCCACGGCCAGGTCGTCCTCGTTGTCGAAGCTGAACGTGCCCTCGTACTCGACCGTCGCGTCGTCGTCGTCCGAGACGTCGTCGTCGTCGGCTGCGGAGTCATCGTCGTCCGCGGGCGTGTCGTCGGGGTTGCAGGCCAGCATGAGCAGCGGGAGGAGCGTGAGGAGGAATCGCAAATCCATGGGGTTCGCCCTTCGATTGCAGGTGCCTTCGCAATGTGTTCACGGCACCTCCCCATGTGCAACGGCCGTGCCACGACTGCAGGTCGTCTGGCGGTCTACCCGTTCGTGCGCGAGGTCACACCCGGATCTTCAGGTCGCGCACCGGGTAGGCCATGCACGGGTGGATGAAGCCGTGGCGGCGGTCGGAGTGGCGCAGGCGGGCCTGCTGGGGGGAGAAGACCTGTCCATCCAGCAGGCGCGTGCGGCAGGCGCTGCACTCGCCGGACCGGCATTCCGAGGGCACGACCACCCCGTGGCGCTCCATGGCGTGGATCAGGGGTTCGGCGGCAGGTGCGGGGAAGGTCTGGCCGCCCGCGGTGACCTCGAAGATCGCGTCCGCGGCCAGGTCCTCGGGCCAGCCTGGAGCCTTGCGCACGTCGTCGGGCGGGCCGAAGAGCTCGGTGCGGATGCGCTGGCGCGGCACGCCGATCTCCGCCAGCGCCGAGCGACACAGCTCGAGCATGAGATTGGGACCGCACACGTAGAAGGTCTTGCCGGCCGGATCGCCGACCTCCTTGCGTATGCGCGTCGTGTCCAGGAACCCGCTCCGCCCGCGGAAGCTGGGCGCCGGCTCGGAGACCACCACGGCCAGGGAGAGCCGCTCGTTGCCGCGCGCCATCGCCCTGAGCTCCTTGCCGAAGATCACGTCGGACGGCTTGCGCGTGCCCACCAGCAGGGTCACCGACCGCGGCCAGCCGTCGGCCTCGAGGTCGCGCAGCATGCTCATGAACGGCGTGATGCCGCTGCCGCCGGCGAGGAACACCAGGTCGTCGCCGTGGATCAACGGCTCGTGCACGAAGTGGCCGATGGGGCCGGTGCTGGCCAGGCGATCGCCGACCGCGGCCTCCCGCACCAGGTAGGGCGACACGAAGCCGTCGGGCTTCTCGCGCACGGTCAGGTCGATGTGCGGCGCGCCCGGGGCCGAGGAGATGGAGTACGGCCGGCTCGTGTGGACGCCGTCGATCTCCACGAACACGTTGACGTACTGGCCGGGGCGGAACGGCGGGAAGGGCCCGTCCTCCCGTTGCAGTCTCAGGGTCCTCGTCGAGCGGCTCTCGTCCAGGATCTCGACCACGCGCAGATGCATGCGCGGCGGGTGCAGCGCCTCGACGAATGCCCGCTGCCGCCCGCGCAGCTCGTCCGCGCCACGGTCGGTCCCGGTCCGCCGGTCTTCCCGCAGGCCTTGAAGAGCACGGCCGTAGGAAGCGACGTCTTCGAGCAGGTTCAGGATGCCCATCTCAGACCTCCCTTCCGTCGGCGGCCAGGATCTGGCTGGACGCGAGCTTGCCCGATGTCATCGTCGGCTCGAAACCAGCGCCGGGCTGGGTCGAGGCGCCGACGAAGAACAGCCCGTGCAGCGGCCCCTTGTGGGGCGTGCGGAAGACCGTGGAGTTGTACGGGACCTGCTCGGTGCCGTAGACCGCGCCGTCGGTCTGGCCGCCGTAGCGCATGTTGGTCACCGGCGTGCCCACCTCGACGATCTCGGTGGCGGCCCGCACCCCGGGGAACGACGTCTCGACCATCTCGAACATCGACTCGGCGATGCGCATCTTGGTGTCCAGGTAACGTTCGGGGGGCACGTCGAGCCACTGATCGCCGTACATGGCGGTGGTGGCCATGGCCATGGAGGTGCCCGGCGGCGTCATCTCGGGGAGCGCGCCGCTGTAGCTGGTCAGCGCGACCACGCCGGGCGGCTCCAGCGTGTGCGTGCGCCGGAAGTGGTCCTCGATGTCGTAGCTGTCGTTGAGGAACACGGCGTGGTCGGTGATGCCCAGCGCTTCGGGGGACTCCGCCAGGCCCAGGTACAGGCTGAACGTGGAGATGCCCACCCGGTGGGCCTTCTGTGCGTTCCAGAACTTCCCCGGCACGTGCTGCCGGCCGATCAGGTCGCGGCAGGTGGCCACCGGATCGAGGTTGGACACCACCCAGTCGGCGCGGATCTCCTCGCCGTCCTCGGTGATCACGCCGGTGACCGCGCCGTCATTCGTGGTGATCGACTCCACGCCGCAGTTGAGCCGGATCTCGCCGCCGAACGCCTCGAGCTGCGCCACGAACGCGCTCGACAGCGCCTGGGAGCCGCCCGTGACGTGGCACGGCCCGTTGGCGATGTACGTGGCGACGCAGCCGCCCAGGTACAAAAACGCCGCGGTGGACGGCGGCAGCCCGATGTACCCCCAGAACTGGGAGATGATCGCGCGCGCCGCGGGATCGCTCACGTCGCGCGCGAGGATGGTTCCGAAGTCGTTGAGCACGTACCGCAGGATGTTGCTGGAGTTCGCCGGCAGCTGCGCGATCAGCCCGACGATGTCCCACCCGCCGCTCCAGTTGAGCATCTTGTCGAAGTGCTCCATCTCCTGGCCCAGCTTGCGGATGCGGCCCAGGAACCGGCGTATCCCGTCGGCGTCGTGGGGGAAGGCCTGGCACAGCACGTCGATGTAGCCGTCCCAGCCCACCGGCAGGGTCAGGTCGTGCTCCGGGAAGATCGATCGGTAGACGCTGTCGAGCCGCACCAGCTCGATGTGGTCGAGCACCCCCAGCTCCCCGAGGTAGCGGTGCAGGGGGCCCGGCTTGTCCACCGTCCCCATCCCCGACAGCTCGTGCAGGGCCACCTCGAACTCGTAGTCCCCGCGCACGAACGACGTGGCGTACCCCCCAGGGACGTTGTGCCGCTCCAGCAGCAGGACCTTGCGGCCGTGTCGAGCCAGGTTGGTCGCGGCGGACAGCCCGCCCATACCCGCGCCCACCACCACCACGTCGTGGGTTTCGCTCATGCCGGCCTCCTATTCGGGCTGCAGGATGCGGGCCTTGCCGCTGTACGCCGCCGCAAAGGCCTCCGCGTCTTCCACCGTCCCGACGATCTCGCCGTAGTGCATGGGCACCACGACCTTCGCGCCGATGGCGTTCGCAGCCTCGACGGCCTCGGCGGCGGTCATCACATAGGTGCCGCTGACCGGCAGCAGCGCCACGTCGCAGGCGACATCCGCCATCTCCGGGATCGAGTCGGTGTCCCCTGCGAAGTACAGGCGCAGGCCGCCCAGCGTCACGATCCAGCCCACGTGGCCGTCCCCCCTGGGGTGGAACGGCTGGCCCGGCGACCGGAACTTGTTGACGTTGTAGGCGTGCACCGCCTCCACGACCGCCCCCGCGGCCTCGACCTGGTCGCCGGGCGCCATCGCCCGCGCTCCCTCGAGCTTCGCCGCCGCCGCTGCCGCGGCCAGGATCACCGTGTCCGGCCCGCACACCTTCGCGACGTCCTCGGGCGAGCAGTGGTCGAAGTGGTCGTGGCTGACCAGCACCAGGTCGGCCTCCGGGGCCCCGTCGTCCAGCCTCCAGGGATCGAAGTAGACCACCGGCGGGCCGTCCACCCGGAACGCGTCGTGGCCCAGCCAGTGCAAGCCCTGCAGCAGATCGTCTACGGTCATGGTCGGCTCCTCGCGTCGAGAGGAGCATCCTAGCAGGCGTGGGTCCGGGACCGCGGTGTCCGCCCCCTTGCGGACCGCGCGCGCCGGACCGATCGAAACAGCACGGCCTGGGCGGACCGATTCCCTGGAGGGCGGCCATGGAAGATCTGCGTGCCTACTTCGAGTCCACGCGCGGCACGGGAATGCTGGCCACCTCCCATGCGGACGGCCGGACCAACGCGGCCCTGTACTCCCGGCCCCGGGTGATGGACGACGGCACGGTCGCGCTGGTCATGCTGGACCGACGGTCCCACGCCTACCTCTCGACGAATCCCCACGCCGCGTACCTCTTCCACGAGAGTCCGGCGACCCCGGGGGCCGGCAAGTACTCCGGCGTGCGGCTGGCGTTGACCCGCGTATCCGAGGAGGAGAACACGTCGCGGCTTCAGGAGATGGTCCGACCCGGGCGGCGGGGTGACGGTGCGCGGCGGTTCCTGGTGTTCTTCCGCGTGGACGAGGTCAGGCCCCTGGTGGGGGACGGTTGAGACGCCGCCGACCTCGCCCCAGGGAGATCAACAGAGCCCCCAGGACGACCAGACCCCAGGGAGTCGTGCTGTCTGCTGAAGCGTCGTGGGTGCAGTCACAGCCACCGCTCTCGGGACACTCGCACGCGTCGTCCGCCGAGTCGTCGTCACACATGGACGTGTCGTCGTCGCCCGCGTCGTCGTCGTCCCCGGTGATGTCGTCGTCGTCATCGTCGTCCGCCGCGTCGTCGTCGTCTCCTGGGCTGCCCGGCATGTCCGCGTCCGGACCGGCGAGGTGGTTCGTGAGAACCTCCCCGCCGGTGACGTTGCGGTTGCCGTCCACCTCGTGGGTCAGCACGCGGTCGTAGTAGGCGAACTGGAACACCGTGCCGGTGAAGTAGCGGTCGCCGTCGGGCAGGTTGAGCAGGCCGATGCCGTCGTCGTCCACCCAGTAGCTGCCCTGGTAGGTGGCCTCGAAGCTCAGGCGGAGCGCCTCGCCCTGCAGCCCGATGAAGGCGCGCACGAGCTGGGCGCTGGCGTCGTGGGTGACCACCAGGTGCTCGGGCCCGGCGTTGCGGTGGAACTCGTCCTCGCAGGTGCCCCAGTGGTCGGGCGGGCCGTCGTTGGAGCGGCTGCCGATGGTCGGCTCGTCGATGACCGCGCCGTCGTTGTTGACGCGCATGGCCACGTGCTGACTTCGCTCGAGCACGTCGAAACCCGCGCCGCCGACTTCGCCCGCCTGGCCCATGATCCGGCCGTTGCCCGGCGTGGACCCGGCCTCGAACCACAGGTCGTAGGTGAAGGAGGGCACCTCGAGGTGTGCGTTCGATCCGATGAGGATGCGCTCGCCGTCCGCGTCCACGGACGCCCCGCTGCCGCTCCAGGCGGCGCCGAGCAGCTCGGCGTCGTGGCCGTTGCCGGTGAGGTCGTACGAGTGGGTCCCCGATCCCTCGTCGAAGGGGACCAGCGCGACGAGGCCGTTGGCGACGACGGGATCCGCCTGGGCTGCGCCGCCCACCAGGATCGAGAACACAGCTGCCGCGGCGGCGAGGTGCGGGTGTCTCACGGGGTGTCCCTCCTCGGCAGCATCCTACCAGCCGCGCCGCCGTCCGGGCGCCCGTGAAAGCCTCCTGATTCCTGCTGTTTCGGGCTATGATCGGCACCCTGGGGAGAGGTGACGTTTTGAGCGAACGCAAGACGACGGTCCAGCAGCGACGGGCTGGACAGGCGACGGCGGGGGGGACATCGGGAAGCCAGCGGGCGGTCGATCCGCTCTCGAACCTGCAGCTCTCGGACTCGCTCAGCGATCCCCTGACCGGGGACGCCGGCGGCGAGGCCGTCCAGATGATCTCCGCCCAGGAGGCCCTCGCGGACACCGACCTGCTCCACATGACCCTGCTGACCGACTTCGGCTACCGGGCGCCCAGCAACGGGCGCCTCGATCCGCAGCTGGCGGCCTTCACCGCGGCCATGATCCAGTACGAGAGCGCCGACTTCGGCTCGGCGGCCACCCGCCTGCCCACCGAGGTCAACCGGCTCGTGGACGACGTGCGGCCCACCATCGTCGATGTGGACCAGTTCACCGGATACCACGCCTACGAGATCACCTTCGGGCCCCTGTGGAACGACGTGGGCCAGCTGCCCGCCCTGGCCCAGGTCCTGGACCAGTCCAAGATCGACGCCATCCGCCAGGACCTGACCAGCGAGTACAACCCCAACCGCGACGCCATGAAGGCCCTGGTCGATGGGGTGCTGGGTGAGGCACGGGGCGCGGCCACCGAGGCCGGCGCGCCCCCGGCCGCGGGCGCGGTGGCCGGGCCGGCCGGCCGGCGCGTGGCCAGCGGCGCGTTCACCCCGTGGGCTTTCGTGGGCACGGCCAGCCAGGTCTGGGAGATGGCCGGCAACATGCGCGAGCAGATGATCATGGCCCAGTGGTCTGCCGGCCGCGGCGACGGCCTGCGGTCGACCATCCACGATCGCGTCCAGCGCGAGGTGGACGCCAACTGCCTGGTCATGGACCCGGGGATGGCGGACTTCATGGAGAACTACATGGGCATGGAGCTGCCCGAGCAGGTCATGCGCGACAGCTCGAACTCCCACGCGATGGCCGGGTGGTTCCGCATGCAGGTCGAGCAGCGACTGCGGGCCATGGGCCACGCCCCGCGGCGTCAGGCCGTGATGACCGCCGACGATTGATCCGACCTCCGGATCAGCAGCCGTTCCCCGGCGCCACACCCGCGTCCAGGTCGTCGCAATCCCAGCCCTGGCCGGGGTACGTCACCGCATCGTAGGCGCCCGGTTGCCACCACTCGAAGTACCCGTCGCGATCCCGGTCGTACCCGCCCGCGTGGGCACCGCCATATGCGCCGATGTCCCCCGTGCTGCCGTCGGGATCGGTGCCCGAACCGGCGTCTACCAGGGCCGAGCCGACGTCCAGGTGCAGGTCCCAGTAGAGGCTCTCGGGGGCGGACGTGTCCGCGAACTGCGGGTCCGCCGAGATGTTGCCGTCGGTGCCCGTGGGATCCGTGACGTTGTTGTAGTTGTCCGGTGTGTTCGCCCACGCGTTGTTGTGGGAGAAGGTGTACCCCGCGCCCCACACGGCGATGCCTCCCCCGCTGCCCGCGGAGTTGCCCGACACGGTGGTGTCGGACAGGTGGACCCAGCATCCGATGTAGGCGTAGATCCCGCCCCCCTGGGTCGCGGCGTCGTTGTCCACCACGTTCACCTGGTCCAGGGTGAGCGTGGAGTTGTTCCACACGTACGCTCCGCCTCCGTAGGATGCCGACACGTTGCCCGAGATGATCCCGCTGGTCAGGGTCAGGGAGGACCCCGACGCCGCGTACAGGCCCCCGCCGTAGGCCGAGATGGCCGTGTTGTCCGCCACGACCGCGTTGGTCAGCGAGTTGGCCGAGTAGCTCGAGCACATGAAGCCGCCGCCTTCGTAACCGGAGTTGCCGGCGATGACCACGTTGGCGAAGTTGGCAGCGTCCCACGCCGTATACACCCCGCCCCCGCTCGCCGGCGCGCTGTTGCTCGTGATCAGCACGTCCTGGACGGTCGCGGCGGTGGACGACAGGAAGATGCCGCCGCCGTAAGAACCCTGGTTGCCCTGGATGATCAGGTCCTGCAGCGTCGGTGAACTCCCGGACGCGGCGATCCCGCCCCCATTGGCGCTGTTGCCACCGACGATGGAGAACCCCTGCAGCACGGCGTCGGGGCCCTCCCCCGAGTAGAAGCGAACGGTCACGGCGTTGTTGTCCCCGTCGATGACCGTGGCCCAGGGGCCGGCCACGCCCAGGACGTGGACGTCGCGGCCGTAGAAGTCGACGTTCTCCACGTAGGTCCCGGGTTGCACGCAGATCACGTCGCCCGCGGTGGCGCTGCTGATGGCGGAGAGGATGGACGAGAAGTCCGTGGGCACCTCCCACGTGCACGACGTGCAGTCCTGGTCCACCGCGCCGTCGCAGTCGTTGTCCAGGCCGTCGCAGATCTCGTAGGCGGCCGGGCCGTGGAGGACGTCGTCGTCGTCGCAGTCGCCGCCGCACAGGGCAAACCCGTCTCCGTCGCCGTCCACCTCCTCGTCCGTGGTCGGATCGCAGTCGTTGTCCAGACCGTCGCAGACCTCGGTCGCGGACGGCGAGATCGCGGGATCCGCGTCATCGCAGTCCAGGTCGCACACGGAGTATCCGTCCCCGTCCGCGTCCGCCTCGAGGGGATCGGCGAGACCGTCACAGTCGTTGTCCATCACCCCGTCGCAGACGTCCTGGGCGCCCGGGTGCACCCTCGGATCGAGATCGTCGCAGTCGTCCGCGCAGGTGTCCCAGCCGTCGCCGTCGAGGTCGTCGAGGTTGAGCGCGGGGTCCAGGTCGTCGCAGTCGTCCGCGCAGGTGTCCCAGCCGTCGCCATCGAGGTCGTCGCAGTTCAGATCCGGGTCGGTGTCGTCGCAGTCGTCCCCGCCGGACCAGTCTGCGGCGCAGCCGTCGCCGTCGGCGTCCGTGCCGTCGATGCCGTCGCAGTTCTGATCGATGGCGTCCCCGACGAAGTCCGCCGCGAACGGGTGGATGTTGGGGTGGTTGTCGTCGCAGTCTCCCTCTTCCACGGTGAACCCGTCACCGTCGGCGTCCGTGCCGGCGGTGTCGTCGTCGTCGTCGTCGCCCGTGTCGTCGTCGTCGCCCATGTCGTCGTCATCATCGTCACCGGGGCCGGTGTCGTCATCGTCTCCCGGCCCGGTGTCGTCGTCGTCCGCGCCGCTGTCGTCGTCGTCCGCCCCACTGTCGTCGTCGCCGGACGAGCTGGTGTCGTCGTCCCCAGGATGCTCCGGGGGCGAACAGCCGAAGGCGAACAGGAGCACGAAGGCCAGGTAGAGGCGGGCTTGCATCGGCGACTCCTCCCTCGACGGCGATCCTGTCGCGGTTGGCTCGCCCTGACAACGACCCTGTGACAGGATTCCGCCGTGGATGAGGGGAGGCTCGAATGGGCCGTCGCGCGCTTGCACTGATGATGGTCGTCCTCACATCACCTCTGGGCTGTGATCCGGAGGTGGAAGACAGTGGCGGACCGATCGTCCTGGACTCGGGTGTGGCGGCCGTCACGGTCCAGGAGGACCCGTACGCGCTGATCATCGAGTCGGACGACGGCGTGCAGCTCTCGCAGTCGGCGGGAGCGTTCTTCGTCGACGCCGGTGATGGGGTGGACGCGACCGTGGCGGTCACGGATCACACCCTACACGAGGGGCACCTGGACCTGGTGGTGACCCTCGAATCGGGGAGCGTGGCGCGGGTCGAGCTCGAGTGGACCGGCCCGCGGAGCCTGCGCGTCGCGATCACGCCGTCCTCCGACGCGGCCGTGGCCCGGATCGGCGACGACTTCGAGCTCGAGGACGGCGAGCTGATCTACGGGCTGACCGAGCGCTTGCGCGACTCGGACGTGATGTTCGAGGAGACCCACGGCCCCATGGTCGAGGACATGTTCCCGGTGGAGGAGGGGAGCCTGGACCGCCGCGGCGAGACCGTGGAGATGTTCGTGCGCCCCACGATGTCCCTGTACGCGCCGTTCTTCCACTCCAGCCGCGGCTACGGCGTGTGGGTGGAGAACATGACCCCGGGGATCTACCAGGTCGGGTCCGACGACCCCGACACGGTGCGGTTCACCTTCGAGACCGGCAGCACCGAGGCGTCGCGGACGCTGGTCTATCACGTGCTGCTCGGCCCCACCCACGCCGACGTCCTGCGCCAGTACTTCACCCTCACCGGCGATCCCATCCGCCCGCCCGACTGGGCCTTCCTGCACTGGCGCTGGCGAGGCGAGCTACCCGAGGACGATTTCGCCGAGCTCGACGGCGAGCTGGTCAACGCGGACATCGCCCAGGACGTGCTGGCCTACGAGGAGCACGACATCCCGTTCGGCGTGTACCTGTTCGACCGGCCGTACCTCGAGGGCGGAGGCGATCCCCTCTCGGGCGGCTTCAGCGAGTTCGTCTGGGACGAGGACCGCGTCGTCAATCCCGATCACACCCTGACCGCCCTGAAGGACCGCGGCATGCCCCTCGCAGTGTGGGCGGCGTCGTGGGCCCGCGGCACCGAGGACGGCACCCACGGCGCCACCGCCGCCGAGCTGGGCTATCACGCGCCCGGCAGCGACCGCGTCATCGACCTGACGAACCCCGAGGCCGTGGCGTGGTGGCAGGAGACGCTGGGCGCGTTCCTGAGCGAGTGGGGCATCCAGGGCATCAAGCTCGACCGCGGCGAGGAGTTCATCCCCAACGACGCCGGCGACATCTGGCACGACGGCCGCAACGGCCGCGAGCTGCACAACGAGTTCCAGCTGCTGCAGTCCCGGGTCCACCACGACGCCCTGGACGAAGCCACGGGTGGCGACTTCGTGCTCATGCCCCGGTCCGGGTACTCGGGCAGCCAGCAGTACGCCGTGCACTGGGGCGGCGACTCGCCGGGCACGTCGGATCTCGGCCTGCGCATGGCGATCATCAAGCTCCAGCGCGCCGGGTTCCTCGGCTTCACCACCTGGGGCTCGGACACGGGCGGCTACTACGAGTTCAACGACCGCGAGGTCTTCGCCCGCTGGCTGCAGTTCAGCGCCTTCTGCCCCATCATGGAGATCGGCGGCGAGGGCACGCACGCGCCGTGGGACATGCCCACCGAGCCCTCGTTCGACGAGGAGATGATCGAGATCTACCGCCGCTACGTGCAGGCCCACCACGACCTGCAGCCCTACCTCGCCGCGCAGGCCGACGCGGTCGCCGCCACCGGCCTGCCCATCGCCCGCGCCATGGTCTTCGACTTCCCCGACGACCCCGACATGCTCGACCGCTGGGACCAGTTCATGCTCGGCCCCGAGGTCCTCGTCGCCCCGGTCTGGCGGTCGGGAGAGCGGTCCCGCGACGTGGTGCTGCCCGAGGGCGAGTGGGAGTCCCTGTGGGACCGCGAGCAGGCCTGGGTCGGCCCCACGAAGGTCACCGTGGACGCCCCCCTGGACAGCATCCCGGTGTTCGTGCGGCCGGAGTTCGATGTGGAGATCGGTGGCTGATCTCAGGCGGAGATCGTGCGGCCGCCCAGGGCCCTGGCAACCGCCGCGAGTCGCCCGAACAAGGGAGTGAGCTCCGTCACCGCCGCGGGGTTACGGCGCAGGTGCCGGACCTCCAGGTCGTCCAGCGCGACGAACAGGCCGCCCTGCTGGATCTGGACGTCGTGCTCCCTGCGCAGGCCCTCGAGCAGGTCGCGGGCGTGGTCGGCCAGGGGCGCCTCTGTCTCGTCCGAGGTCCCGGGCAGCCAGGCGGACAGGAAGACGTGCACGCGAGCAGGGTGGTGGTCGCTGGTCTTCGTGGGATCCACCCACAGCAGGCCCGGGAAGCCGTCGGCGACCACCGCCGCACCCTGGGCGTACTTGCCCGCGTACATGAAGCGCAGGTCGTAGGGGCCGGCCCAGTGGCGGTCGAGCCAGCCTACCAGACCGTCCATGCCCACGAGCACCTCGCCGCCCAGCCCCCGCGCCACCGCGGCCATCGCCGCGCGCCACCGCCTGCGCTGGCCGCGCTGGTACAGGGAGATGCCCACCCCCGCGGCCACGCAGCCGAAGGCCATGGCCCACAGCAGGAAGATCCCCGGGCTGAACGGCTCCCGGCCCAGGGCCATCTGCACCGAGAACGCCACGGACCCGCCGCAGGTCATCAGCACGAAGGGTCCCAGCACCATCCAGTGCATGCTGCTGCCGATGGAGTAGCTGTAGGCCTTGGCGATGCCCTCGCGCTCGACGCGGTATCGCTCGAAGCGGGCCTCGATCCGCTCGCGCTGCGCCTCGGCCAGGGATCGCTCCATCACCGGCTCGGACGGCACCAGCGACGCCGAGCAGAACGCGCACGCCGTGGCGCGTCGGCCCGGCTCGATGCGGCTGACCGCGCCGCACCCGGGGCAGGCGAGGGCCACCGACTCCAGGCCGGCCACCGACCGCTTGCGCCGCGCTCCCGAGTACATCCACATCGTCCACGCGGCCAGGAACAGGAACACCATTCCCATCAGCGGGATGGGCACGTAGGGCATCAGGCGCTCGGCGAGATCGTGTCCCAGCAGGGTCACCACCCCCCACAGCGCGAACCCGATCAGCGTGGGCAGCAGCATGAACGAGACGGTCACCGCCGCCACCGTCGCCGGGGTCCCCTTCCGCATCCGGCCGTACCACCGGTCCCAGCCCGCAGCGGTGCGCTTGTCCGCTGCCGCTTCCTGCCGTCTTGCGGCGATCCGCGACTGGTACTCGTCCAGCCGCGTCAGGAGATCCTCGTCCACCGCCTGGACGTGGTCGCAGAACGGGCAGCGGATCTCGGCGCCCACCTCGGCGACGGAGAAGGCGCTGCCGCACGAGGCGCAACGGAGATCGACGGCGTCTGGGGCGGGGACCATGATCTGAACCTACCACCCACGACGACCGAGGTTCGACCGCAGAGATCGGCCCGAGCGACGGGTGCGTGGATGCGATACCCTGCTCGCCGATGGAGGTGGGACCATGCCCAACGCCCTCAGGGCGACCCTGCTGGCCGGACTGTTCGCCGCGGCGAGTCTGTTCACGGCCTGTCCGGACGAGACCGAGGACCCCATCGGCGACGACGACGACACCGTCGGCGACGACGACGACACCACGGACGAGCCCGTCTACCCCGACGACCCGATCGGCCTGTTCGTGCTGCTGAACATCGGCGAGGACCGGGACTACCTGGAGTCCACGTGGTTCCACGGCGTGCTGTCGCCGGACACCGAGTGGACCGAGCCGGTGGACCCGATGGGCTACCTGGCCCGGCAGGGGTACGAGACGTTCATGATCCACAACTACTGGCGGCTGCCCGAGGTGGGCGAGTCGCTGCCCACGGACTCGGACGAGGTGGACTTCGACCCCGCGGCCACGACCACTCTGGACGGCGGCGAACGGGTGCTGGCCGGGGACGACTGGGAGGCGTACCTCACAGAGCTCGACGACGGCGTCCTCGTGTACGAGTCGGACGCCGAGGACGCGCCGCCCACCGGCGCCTTCGACGGCGGCGGCGTCGTGGCGCTGGAGCTCGACGGCGGGCCCGACGTGGACGCGCAGGTGGCCCTGGGCGATGTCCTCGTGCCAGCCCCACTGGAGCTGCTGGGCGACCTGGACCCGACCGGCCTGCACGTCGTGGAGCCCACCGACGACATCGTCATCTCCTGGACGCCCTCGGGTGATCCCGACGCCACCGTGGTGATCACCGCCTACGGCGACAGCTGGGGCACCATCTGGCACGTGCTGGACGACGACGGCGAGCTGACGATGACCGCGGACGAGGTCCAGGACTTCGGCGGCGACTTCGTCCGGGTCAAGGCCGCGCGCATGATCACCAGCGAGGTCGAGACCACCGCCGGGGTGATCCAGGTCCGCGCCATCGCCGAGAGCTGGCTGTCGTTCCAGCAGGTCGAGACGCTGGGGTTCTTCCCCCAGATGGGCCTGACCGGGACGCAGATGAGCCTGGAGGTCTACCGCGTGACCGGCGAGTTCGTCGAAGGCGAGACCACCCTCGACCTCGGCGAGGGCATCTTCGTGGACTCGGTGGAGGTGGAGCCCGGCGGCCAGGTGGCGCGGGCGGCGCTGATCGTGGACGAGGACGCCGAGACCGGCCCGGCCGACCTGATCGTCACCACCGGCGAGGAGGTCCTCGAGGGCCCGCAGCCATTCATGGTCTACCACCCCATCGCTGACAACGACGAGTGCGAGGATGCCTACATCGGCCCTTCCCTGCGACCGGGCTTCCACTACGGCACGGCCGAAGCCCTGTCCGACACCTGGAACGACGGCGAGGGCTGCCCGCAGTACATGATCGACGTTCCCGGGCGCGACTCGTTCCACCGCGTGGACCTGCAGGGGGGGCAGATGCTGTCGGTCACCGCGGGCTGGTGGCTGGGCGACATGGCCATGGGCCTGTTCGACGAATGTGGCGGCGAGCTGCTCGAGTGCGAGGACTTCTCCATCGGCGAGGACTACGAGTTCCTCGAGTACACGGCCACCGAGGACCAGACCGTGTACCTGCTCATCGACAACACCTTCGACCTCCCCGAGGACCTCGTCTACATGTGGGTCGGGATCGAGGAGGCCGCCGACCTGCGCATCTGGGACAACGTCATGCCCCAGGGGGAGTCCGGCACCGTGGAGGTGACCAACTACCTCTGGGACTTCGAGCAAGACCAGGTGACCTTCGACTTCGGCGAGGGCGTCACCGTGACCAGCGTGACCGTGCACGGGGGAGTCGGTCCCGACGCCGATCTGTGGGTGGAGGTGGCCCCCGACGCGCCGGTGAGCTCCCGCCAGGTGACCGCCACCCAGGGCGTCGACGAGGTCCTCTCGGACGTGGACGGCTTCAGCGTCGCGGGTCTGCTGCCCCCGTCGGACTCCTGCGCGACGGCCGACGCATTGGACGCCCTGACCACCAACTGGTGGTACGGCGACAACACGGGGCTTACGGACCAGGCGCCGGATCCGGCGGTGTGCATCGGCTACTCCGTGCCGGGCGCCGACGCCATCCACCGCGTCGAGCTCCCCGCCGAGGGCTGGGGCATCGAGCTGTCCATGCACTCGTCGTTCGACACGGTCGTCTACCTGGTCGACTCGTGCGACCCCGGGACGCTGCCGGTGGCCTGCGCCGACATGGGCGGGATGTACGACCTCGAGACGTTGAGCTTCACCGCCGGCCCCGGCGAGGCCGGGACCTACTACCTGGTGGTGGACTCGTACAGCGGCGATCCGGGCTGGTACCGGATCTGGATGAACGTCAGCGAATGAGGAGGGCAACGACCATGAAGCGCACGACCTGGATTCTCCTCGCGACCTCGTTGCTCGTCACCGGCTGCGCCGAGGAACTCGAGATCCCCCCCATCGACCTGTCCGAGATGCCCCGCAACCTGTACGGGCAGGACCGCGACGCCGACGCCCTCGACGTCTACTTCACCCTCCCCGGCACCGAACCCGGCGGCGAGGAGGACACCCTGCTCGACGACGCCCTGGTGGAGCTGATCGAGGCGTCCGCCTCCTACCTCGAGCTGTGCCTGTACGAGCTGGGCCACGAAGGCGTGGTGGACGCGATCCTCGACGCCCACGACCGCGGCGTGGTCGTGCGCATGGTCGGCGACGGCGACGAGGAGGAGGACGAGGGTTACCAGCTGCTGCTGGACGCGGGCGTGGACATCGTCATGCGCCGGCCCCGCGACCGCATCATGCACAACAAGTTCGTGGTGGTGGACCGCCAGGTGGTGTGGACCGGCTCGACCAACCTCACCCACAACGGCATCAACCGCAACAACAACAACGGCATCCTCATCGAGTCCACCGACCTGGCGGATCACTACTACGCCGAATTCGCCCAGATGTACGACGAGGCCCTCTTCGGCCGCCACAAGGAGGACGTCAACGGCACCGACGCGGTGAGCTTCCGCGACGACGAGGTCCGCTTCTACTTCTCGCCCGAGCACGACCCGGTGCACGACCTCGTCGCCGAGATCAACGCCGCGCAGCACACCCTGCGGTTCATGGTCTTCTCGTACACCCACCCCGACGTGTCCGACGCCATGATCCACGCGTTCAACCGCGGCGTGGACGTGGTGGGGATCTTCGACGAGTCCCAGGCCCGCGGGCACTACTCCAAGGACGAGACCCTGGCCGCGGCCGGTGTCCCCGTGTTCATCGACGGCAACCACAACGCCTCGGGCTTCTCCGGCGGCAAGCTGCACCACAAGGTGCTGCTGGTGGACGCCGGGTACTCCGACACGCCCACCGTGGTCACCGGCTCGTTCAACTGGTCCAAGAGCGGCACGCACTACAACGACGAGAACATGCTGCTCGCCCGCGATCCCGGGCTGGTGGAGCTGTACCGCCGCGAGTTCTGCGACCGCCTCGCCGAGGCGACCATCCACGAGGCCTACTCCGGGCCGATCCCCGAGCCCTGCGAGGCTCCCCTCGACAAGGTCTTCATCAACGAGTTCCACCCCGATCCCGCCGGCACGGACCGCGGCAGCGAGTTCGTGGAGATCCTCAACGGCTCCACCACCACCGTAGACCTGACGGGCTGGACCTTCGGCGACGCCACCAACGCCCAGCGGCACCTGTTCGACGGCACCCTGCTGGGCCCGGGCGACGGCCTGGTGCTGTACGACACCGGCGACCACTCGGACATCGCCAACGCCATCACCTCGTCCACCGGCTACCTCAGCCTCAACAACAGCGGCGACACGCTGAGCCTGGTGGACCCGATGGGCATCGTCGTGGACAGCGTCCAGTACTCCCGCAGCGAGTCGGGGATCTCCTGGAACCGCGATCCCGACGGCTCGCTGAACGGCGAGTGGACCTGGCACGACGAGGTCGTCGACGCCATCGACGGGCTCTCCCCGGGGACCCTGGTCGATGGTTCGCCCTTTGTCACCGATCCCCCCGTGGCGCACCTGCTGATCAACGAGCTGCTACCCAACCCCTCGGGAACGGACACCGGCCAGGAGTTCGTCGAGATCGTCAACGTGGGCGAGGCCGAGGTGGAGCTCGACGGCTGGTCCCTGGGCGACCTGCAGAACACCACCCGCCACGAGTTCACCACCGAGGTGCTGCTGCCCGGCGAGGCCCTGGTGGTCTACGACCGCGGCGATCACTCGGAGATCCCCGGCTGGGTGCTGTCCACCTCCACCTACCTCAGCCTCACCAACACCGGCGACGCCGTGACCCTGTACGACGAACTCGGCGGCATCCACGACCAGGTCGTCTACTCCGGCTCCAGCAACGGCATCTCGCTCAACCGCGACCCCGACCTCACCGCCGGCGCCGAGATGGTCGACCACGACCTGGTCAGCCCCACATCGGAATCCATGTCGCCGGGGTACCACGCGGACGGATCGTCCTTCGGGGAATAGCGGTCCAGTCGCCTCAGGGGCTGACTCGGTAGACCTTCAGCGTCGCGTCAGCCTGTGCGGCCAGGACCAGCAGCTCGTCGCCGACGGCGGCGCTCCAGAAGTGGAAGTCGTTGGACGTGTCGTCCTGGACACGGCCCACGGGGAACCAGAACGCGGGCTGCAGTCGGCCCAGGTCGAGGCCGACGAGGATGGCGCTACCGTCGCGTAGCACGGCCGGCACCAGGAGATGGGTCTCGGACTCGCTCGAGGAGCCGCCGAGGTACTCCTTGACATCCTCGGGCAGGCCGGAGCGTGAGTACTCGGAGTCGTGCTCGGTGTAGGCGCGCAACAGACGGGTCCCCCGCAGCGCGCCGGTGGAGGAGGGGTTCACCTCGGCGCCGTCGGACAGCCGGATGACCACCGCGTCCTCCTGCCCTTGCAGCATGGCGTATCCCGGCGCCGTCTGGGGCACGAAGTAGTACTGGGGCAACCCCTTGCGACCGTCCGGGGACTCGAAGACGGTGCGGGACTGGCCCGTGGTCGTGTTCACGCCGTGCAGGGTGCCCTTGACCATGGCGAAGATCTCGCCGCCGTCGTGGAACCACGTGGCCCAGTAGTAGTTGCAGTGGTCCTTCTTCTTGTCGCTGGCGCAGGGGCCGGGCAGCGGCATGTCGGTGAACGTGCCGTCCTCGGCCAGGACCGTCATGCCCTCGACGGGGAAGCCGTACGAAGCCCTGGCCCGGACCTGCTTGCGGAACACCGGCATGATGACGGGGAACACCGCGCCATCGGCGTTGCGCAGGGAGTAGTCGAGGGAGGCCTTGAGCACCTTGGACGCCTTCTTCTCGCCCGTGTCCAGGGCGACGCGCGCCCAGTGGCCGTCGAAGTTGCCGCCGCCGAGGATGTCGTCGTGGAACACGTGACGCGACGACAGCAACAGGTCGTCGCCGACGATCACCGGATACAGATCCCAGAAGAAGCTGCTGGGCCGGTTGCCGTCCCACCGCCCGACCGGGGGTACCTTGTCCGCGTCGAACAGCACGTCGGACTCGTCGAACCCGATCTCGAACATCTTGGAGCCGTCGAGGCGGTTGAACAGCAGCAGCCGGCTCCCGTCGAAGTCCACCAGCAGCTCCGCGATCTGGCCCAGGTTGCGGCGGGCGTGGAAGTGCTCGTCGGAGAGGACCGCCCCGGTGTTGGCGTCGATGCGCACGAGGCGGTTCACCGAGTCCAGACCTCCTGACATGGGTCGGTCGTCAAATGACACAGTTGCCCCC
>CAZLEO010000084.1:0-32973 GCA_964558555.1 uncultured Rickettsiales bacterium | reverse complement strand
TGGTGCCCTCGACGATCTGCATCACCTTGGCGTCCCGCATCATCCGCTCCACCGGATATTCCCGCGTATAGCCGTACCCGCCCAGCACCTGGACCGCGTCCGTGGTGACCTTCATGGCCGTGTCCGTGGACTTGCACTTGGCCATGGCGGCGATGGGGCTGTAGTTCTCGCCGCGGTCGCGCAGGCCGGCGGCCTGCATCACCAGCAGCCGCGAGGCCTCGATCTCCACGGCCATGTCCGCCAGGATGAATCCCACGCCCTGGTGCTCGCCGATGGGCTTGCCAAAGGCCTCGCGTTCGTTGGAGTAGGATACCGCCGCGTCGAGGGCGGCCTGGGCCAGCCCCACCGAGGTGGCGCCGATGGTGATGCGCCCCGAGTCCAGGGCCTGCATGGCCACCACGAAGCCGTTGCCCTCGCCGCCGATGAGGTTGCCCGCGGGCACCCGGACGTTGTCGAGATTGATGATGCAGGTGTGGGAGGCCCGCAGGCCCATCTTGTCCTCGGGCTTGCCGAAGGACACCCCCTCGTAGGCGGACTCCACCAAAAACGCGCTGACGCCGCGCGCCCCGGGCGCGCCGGTGCGGGCCATGACCACGAACAGGTCACCGTCGTGGCCCTGGGTGGCCCAGGCCTTGGAGCCGTTGAGTACGTACTCGTCTCCGTCGAGCACTGCGGTGGCCTTGAGGGCGGCGGCGTCGCTGCCGCAGCCGGGCTCGGAAAGGGAGAAGCCACCCAGGATCTCGGCGGCGGCCAGGCGGGGTAGGTAGCGCTGCTTCTGATCCTCGGTGCCGAACTGGGCGAGGATGATCTGGGGCAGGCCGTTGACGGCCACGGTGACCGCATAGGCCGGGCTCACCCTGGCCAGCTCCTCCAGCAGGATCGCGTACTCGACGTACCCCAGCCCCAGCCCGCCGAACTCCTCGGGGGTGGGCACGGCGGTGAAGCCCAGCTCGCCCATCTCGTGGAACAGCGCCTTGCGGAACCTCCCCTGCTCGTCGTCTTCGGCCACGGTGGGCAGGATCCGGTCCTGGGCGAAGCGTCGCACGCTCTCACGCAGGGCCTGCTGGGTCTCGTCGAGGAAGAAGGCCATGGTCGCTCCCAAGGTTGCGTCGCCGCGGTTCGCTCGCGGTCCGAGCATCATACTCGCCGCCCGCCCGCGGGCAACCCCTCCGAAGAACGCGCGCTGCGGTCGCGGGCGCGCTCGCCTCGCGCGAGTTCCCTTGAGGGGGATGGGGCCATGGTCTACGATGCACCGAGCACGAAACGGTTTGCTGGAGACCCCCATGCGCCAAATGCCCCTTGCGGCCGCCCTCTTCCTGGCCGCGGTCCTGCCCCACGGTGCCGCCGCCGACATCGGCCCCGGCGAGACGGTCGTGGACGGCATCCTCCTCGACGTGACCCCGGCGGGGCTGGGCTTCCTCGAGGCCCAGGTGCCCTACATGGTCCCCGACGAGCTGCCCATGGACGACGTGGACACGTCCTCGAGCTTCGGCTGGTGCGACATGGACATCGACGTGACCGGGATGAACGTCTTCCTGGAGCTCAACACCGTCGACATCGTGCCCCAGACAGACACCCTGAGCATCAGCGTCAACCTCAACGTCTGGGTCAACACCGAGTGGGACCCGTTCAACGTGGACATCGACATCGACGGGTTCCTGTGCGACCTGGCCTCGTCCAACTGCGACCTGTGGGTGGAGCCCGTCAACATCACCGCCACCTTGCTGGTGAGCATGCAGATCATCGATCCGGGAAACGGGGATCCGCCCTACCTCGACGCCACGGTCCCGCCGCCGTCCCACAACCTGGACTCGGCGCTCACGTCGGACCGCATCCAGCTGGACGGGTGCACCCTGGCCACCATCAACGATCTGCTGGGATACGTGGGCATCGACCTGGTGGACCTCATCCTCGACTATGCGGCGGACGACCTGTACGCGTTCCTCGAGGAGGACCTTCCCGAGGAGGTGGAGAGCGCCATCGAGGAGGGCTTCTCGGAGGCCTCCTACCAGGACACGGTGGACCTGCTGGACGTGCCGCTGGACGTCAGCGTGGTGCCCCACGACATCGACATCCAGCCCGGGGGCATCCGCGTGATGCTCAACTCCACCTTCGACGCGCCGCAGGCCCGGTGCGTGGCGCCCTTCGACCCGGGCCACAGCGCGTACACCAACAACCCGCCGCCCACCCTGGACGCGGCGGCCACACACCACGCCGCAGGGCTGCTGTCCGATGATGCCATCGCCTCGGCCCTGTACGCCCTGTGGCACGGCGGCGTGCTGTGCTACGACGTGGATCCCGCCGAGCTGGGCTTTCCGCTGGACACCTCGTTCCTGTCGCTGATGGTGGACGAGGAGGACCAGCACCTGCTCAATCGCGTGTGGCTGGACGACTCCGCGCCCATCTCCATCGTCACGTTGCCCAAGAACCCGCCCGCCGTGCTGTTCAACGGGACCCACGACATGGACCCGGTCATCGAGGACCTGGGCCTGCAGTTCTTCGTCGAGGTCCAGGACCGCAAGGCCCGCGTGGTGACCATCGACGCGGACGTGAACGTGGGCGTGGACCTCACGGCGCCTGGAGACGGCTCCATCGGCGTGGAGGTGGAGGTGGACACCGAGAACCTCGACCCCGTGGTGAGCTACAACGAGATGGCCCCTGACCTGAACTCGCAGATCGAGGCCAACTTCAGCGACATCATGTCCGGCCTGCTGGACACCATCCTCGACTCCTTCCTCAACCCCGACGACCTGCAGTTCGGCCCCATGCTGTTCGGCGGCATGGGCCTGGCCTCCATCGACGTGGCCGCCGCCGGCAACGCCGGCGACTACCTGGGCATCTACCCCACGATGGACATCCTCGATCCGTCCGCCGTGGGCGACCTCGGATGCGGCGACGAGGGGGGCGAGGGGGGCTGCAGCGGCGGCTGCGACGAGAGCTGCAGCTCGTCCTGCGACGTGGTCGCCGCCCGCTCGGTCCGGGCCCTCTGGACCGGCAACCTGGCCCTGATCGGTGCCTGCCTCGGCGCGCTGTGGTGGCAGCGACGTCGCTGACCCGCTCGCCGAGGCGAACGAGCCGCGCACCTTGAGCTCAACACCCCCTCCGACCACCTCGACCGGCGGCACCCGCGCCGACGCCCCGCCCGCGGACACCGCGCGGTGGCTGGCGCGCCTGGGCGCGCTGATCGTCATCGGCGCTGCGGCGGGCGCCGCCTTCGTCGGCCTCGGGCTGCGGGACTTCAGCGGCGACGAGCTGGGATCCCAGGGGCACAACCTGCTGGCGTTGTTCGACCGGGCCCTGTCCGTGGACGATCCCTACAACTTCAGCGCCCACATGCCCCTGGCCTGGGCGATGCGCATGCTGGTGCACGCGGTGTTGGGGGACGACGCGGCGTTCACCTGGCGGCTCCACGCCGCGGTCGGCGCGGTCCTCGGCGCGCTGGCCGCGTGGTGGTGTGTCGCCCGCCGGGGTCGCCCGGGCGCGGCCCTCGCGGCGGGGCTGATCGTCGCGGTGAATCCGGTGCTGTCGTACCACGCCCACGACTCGACGAACTACGCGCTGGGGCCCCTCACCGGCGCCGTGACGCTGGCCGGGCTCTGCGATCTCGCCGACGGACGGAAATCGGCGGCGCTGTGGCTCGCCCTCGGCCTGCTGCTGGGCTGCGTCAACGACTACTTCTTCGGTTTCGTGCTGGTGTCCGCGGCGATCCTCACGCCCCTCCTCATCCGCCGCTCACCCCACAGCGCGGTCTCCCGCGCGGCCGCCAGGAAGGCCTGGATCTTCCTCGGCGTCGCCCTCGCCGTGCCGGCCGTCGTGCTGGTCGTGCGTGCGCTGGGGGTGTCCCTCTCCGACGTCATCCAGCCCCACGCCGATCCCCTGGCCACGCAGCCGGGGCTGCTGCACTTCCTGTTCTCGGAGCCCGTCCGCCTCGCGGTGGCCTACCAGGAGGGGTACGACGCGTTCCAGGTCTCCGATCCCTGGGTGGTCGTGCCGCCGGTCCTCCTCGTCGCCGCTTCCGTGCTGTGGGGCCTGCGCAGCCGCGATCCCCTCGCATTCGGCGCCGCGACGCTGCTCGCGCTCACCGTCGCGGTCTTCATGCTCTTCGCCGCCGTCTTCACCACGGCCCTCGACCGCCTCTTTCCGGTCTACGTCCGCGCGTTCACCGCGCTGCTGCCGGCCCTGGCCGTCGTCGTGGCCCTGGCGCTGCTGTCGCGGGGCCCGCGAGTCGGTGCTGCCCTGATCGCCGCGGTGGTGCTCTTCCACGGCGCCGCCACCGTCGCGCAGCTCGGCTCCATCTCCGACACCCAGACCTGGGCCGCGGACCGCGTCGCCGCCCACTGGCGCACCGGGGACGTCCTGAGCACCGGCCTGGACCTGCGCTTCCGCCTGCGCGACGACATCCTCGACTTCCCCGCCGCGGTCCCCTGCCTCCCCGACGACCTCGAGCCGCCGCAGCGATTCTGGGTGGTCGTTATCGAGGGGGAGCTGGAGCCCGGGGACGTCGCCCTTTGCGAGGCCACGTCCACTCAGCTGGTGCGAGACCTCGGCTACCGACCCCGGCTCAGCGAGAACCGATTCCCGCCGCACTACGAGGGTGGGACCAACTCCTTCATCCCCCCGGCGCGGCTGATCCTGCTCGAGCGTTCCTCACCCGCGCCCGGCGCCACCGGGCGGCCCATACTCACGGCCCGGTTCGAGCCCACGCTCCTGCCCGGCACGCGGCGCGGCGAGGTCGCGGCCACCTGGCAGACCGCCCGGGACTCGTGGAACATCGACGTCGTGCCGTTCGATCGGGTGGTGCCCCTGGGGCCCGTGCCCAGGGACGGCGGTGACGTCATGGTCTGGGTGACGCCGAGGGTCCCACGCTGGCTGGCCGGGATCCCGGTCGGACTGCTCGAGCCCCTGCGCGAGCCGGTGCTGGGTCAACCGCCCGTTTCGATCGTCCCCGATCCCATCGCGACGCAGATCTCGGTGCCCCTGCAGCCGCTGGGCAGCCCCTGGATCGGCGTGCTGAGGAGGTTGGCGGCGTTGGTGGCGGGGATCGGTGCGTGGGTGGTGGTGTTGTGGGGGTGGAGGTCGGGGCGGGGGTAGCGGGTCGTGGCTGGGGTGGCTGGAGGTCCGAATCAGACCAGACTCGGGTCGAACTTACGTTCAGCGCAAGAAAGCAGCCGGTCTATCCACCAGACTCGGGTCCAACTTGCGCTCAGCGCAAGAAACCCCCTTGTCTACAGCCGGGCTGAATCCCAGGTTGTCGTCGAGATGGCGTGCCTCTGCCCCAGAAGTTGGCATCCGGGGCCCCGAGCGCTCATTTCTCGTGGGGTGGGGCCTCATCCCTTGAGTTGTGAGCGATCTTCGCTCACATCTCGTGTGGTCCTCGAGAACCCCCTTCGGAGTGAGCGATATCCGCTCATTACTCAAGGGGTTGGTATCCACCCGAGAACTTGTGAGCGCTTCCTCCCCGCACGAGAAGCACGACCTTCACGCCTCTCCATGGTCCCCTTCCGCCCCCCAAGGCCCCGCGCCACCCCAAAGCCAGACCCACCTTCCATCCACCAGAGCCTGAAATCGCCTTCCCTCCCCGTCGCCTACCCATCACACGCCCCGGAGCGCAGGCCGGGTCAAAGGGGGGCGCCGCAGGCGCCACGAGCGGAGCGAGCCTGCCCTTGACGCGGTCGAGCACAGGGGCACACTGCCCTTGCGACGGGCGGTGCGATTCCCCAATGGCAACCGGATCTACCTGGACCACCGCCGCGCGACGACCAGTCCCACGAGTCCCAGGAGCACCGATCCCATCCCGCCGACGTAAGGCACGGAGGGCGAGCGGCCGTCCACCCCTCCCCCACCCACTGCACACTCCCGCCCGACATCCACCCGAACGGTCCGGTCGTACTCACCATCGTCCAGGTAGAAATCCAGCTCCCCGACCGCGAACACGAGGTCCTCGTCCATGATCTCGCGGGGGAACTCGCCGGTCAGCCGCATGACCAGGGCTTCCTCCTCGAAGATCCGCTGCAGTTCTGGGCTCCAGGTGCCCTGGTCGTCGAGCATGGGCACGTCGACGCCCGTGTCCTCCAGCCACCCGAGGCGTGAGGAGGCGCGGTCCGCGTCATCGAGGTAGTCGGCGTACTGCACGGCGAGGGACCTGCCGCCGTTGGCGGTGAAGATCTGGTACAGCCGCATCGCGTAGAGGTCGGAGAACTCGTGGAGTGCGTAGGTGTCGTGTGACCAGAACCAGCCCAGCTGCTCCATCGGACAGTCCGCGGGCGCCATGCCGACGAAGGCCTGGTCCACGAAGCCGAAGCCGTCTTCCCGGGGGAGGATGAACCACAACGTGAACTTGAGGTGGGTGTCCACCGACCAGCGGGAGAGGCGCAGGGGATAGCTGGGGGTGTCGGTGTCGCTGAGGGTGAACCGCACCATGGGAACCTGACCGGAGTCCTCGGGCTGCCGCTCGAATCGGGCGACGAAGAAGAAAAAACCGTCGTCCACGTAGGGGGTGATCGAGGCCTCGAGGTCGTCGGGGACGAGGTAGCCGTGCTCGTCCAGCCAGCCCTGAAGCGCCTGCGGATCTTCGGAGGAGACGACGTCGTAGCTCATCAGCCCAAGGCGGCCGGTCCCCCAGACGGTGACATCTTCTGGAGCCCCGTCCGAGGCGTACGAGCCGTCGTCGTCCGCCGCGCCGGCGCAGCCCAAGGCGAGGCCGTCGCCGGGTTGCCAGGGCTGGTCTTCGATGGTCTCGGTGAACAGCAGCGGAAAGGTCGCGGCGTCCAGCTGATCGACGAAGTCGGGGGAGGCCTCGGATACCGCCGGGACCTCCGGGAGTGGCAGGATCCAGGCTGCGTCCGCAGCGGTCACGGTCCCTGGATCGATGATGAGCTGCCAGCCGCCCGTGGTCATCTTCCACAGGACGGCGCGCTGGCCGCTGGAGGAGACGAGGCCGTCGGCGACGGCCTCTTGCACGGTGCTGGCCTCCCAGCTCGAGACGACGAACCCGCCGTCGGCCTGCGCGGGTCCCGCCGCGGTCGCCGAGAACGCTACAGCGCCGAGTAGTATCAGTATGACCTGGCGATGGAGACCACGGCCGATGTGGGTCATCGTTCACCCCCCGTCAGTCCGTAGTCTCTCCCACTGGCCTGCCCAGCTCCAGCAGATCCCCGCTCAGCGCGTCGAACACCGCGATGGCCGACCGCCCCTTGCCCACGCCGGATCGCCGCTGCAACACGACCGTCACCAGCGCCTCGAGATCGCCGTCGCCGTCCAGATCGGTGGCAGCGACCCCCGTCGCGAAGCGCCCGAGCATCAACGACTCGGCCCTCGGCGCGAGGCCCCTGCCCTCCTCGCCCATCATCGTGTACGTGGCGCCGCGGAAGACCCGCACGCGCTCGAGGACCTGGACCTTGGGGGCGTCGGAGGTGACCACGAGGACCTCGTCGGTGCCGTCCGCGTCGAGGTCGAGGACGACGGGGAGCGTGGGGTACTCGTCGATCTCGGTGTGGCTCTCGCCGAGGAGGTTCTCGCGTTCGCGTTCGCGGTCGAGGGGGCGGGTCATGGTCACGTCGTCGCCCCGCCAGACCGCGGTGCCGGACTGGCGACGCTCGAGCTTGCCGGCCTCGTCCCAGGCGTAGAGGACCTCGTCGCCCTCGGCGGGACCGAAGAAGAAGTCGAGGACGTCCACGAGGGCGCCCATGGCCTGGCCGCGACGGAGATCGCCGTCGACGAGGTCGTGGCGGAACACCGGTCCCGAGAAGGGGCCGCTGGCGCCGGCGCGCTGACCGTAGAGCCGATCTTCGCCGTGGCGGGGGACCACGCGGAGCAGCTCGGGGACCGGGCCGGCGGCGCGGACGAGGTCGCCGCCGCGCCAGGTGAGCACCAGGCTGACCATCTGGGGACGGAAGCCCCACAGGACGAGCTCGTCGCCTCCGTCGCCGTCGATGTCGCCGGCGGTGAGCCCGTACCACTGAACGCCGGGGGCCGTGGCACCCATGGACTCCAGGGTCCAGCCGTGCTCGTCGAGGCGGGCCGTGTGGGGACCGCGGGCGTCGAGGACGATGACCACGGGATCGGCGTCCGCCGAGGGCCGGGCGACCACGATGGAGCGGAACTCCGCGTTGTGCTCGTCCATGGGGGGCCCGGGGCTGCGGCCGGCCCCCTGTCGCGCGGAGCAGCCGCAGATGGCGGCCAGGGCCGCGATCAGGGCGATGGATCTGGAGACGCCGGTGCACATGGGATCCACTCCGCTCGTCATTCGAACTCGGTGGAGGCGACGACGGCGTCGAAGGCTCGCTTGGCCGCCTCGAACTCGTCGTCGGGAATCCACCCCTCGACCACCACCGCGCGCGCGCCCTGCTGGAGCAGCACGCCCATGAGCCGCGAGCCGTCGGCCTCGTGGTAGGACCACACGGTCACGGTCCGGTCGGGCTGGCCCTCGAGGTAGGGACCGCGGTCGAAGAATACCTCCGAGCCGTCGGGGACGCGTGACGTACCCCGGTGCACCTCGACGCGAAGGGGGGGCGAGGCGTTACGCACCAGCCGCACGACGAGCTCCGGGTCGGTGTCCACGCGCCAGGCTCGCCACCCCTCGGGCACGGCCACGGTGCAGCCACACTCGGGATCGGTTACTGGCTGGCCCGACGGCAGCTCGACCACCGCCTCGGCGAGCTGGGCGGCGGAACGGCCCGGGCTCGCCGCGGCTGCCGGGGTCTGGACCACGGGGGCGTGCTCCCGCGGGCAGCCCACGATCAGCATCGAACCGATCAGGCAGGTCACCAGGGTGCGCACGGTCACTCCCCGGAGCGCGGGCCCAGCAGGGCCGCGATCAGGTCGCTCGAGCCCAGCACACGGGCGGCGGCCTCGTACACGGTGATGTCGCCCTGCTCGAGGGCCTCGAGCAGTTCCCGCGCCTCGGGCGGGGCGTCGCCGAGGGCGTGCGCCAGGCGGCGCTGCAGCCGCACCTCGAGCACGTCGGCCAGCCGCTGACGGGGCTGGCGAGCGGCCCGCGGGTGGCGCTGCAGGTGCGCGCGGTGCGCCTCGATGGACGCGGTGAGCTCGTCCACGCCCTGGTCGTGCAGGGCGGCCGTGGAGAGGACCTCGACGGCCCACGCGTCGTCGCCGGCGGGATCGTCGGACGCGTGGCGCACCGACTGGGCCAGCTCGAGCACCAGCCGGTCGGCGCCGGGGCGGTCGGCCTTGTTGACGGCGAACAGGTGGGCGATCTCCATCAGGCCGGCCTTCATCGCCTGGATGGAGTCGCCGGCCTCGGGGACCAGCACGACGGTGACGGTGTCGGCCATGTCCATGATCTGCAGCTCGGTCTGCCCCACCCCCACCGTCTCCACCACCACCCGGTCGAAGGGCGCCGACCGCAGCAGGTGGATCACCTGGTCCGTGGCCCGCGTCATGCCGCCCTGGTGCCCGCGGCTGCCCAGGGAGCGGATGAACACGCCCGGATCGGTGGTGTGGTGCTGCATGCGAATCCGATCGCCCAGCACGGCGCCGCCGCTGAAGGGACTGGACGGGTCCACGAGCAACACGGCGACGCGATCACCCGCGGCCCGGAACCGCGTCACGAGGCGATCCACCAGCGTGGACTTTCCCGATCCAGGCGGGCCGGTGATGCCCAGGACGTGGACGTCCGCTCCCGCCGACCCGTCACCCAGGATCTCCAGCACCCCCTCGGCCCCGTCCTCGATCGCGGATATCAACCGCGCGAGGGCGCGGTGGTCGCCAGCGGTGGCGCGATCGCGGAGTTCGGCGAGGCTCGAGGGCATGGGAGAAAGGTAGCAGGTTTTACCGCGGTTGAGCTCAACCTCCCTTGACACCCCCACCCACAAACCCCGACTCTCGACCATCCGAGGACCCAAGGTGCAGACCGACTTCGAGCAGACCCAATCCCGCAACGGCGACACCTTTGCCCGCCGCGCGTGGTGGCTGATGGCGGCCGCGGCGGTGGTGCTGGGGGTGACGTTCGTGGGGGTGCAGCGGTCTTCGGAGACGATCCGCGGCCGGCGGGCGATGACGCACGCGCTGGAACAGACCGAGGGGCAGATCGAAGCGGCGGTGGCGCGGACGGCGGACAGGACGGCCGTCGAGTCGGAGGTGGAAGAGCTGCTGCGGCAGCGTGCGGAGCTGGAGGCGTCGCTGATCGGCGGCGATCTCGAAGAGGAGCTGGGGGCGACGTTCCGCAAGCTGTGCGCCCGCGCGGACCTGCGGTTCGAGGGGCTGGCAGCCCAGCCGGTGCGGCGTCGGGGGGCCCTGGACGCGGTGCCCTGCCGGGTGTCGTTCTCCGGCCTGCACCAGCAGGTGCCCGTGCTCATGGACGGCTTCTACACCCTCGAGGGCCTGGTGTTCGTCACCGGCCTGGACCTCGAGGTGGTCAACTTCATCGACGACCGTGTCACCGGAACGTTGACCTTCGAGGTGCCGCGGCTGCGCCCCCCTCCCCCGCCGGACGGCGAGATCCTGCGCCCGTTCCTGCCGGTGACCCCTGCGGGCGCGGTGGGGGACGGCGCCCCCCTCGAGGAGGCCCAGGACCGCCTGGCGTCGGAGTACCGCGCGCTGCTCGACTACGAGACCTCGCTGCTGGCGCGGGAGCACTACACGGCCGAGGCGGCCCAGCTTGGACAGCTCCACGAGAGCCAGGGTCCGGCCCAGGCGGACGTGGCGCGTGCCCTGCCCACCGTGGTCCGCGCGCTGCAGCGCACGGCGCTGGGCCGGGGCGGCTTCCGGGTGGAGCCCGGCGGCGCGGTGGAGTTCCTTCAGTACGACTGAGGGGGGGAAGGTTGAAGGTTGAAGGTTGAAGGTTGAAGGGCAAGCCTTCGGAAGTACTGGGGTTCAAGCGAACAGGGAGACGTCGCCGGCGCCCTCGCGGAGGACCTCGGGGATGGATCCGCGGAGGTCCACCACGGAGCTGGGATCGCCGTAGATGACGCCGCCATCCACGACCATGTCGACCTGATCGCCGAACTCCCGCTCGAGGTCCATGGGATCGGACAGGAAGTCCTCCTCGGACACCCCCAGGGTGGTGGCCACGAGGGGGCGACCCAGGTGGTGGGCGACGCCCTGGGCGATGGGGCAGTCGGGGATGCGGATGCCGATGGTGCTGCGCTTGGTCTTCATCAGCTTGGGGATGAGGCTGCTGGCCTCGACGATGAAGGTGTACGGCCCCGGCAGCAGGCGCTTCATGGTGCGGTAGGCGAACGAACTGATGTACCCGGTGTAGGTCCCGATCTGGGACAGGTCCTCGAGCACGATGCTGAACAGCTTGCGCTTGCCGCCGCCCTTGATCTTGGTGAGGCGCTTGATCCCCTTGCGGCTCTCGAGATCGCACACCAGGGCGTACACGGTGTCCGTGGGCACGATCACCACCCCGCCCCGCTCGAGGGTCAGCGCCACCTCACGGATGAGGTTGGTCTCGGGGTAGTAGGGGTCGATCTCGATCAACATGGGCCGATTCCGGTGCGAGAAGCGGGATAAAAGCAGAAAACGCGCGGGGCACGCAAGGGAATCGGGCAGGAAAGTCCGCTACTCCAGCGGTCCGAGCTGGAAGTTGCCCAGCGGCGACAGATCCTGGATGCGCTGTTCGGCGACGCGATTGGCTGCCGCGTTCATGTGCAGGCCGTCCTGCCAGGCCAGGTCGATGATCCGGCCCAGGGCGGTGCCGATCATCTCGGTGTCGCGCATGGCCTTCTCCCGCGGCGCGGCGTGGATCTCGGTGTACACGCTGATCAGTCCGCCCGCGTTCACCACGAAGTCAGGGGCGTAGAGGATGCCGTCGTCGTGCAGCAGCTTGGCGTCGCGTACCTCGTCGGCGAGCTGGTTGTTGGCCGAGCCGCAGACGATACGGGCGCTGAGCTGACCGATGGTCTCGGGATTGAGCACCCCGCCCACGGCGCACGGCGAGAAGATGTCCACGTCCTGGGAGTAGATGGACGCGGGCTCCACCACCGTTGCGCCGAACTCGTTCGCGACCCGCTCGGCGGCGGCCGGGTCCAGGTCGGAGACGGTGATGTCCGCGCCCTCGTCGTGGAGGTAGCGGCACACGTGGTAGCCCACCGAACCGCAGCCCTGGACGGCGACCCGCTGGTTGGAGAGGTTCTCCTCGCCTTGCAGCTTCGCCACCGACGACTTGATGGAATAGAACACGCCCCACGCGCACACGGGCGAGGGATCCCCCGAGCCGCCGTAGTGCTGCCCGACGCCGCACACGTGATCCGTCTCCATGTTCACCACGTCCATGTCGTCCGACGTGGTGCCCATGTCCGTGCTGGCGATGAAGCGGCCGTTGAGGGACTCGATGAACTGGCCGAAGGAGCGCAGCAGGGCCTCGCTCTTGTGGACGGCCGGATCGCCGATGATCACCGCGGTGCCGCCGCCGAGGTTGATGCCGGCGCAGGCGGTCTTGTAGGTCATGGCCCGACTGAGGCGCAGCGCGTCGGCCAGGGCGTCGTCCTCGCTGGTGTACGGCGCCATGCGGCAGCCGCCGATCGCGGGCCCGAGGGTTGTGTCGTGGATGGCGATGATGGCGGAGAGCCCGAGGGCCTCCTGCCGGCAGTACGCCACCTGCTGATGTCCCGACCAAGAAGGGTTGTCGAACACGCCCATGCTGGCACTCCTGTTCTCGCGTTCGTCCAGGCCGGAGGATGATCCGGTCCGGACATTCTCCCCTCCCTCGCGCCCTCGCCGCAAGCGCCGCTCCCTGGTAGTATGCGCCAATGGTGGCATTGCGGACCGCACATGGGTGCCTCGCCCTCGTCCTCGTCGCGGCCCTGTGGAGCCCCACAGCGGACGCCGAGGACCTCGAAATCGTCGGCGCCACCTTCGACCAGATCCCCGAGCTGCTCCCCGGTGGGCTCCCCCCGGAATCCCAGATGCCCGAAGGCACCCTCGAGGCGGCCGTGGCCTGGATGCAGGCCCGCGAGCCGGCCAAGGCGCGCCGCGAACTCGAGGTGTACCTCGGCCAGCGCCGGCCGCGGGACTCCGAGTGGCTTCGCGCGTGCTACCTCTATGGGTACCTGTGCATGCTCGACGAGGACTGGCAGCTCGCCTCGCTGCACTTCTACCGGGTGCGCAGCAGCGAGTACCCCCTGGCCGTGTACGCCCTGTACTACGAGGCCTACGTGGACTTCCGCCGCGGCAAGTACAGCGCCGCCATCCCCGAGGCCACCCTGTACACCGAGCGGTTCCCCAACGGCCCCCACGTGGACGCCTGCGAGATGCTCATCGCCGACGCCCACCGCGAGGCAGGCCACGCGGGCACCGCGATCAAGCTGTACAAGGACTACGCCGCGGCCCGCGAGGACGAGGACCTCGACGAGCAGATCGCCGTGGCCGTCGCCCGCGCCTACGAGGTGGCAGGCAACACCGACACGGCGGTGCGCCTGTACACCAACCTGCTGATCAACCACACCTACGCCAGCAACGGCGAGGCCGCCGAGGAGGGCCTCGCCCGCCTGCGCGAGGCCGGCGCCACCATGCCGGTGCTCACCGACGACCAGCTCTGGCTGCACGCCAACGCCCTGAAGAACTCGTACCGCTGGACCGAGGGCTACGCCATCTTCAAGGAGCTGATGGATCGCTACCAGGACCAGCCGGAGTCCGCGTTCTTCAAGAAGCTCGAGTCCAACGAGTACGCCTTCCGCTGGTCGACACGTCAGTACGGCCCCATCGCCCGAGAGTCGGCGCGTAAGTACGACGCCGCCCCCACGGGCGCGGGCGCTTCGGAGCACCTCTACCGGGCCATCCGCGGCTTCAACAAGGCCGGCGACTTCGTCAACGCCTCCAAGTACGCCGAGATCGCCCTGAAGAAGTACGGCGGATCGGGACGCTTCGGCGGCGTCGAGCAGGACCTCGCCTGGTACTACACCAACGGCGCCATGTACGCCGAGGCGCACGAGGCCTGGAAGCGGTGCTACGACCGTCGCAAGAAGGGTCTGTACCGCTGGATGGTGGCCTACACCGCATACCGCGCGGGGCACTACGAGCAGGCCATCGACGCGCTGACCGCGCTGGTCAACAGCGGCGGCACCTACGCCCAGGGCGCGCGCTTCTACCGCGCCAAGTGTTACATCGCCCTCGACCGGCTCGGATCGGCTCGCGCCGACTTCGACGCCATCCTCAAGGAGGAGCCCCACGGCTGGTACGCCCAGGTCATCCAGAGCCGCCGTCGCCGCGCTCGTCGTACCCCGCTGGAGCCGGGGGAGGCGCGGATCGGCCGATGGCCGGCCTCGGTGCAGTGGGTGGACGAAGAGGTCCCCGAGGGCCCCGACGACCCGCCGGTGGGCGACGTGGTGGCCGCCCTCGCGCAGGGCCCCTTCCCCACCCAGCGTGACCGGGTGGAGGACGTGGCGCCCGTGCGGGTGAGCATGGACGGCGTCCCCCTGCCGCCGGACGAGGAGTCCGTCGATCCGGGCAGCCCGGGTGTGCCCGTGGACTGGGCCGCCGTGGTGTGGCCCCACCCCGAAGTGGAGTCCCCGCCGGCCGTGCCCGAGGTGGCGGGGGCGTCGCCCCACGTCGTGTACCCGGACGCGCCCACGGGCGTGGGGTACGACGAGGCCAAGGCCCTGCAGACGCTGGCCAAGTTCGTCCAGAGCTACGAGGAGGTCTGGCCGGAGCTGGGTCCGGTGTACGAGCTCACGCGGCTGGGATTCCGCGAAGAGGCCGGCCTGCTGATGCACGCGATCTTCGAGGAGATCAAGGACGCCCAGAAGAGCCGCAAGATCGCCCGCGCCGTGCAGGACTACGAGAAGGAACTGGCCGACGAGGCCAAGAAGGCCGCCGCCGCAGCCGAAACGGAGACCCAAGACGAGGAGGACCCGGACGCCGGCCCCTCCGCCGACAAGGCCGAACCCACCGCCGTGGCGCTGCTACCGCCCCTGCGGCAGGAGGAACGCTGGAAGCGGATGCGCGAGATCCGCACGTCGGGGACGGCCTGGCGCGACCTGTTCATCCTGGCGGGTGACCCGCACCACATGCTGACGTTCTCGTCGGGGGGCTACCGGCTGCCGCGGCAGAGCAACCTCGACTCCGACGCCCTGGCGTCGTGGCGGCAGAGCTACCCCCTCGCGTACGGACCTCAGGTCTGGCGGTTGTGCAAGAAGCTGGACCTGGACCCGATGATGATCTTCGGGCTCATGCGCCAGGAGAGCTCGTACCACCCGACCATCGTGTCGCACGCCGGCGCCGTGGGCGTGATGCAGATCATGCCGGGCACGGGCGCCAAGGTGGCCGTGCTGTCGGGCTTCGGGTCGTACTCCAACGATCGACTGCGCGAGCCCGAGGTGAACATCTACTTCGGCATCTGGTACCTCAGCCGCATCATGGCCCGGTTCGACGGCCAGTACCCCATGGCCATCGGCTCGTACAATGGCGGCCCGCACAACATCGGCCGCTGGCTGCGCTCCAAGCACGGCATCGGCATGGAGGAGTTCGTGGAGGAGATCCCCTTCAACGAGACTCGCGACTACGTCAAGAAGGTGGTGCGCAACTACGCCATCTACCTGGCCGTCCACGATCCCGACGCCTACGTACAGCTCGACCGGACGACGCGCCCCGACAACCCCAAGGTGATCAACTTCTGACCATGCACTCGAACCACCCCGCGTTCCTCGTCTCCACGCTGATCCTCCTCCTGGTGATCCTCCCGCCGGCCACGGCCGCGGACGACGAGGGGGAGGCGGATCCGGAAGCCCAGGCCGAGCAGGTGGTCCTCCCTGCCGAGCCGCTGTTCGAGCCGGGCGCGCCCTCCGTGCCGTTCCAGGAGGTGCCCGAGTTCCTGCCCAGCCTCTCGGCCCAGTCCTGCGACGCCTGCCACGGCGACGTGGTCGAGCAGTGGCGCCGGTCCGGCCACGGCCGAGCCTGGCATTCCCCCCTCTACCAGAAGGCCCTGGACGCCGCCGAGGAGCCGGCCTACTGCCTGCGCTGCCACGTGCCGTTGCTGAACCAGCGCGCCGCCACGATCACCGGCTACGACGAGGGGCAGCTGTCCCGGCCCCGCCTCGAGGACAACGAACGCTTCGATCCCACGCTGCAGGGCGAGGGGGTGACCTGCGCGGCGTGCCACGTGCGCGACGGTCGCGTGCTCGGTCCGCGCACCCTGATCGAGGGCCAGGGGCCCCACCCCGTGGACCACCACCCCGGCCTGGCGGACTCGTCCCTGTGCGCGAACTGCCACCAGCTCGTGTGGCCGGGCACCGAGGAAGATCCCCTGTACGACACCTACCGCGAGTGGCAGGGATCGGCCTGGTCGGCGGGGGGCGTGCGCTGCCAGGACTGTCACATGCCGCTGCAGATGGGGCGCGTATCGGCCACGCGCTTCGTGGCCCACCCCTCGCACGCGTGCAGCGGATCCTCGGACGACGCCCAGCTGGCGCGCGCCCTGACCGTGCTGGTGGGCACCGTCCCGCCCACGCTCCAGCGCGGTGACGAGCTCGCCGTGCAGGTCCGGCTCCTGAACACGGGCGCGGGCCACCACGTGCCCACGGGCAACCCCCACTCCTGGATCGAGGCCACCATCCACGTGGAGGGGATCGAGGGGCTGGACCCCCATACCCTGAGCCATGCCCTGCGCCGCGAGGTCTCCCTCGACGGCGACCACGAGCAGGGCGAGGACACCCGCCTGGCCGCGGGCGCGGAGAAGGTGCTGGACTACGCCGTCACGCCGGACAAGAAGCTACCGGCGCCGGGCGATCTGAAGCTCGTCGTGCAGTTGATCTACCACCGCCTGCCCCTCGAGCTCGCCGAACAGTACGAGATCGAGGACGCGCACGTGTTCCACCGCCAGGAGATCTCGATCCCGTTGCGTTGAGGCGGCGCGCGCGCTCCCCCTACTCCAGCTCTGCCAGCGCCCTGCGGACGCCCTCGAGGCCTGCGGAGTCGTCGGGGTCGTAGTCGATGGCCATGCCGGGCTCGCGCCCCTCGGCATCGCCCGAGGCGCTGGACCACACCACCATGCCGCGCAGCTTCAGCGGCTCATCCAGGCCGGGGACGGTGAGCTCGAAGGCGCACCGGCGGCCGCGCTCGAGCGGCTTGGGGGTCTTGATGTAGGTGCCGCCGCGTTCGAGGTTCTCGCGGAACTCCCGCTGGAACGTCTGCGGCCGCTTGTAGCGGATCTTGAGGCGCGCAGGCTTCTTCTTGGAAGCGGCCAGGGCCCCGGGATCGTCGCTGAGGTTGAAGGTGGCCGGCGTGATGTCCGGCTTGGTCTGCAGCTGCGTGTCCACCTGGCGGACCCGGTGGGAGTGCTCCATGCCGGTGGCCGAGAACGGGTCGGCGGTGGAGCCGTCCTCTTCTTCCCCGAAGGGGTCGTCCTGGGTCTCGGACGCGCCAAAGGGATCCGCGTCCGCGCGCTCCTGTACGGCAAAGGGATCCGACGCCTGCTTGCCCCAGGGGGAATCGTCCAGGGTGTCGCCGGCCAGGGACGAACCCTGGGTGTCGGTGGGGGCGGCCTCGTCCACCGGCATCATCGCCTGCTCGGGCGGTACGCCCTGCCCCGGCGCCGTGGTCATGTCGTCGTCACCCTCGAACGGGGAGGCCTCGATGGCGTCTCCGAGGGTGGGCTCTTCGTCCTCCACCGATCCGGCCTCTTCGTCGCCGGGATCCGTCTCGAAGAGCGCGCCAAGCGAGGCCTTGAGCTCGGCGGCCACGCCGGAGTCCTGCTGTCGCCCGGGGTCCTCGCGGTCCGCGAGATCGGTGGAATCGGCGCCACCCATGGCGAGGGGCGGCTCGTCGGTGGCGAAGGGATCGAAGGTCAGGGAGTCCTTGTCCTGCAGCTCCGTGCTCAGGGCGGCCTCGGCCGCGGCTCGAGCCTCGCGCTGGGCCTCGTCCTTGTCCTGGAGCTCCACGCTCGCGGTGGTGACCGCGGCGGCCGCTGCGGCGGCGGTGTCCTTGTCCTGCAGCTCCACGCTCTGGTCCACGGGCCCGGCGGCCTCGGCGGCCGCGCCGCGCTCGGAGACGTCCGTGGACCCACTCTCCGGCGCTGCTTCCTCGGGTCGGCCGAACAGCCCCTTGAGCTTGCCCAGGAAGCCACCCCCCGCTGCGGCGCCCGCCGCGCCGGCCGCGCCCTTGGCGGCGGATATCATGGCGTCGTCGTCGGCCAGCTGGATGTCGGTGGAGGTCTCGTGGGTGGCGGCCTTGTCGATGTAGTCCCGGATCTTGACGGTCTTCTTCTCGCCCGTGTCCCGGTCCGTGGCGCTCACGTGCAGGATACCGTTGGCGTCGATCTTGAACGTCACGTCCACGCGCGGGACCATACGCGGCGCCGGGCGAATACCCTGGAGGGTGAACTCGCCGAGGAATTCGTTCTCCTCGGCCACGCCGCTCTCCCCCTGGCGGACCATGATCTTGACCTCTTCCTGGTTGTCGTTGACCGTGGTGAAGGTCCGCGCCTGCTGCAGCGGGATGGTGGCGTTGCGGTCGATGACGCGGCCGAAGAAGCCGCCCGCCGTGTCGATCCCGAGGCTGAACGGCGTCACGTCCAGCAGCAGGTTGCTCTCGCCCTCCTCCTCCAGCGAATAGGCCTGCACGGCCGCGCCGATGGCCACGACCTCCTCGGGATGGACCCCCTTGCACGGGGACATGCCGAAGAACACGCGGATGGCCTCCTGGACCTTGGGCATGCGGGTCATGCCGCCGACCAGGATGATCTCGTCCAGCTCCTCGATGGCCACGTTGGCCTCGCCGATGGCCTCGCTGGTGATGCGCACGGTCTCGCGGATCAGGTCGTCCACGAGCCCCTCCAGCGCGGTGCGCGTGAGGGTGGTCTCGAGGTTGAACGACTCGTGGACGCGCGGGATCAGCACCGGCGTCTTGTCCACGAAGCTCAGCTCACACTTGGCCCGCTCCGCCGCGTCCTTGAGGCGCTGCAGGCTCATGCGGTCCTCGCGCAGGTCCACGCCGTGCTCGGCGTGGAACTGCTCGGCGAGGTAGTCCACGATGCGATAGTCGAAGTCCTCGCCGCCGAGGTAGGTGTTGCCGCTGGTGCCCAGGGTCTCGTAGACGCCGCCGGAGATCTCCAGCACCGAGATGTCGAAGGTACCGCCGCCGAGGTCGTAGATGGCGATCTTCTTGTCGAGATCCTTCTTGAAGCCGTAGGCCAGCGCCGCGGCCGTGGGCTCGTTGATCAGCCGGATGCACTCGAGGCCAGCGAGCTGGATCGACTCCATGGTGGCCGTGCGCTGGGAGTGGTTGAAGTAGGCCGGTACGGTGACCACGGCCCGCTCCACCACCGTGTTCAGGGATCGCTCGGCGACCTCCTTGATGCACTTGATGATGACCGAGCTGATCTCGACGGGGGTGAGCTCCACCTCACCGAGCCGCAGCAGCACCTCGTCGTTGACCCCTTCGAAGATCTGGTAGGAGAGGCGGCTACGGGCTTCCTGGACCTCGGGTGACGTGAACTTACGCCCGATGACGCGCTTGATGGCGTAGACCGTCTGGTCCGGGTTGGTGAGGATCAGCGCCTTGGCGCCGTGTCCCACCACGAACTTTCCCTTGGACCGGAACGCTACGCAGGACGGCAGGATGTTGTAGCCTCGCTCGTCCTCGATGATCTTGGGGCGACCGTCCAAGATGGCGGCCACACAGCTATTCGTCGTTCCGAGGTCGATCCCTACGACCACGTCTTCCATGGACAAGACCTCCAGCGAAGGGCCCACAGGCCCGGCAGCCTGCACAGTGTAACAGGGATGGGTCGCGCTCGCCTGCGCGCACGGGGCGGTCCGGCGTCAGGTGCGGGACTCGCCGTCGAACAGCGAGAGCTGGGGCTGATCGAGGTCCTCGTGGACCACGGGGTAGTCCCCGTCGTAGCAGCCGGCGCAGAACCGGTCGCCGCCGATCACCTCGCCGAGGTCGTCCAGAACGACCCAGTCCACCGAATCCGCCCCCAACTCCAGCTGGACCTGGGGCGGGGTCTTCTCCACCGGCGTTCGAGCCCCGGATGGCAGCAAGGACACGCCGTAGGGACACGGGAACAGGACCGGTGGCGCGGTCAGGCGCACGTGGATCTCGCTCGCTCCCGCATTGCGCACAGCCTCGACCACGGAACCCCACGGCACCTCGGGGCCCATGGCGTCGTGGATCAGCATCACCCGCTTGCCCGCCACCAGGGTCCCGACCACCGACATGCGCGGTTGACGGCGCGACGGTCCGTCGGCCGTGCCGGCGGCCCCGGGCTCCACCACCACATCGGTGAAGAAAGGAACGGATGCGGCCTCGGCGAAACCCGCGGCGGCGGGCGCCGAGGCAGGGCCCAGCGCCGTGACCAGGTCCACCTCGGTGGGCGTCCCGGCGGCGATGCGCGCCCCCACCGCGCGCCGGACGTCGTGGCACATGCGGTCGTCCACGGTGGAGTCGGTCCGGGCCACGGTGATCAGCTCGCGGATGCACGGCCGGGGCTCGTGACGGGGGAAAGGCCGCAGGCTGGTGGGGCCGTCCCGGTCGAGGATGACCATCTCGCCGGGCTCCACCTCGCGCAGCTCGCTGCCCCCGGCGGCGAGGATGGCACGGCTCTCGGTGGCCAGCAGCACGGTGCGGCCCCTGCGTCCAAGGAACAGGTGTCGCAGGCCGAGGGGGTCCCGTAGCGCGACCAGCCGATCGTCGGCCAGCATCAACACGGCGAAGCCGCCTCGTACGCGCGCCAGGGCGTCCACGAGGCGGTTGATCAGCGTGCGCTGGGGGGACTGGGCGATGAGGTGGAGCAGCAGCTCCTCGAGGGTGGGGTTGCGCAACACGCCGCCCTCGGCGAGGACCTCGCGCTCGAGGCTCGGCCCGTTGACCGGGCTGCCGGTGCAGAAGATGCCCACGGCACCGACCGCCGTGCGCGCCAGGGCGCCGGATCCGCCGGCCCACGAGACCTTGCCGATGGCCGCCTCGAGGTGGGAGTCCCCTCCTCGCTCGTCAGCGACGCGCAGCGGCCCCCGGTCGTCCAGGGCCATCCGGTCGGTGCGGCGGCCGCGGTGCCGGATCGCGGCGAGACCGTCGGACACGACGGAGGGGGCTCCATGGGCGCCGAACGCGCCGAACAGCCCTCCGTCGCTGCGGACACCCATGGGCTAGAGGCCCGCCTTGGTCAGGTGTTCCGCGAGATATCGGTAGCGGGGCGCCAGTTCGCCCTTCCAGACGATCACGGCGCGCTCGAGCTCGGGGGGCAGACCGGCGGCTTCCAGGCTCCCGCTCATGTCGGCGCGGATCAGCCCCGGCAGGAGCTCGCTGAGGATGCCCGAGAAGTGATCCGAGGCCTCCTCCGACAGCTCGCACGGGAGGTGGTCCACCGAGAGCACGGCGGTACCCCGTCCCTCGAACCCGGCGGGCGACTCGCCGGTGAACGGGTCGTAGACGAACGCGGGCGTGTCGAGGTCGGTGCAGCGGGTCGTGGCCTCCACGGACCCGGCGACGTCGCAGGCGATGTCCCCCACCACGAGCATCCGGCTGCGGGAGTCCGCGAACCGCTCCAGCGACTTGCGAGGCACCACGCGGGGGTATCGCGCGTCCCAGTAGGCGGTGTTGATCAGGGCCGTGACGTGGTCCAGGTAGCCGTCGGCCACGCTGCGGTACAGCTCGGGGTGGTCGTAGTACTCCTGCAGCACGAACTCGCCGCCGTCGCGGCGCACGTACAGGTCCTGCTCCACGAGGTCCACGCGGAACACGCGGTGGGGATCCGCGGGGAGGCTGCCCAGCTGGTCCGCCGTGACCTTCTCCGCGCCGAGGTGATCCAGCACCTCGCCCGCGCCCTGGCCGACGTTGCCGCAACCCACGATGGCGAAGACCGCCGGCGCCATGTCCGCGGGGAATCCCTCCTCGTGGACGCGGCGACCCAGGTCGGCCATGGCCTCCCAGGCGCGCCCGGTGGTGCCGTACTCCCAGGTCAGCTTCGCCTCCTCGAGGGGGTGGTCGATGCCCAGGGCGTCGAGGCGACGCGCCAGGCCCCAGACCGTGTCGATGGCGCCGGCGATGCCGGCGTAGCGACCGAAGGCGATCAGCCGCCGGCCCGCCTCGTCGGCGATCGGTTCGTAGTCGATGAGGGTGGCGCCCTGATCCAGGAACCGCTTGAGCAGCGGCATGTTGTAATCCTGGCCCTTGATGACGTGGGAGAACACCAGGAAGGTCTGGCCCGGACCCACCGCGTCGATGGGGGGCTCCTTGATGCCCATGACCACGTCCGCGTCGGCCGGGGAGTAGACCACGTCCGCGCCCACGTCGCGGTAGGCGTAGTCGGAGTAGATGCGGATCGGGCTGGTCACGGCGACGACCTCGACCCCGTGGTCCCGCGCCAGGCCGGCCACGTGATCGGGAATCAGCGGCGTGCGGCGCTCCCAGCGGTTCTTGGTCTCCTGGATGACCGCGAGCTTCATGGCCCTACTCCACCGATTCCACGCACTCGATGCCCATCTCGGCCAGGCCGTCGAGCACGGGGTTGTAGATGGAGGGGATGGTCGGCGCGTGGACGCCCACGTCCGTGATCTTGCCCTCGAGGATCATGCGCGTGGCCACCGCCGCGGGCAGGCTCACGGTGCGGGCCGTGGCGCTGTCGCCGCCGGGGATGCCGTAGTCGATCAGCAGGGAGCGGTGGTGCTCCACGCGACCGTCGGGGTACTCCACGTCGAACTCGTCGATCAGCACCACCATGTCGCGCTCCTGCTCGCCGAAGAGCATGAGCTTCTCCATCTGGTGCACGAAGATCTGGCAGGGGTTGGCCTCGGCCAGGGGCGACGCCTCGTCCGAGAGCAGGCCGATGAACCGCAGCCGCTCGAAGAACCCGTCGTCCAGGGAGCCGCCGAAGCGTTCCAGCAGGGCGTCCTCGAGGCCGTCGGCCGAGTCCAGGCCGGCCACCATGGCGGTGAAGTCACGCAGGGTCTTGCCCTGCAGGTCGAACGTGCGGTCCTCGTCGGTGAGGCCCAGCGCCACGATCTTGGCCCAGGCCGCGCAGTGGCCGGGGAAGCGGATGGTGCCGCGGAACATGTGGGTCACACCCTGGACGCCGTAGAGGTCGATGTACCCCAGGCAGTCACGGTTGGTGTAGATCTCCATCTCGCCGATGCCGTCGATCTTCTTGGTCCGCACGACCCCGAACAGGTTCTCCGACGGGACCTCGACGATCTCGCCACCGCGGATGAACTTGCCGTCGTTGTGCACGGCGCGCACCACCCCGATGGGGCTCCAGGCGAACTTGTACGAGAACGGGTTGTCCGCCGCTTCGGGCGCGGGCAGGGCGCCACAGGCAGAGAAGAAGTCCACCACCTTGCCGCCCTCGGCCTCCACGTGGTGGATCACCCGCATGGCGCTCATGTGATCGATGCCGGGGTCCAGGCCGATCTCGTTGAGCAGCAGCAGCCCCTTCTCACGCGCCTCGGCGTCGAGGGACTTCATCGGCTCGCCGATGTAGGAGGTCGTCACCAGGTTCTTGCCCTCGTCGAGGCAGATGCGCGCCACGTCCGGGTGGAACGGCGGCGGCACCAGGCTGATGACGAGGTCCGACTCGCGGACCAGGCCCACGACGCTGTCGCGGTCGTCCATCAGCAGGGGAATCGCGGTGCCGTTGGCGTGCCCGGCCACGAGGGCCTCGGCCTTGGAGACCGTGCGCGTCGCGACGGTGACCGCAAATCCGGATTCGAGAAGGTAGCTGACCAGGGGTCGGGCGACGAGGCCCGCACCGAGTACCAGAACACGCTGCATTGAATCGTCTCCTTCGGCGACGCCGCCCTCCCGGAGCGGCGGTATTCTACTGTCCAAAGACTTGCCGGTATACCCTGTTGCGGAACACCACGAAAGAGGACGGATCGAACAACCGATCGAGGTCCTCTCCGTCCAGGGCCGGCGCCAGCTCCGTGTCCCCCTCGACGGCCTCGCGCAGGGGGATCTGTTCGTCCCAGGCCCGCATGGCCGCGCGCTGCACGAGGCGGTAGGCGGCCTCCCGCTGCATGCCCCCCTCCACCAGCACCAGCATCAGGCGCTGGCTGCAGTACAGCCCCCGCGCCCGGTCGAGGTTGTGGGCCATGCGGTCGGTGTTGACCACCAGGTTCTCCACCAGCCCGGCGAACCGGTGCAGCAGGAAGTCGGCGAGGGTGCAGGCGTCGGGGGAGATCACCCGCTCCACCGACGAGTGGCTGATGTCCCGTTCGTGCCACAGGGCCACGTTCTCCATGGCGGGCTGGGCATAGCCGCGCACCAGCCGGGCGAGCCCGGTGAGGTTCTCGGCGAGGATCGGGTTGCGCTTGTGGGGCATGGCCGAGCTGCCCTTCTGCCCCTTGCCGAACGCCTCGCGCGTCTCGCCGATGTCGCTGTGCTGCAGGTGCCGCAGCTCCACGGCGAACCGCTCCACCGAGCTGGCCAGCACGGCCAGGGCGGCGAACCACGCAGCGTGGCGGTCCCGCGGCACCACCTGGGTGGCCACGGTCTCCACGCGCAGGCCCAGGTGCTCGCACACGTAGGCCTCCACGTCCGGGTGGACCGTGGTGTGCGTGCCCACCGCGCCGGACAGGGTCCCCACCTGGACCTCCTGCCAGGCCGCCTCCACCCGCTTGCGCGCCCGCGCCAGCTCCCGGTACCAGCCGGTGAGCTTGAGGCCGAAGGTGATGGGTTCGGCGTAGATGCCGTGCGTCCTGCCGATCATGAACGTGTCGCGGTGCTCCAGCGCCCGCGCCTTCACCGCCTCCATCACCCGGTCGATCCCGGCGAGGATCAGCTCGCCGGCCTGCTTGAACTGCACGCCCGTGGCCGTGTCGAGGATGTCCGACGAGGTCAGCCCCTTGTGCACGTGGCGGCCGGCCGGGCCGATGTGGTCCTTGACCGAGGTGAGGAAGGCGATGACGTCGTGCTTGAGCGTGCGCTCGTATTCGTGGATGGCCTCGATGTCGAAGTCAGCCTTCGCCTGGATCTCGGCCAGGGCGTCGCGGGGCACCTCGCCGCGGTCGGCCATGGCCTCGGCGGCCAGCACCTCGATGCGCAGCATGATGCGTAGGCGGTTCTCTTCCGACCAGATGTCGGCCATCTCCGGGCGCGAGTAACGGGGGATCATGGCTCGGACTCCTCGTTGCCTTGCGTGACAGTGATCTCCGACTCGATCCGCACCACCGGACCGGGCACGTCCTGGGCGAGGACCTGCAGCCGCACGTGCCCCTGGCCGTTGCGGGCCAGGCGCTCCAGCGCGAGGGCCTGCACCAGCTTGGGGTCGTTGTTCTCCTGGCTGAGGTGGCCCAGCAGCGCCACCTGCACCCCGCCGTCGACGATCCGCTCGAGCACGTCGAGGGCCTCGGTGTTGTCCAGGTGACCGAGCCGGCCGCGCACCCGCTGCTTGAGCCACCAGGGGTAGGGCCCCTCCATGAGCATGCGCAGGTCGTGGTTCGACTCCAGGACCACGGCCTGGCATTGCCGCAGGCGCTCCACGGTGAGGTGCGTGGTCATGCCCATGTCCGTGGCGATGCCCACCCGGCGCTCGCCGTCGTCCACCACGAACGCCACCGGCTCCACGGTGTCGTGGGGGATGGAGAACGGCTGCACCTCGAAGCCGGCCACCTCGAAGGGGCGGTCCCCGTCGAAGGTGCGCACGTCCGGTACGCCGTCGAGCGCCACCTTGCCCCGCGCGGCCTCGTGCACGTACACCGGCACCTTGTGGCGGCGGGCGAACACGCGCGCGCCGCGGGCGTGATCCCCGTGCTCGTGGGTGAGCACGATACCGCCGACGTGGGAGGGATCCAGGCCACGCTCGACGAGCTTCTCGGCGGCCTTCTTGGCGCTGAGGCCCACGTCCACCAGCAGGGCGCGGGCGCCCCGGCCGATGTAGGTGATGTTGCCGCGGCTGCCGCTGGCGAGGTTGCACAGCACGAGGCAGTCCTCCGGGGGAGGACCCAGGTGCTGCTGCGCGGGGGTCACTTGAGGTCGAGGTTGATGGGCGGGAGCCCGCCGCCGAGGTCGAGGCCGCCGGGCAGGTCGAGGCCGCCGGGCAGGTCGCCGAGGCCGCCGAGGTCGTCGGCGGGCCGCTCGGTGGTCACCTTGGACTCGGGAAGCCAGCCGAAGGTGGAGGCGGCGCCGGTGAGGCGGACGCGCACCCAGCCGTCCTCGCGGTAGATCACCTCGAGGCGGTCGCCGGTGGTCACCTTGCCCGCGGTGATCTCGGCGTTGTCCTGCCAGCGCTGGGCGTCGGTGTCTTCGGTGGCCCACACGGTGTCCGCCGTGGCGGTGGCTGCGAAGGCCAGCATCGTCGTGGCCGCGATGATCAACAGAATGGTTCGCATGGCTCCGTGTCCCGCACACCCCAGCGGTGGGTGCAAAAAAGGTCGGTGCATACTAGCAGCGCCTCGCAGCGCGCGCCACGCCCCAGCCTCGAATGCGCGCGCGGGCGCCCACGTCGGCGCGGTCGTGTACAATCCCCGACCATGTCGACGAGCGCCCCGTTGCCGCTCCCGTGGCGGCTGCTGCAGCCGGTGGACGAGTTCGGCAGGTTCGCCTGGCGGGTGGGGGTCACCGCGGTGCGCGACCCCATCCCCTGGAACGAGTTCTTCCGCCACGCCTACACCATGGGCTCGAGGTGCATCGGCCCGGTGCTGCTGACCATCGTGCCGTTCGGCATGGTGCTGGGCCTGCAGGGCATGAACATCTTCGCGATGATGGGCGCCCAGCGGATGATGAGCGGGCTGGTGACGCTGATCATCGTGCGGGAGCTGGCCCCGGTGCTGGCCGCCGTGCTCACCGCCGCCCAGGGCGGATCGTCCTACGCCGCCGAGCTCGGCGCCATGCGCATCAAGGAGGAGATCGACGCCACCGAGGTGATGGCCGTGGACTCGGTGGCCTACCACGTGGTGCCGCGGGTGCTGGCCATGGCGCTGGTCAACCCCATCCTCACCATCCTCGCCGTGCTGTTCGGCGTGCTCGGGGGGTACATCGTCGCCACGCTGGCCTACGACCAGGCGTCGGGCGTGTTCATGGCCAACATGGCCGAGCTCGTGGGCCTGTACGACGTGTTCGCCGCGGTGCTCAAGGCCACCTTCTACGGCGTGTTCCTGGGGCTGCTGGGCACCTTCCAGGGTTACCGCACCACCGGCGGCGCCGAGGGGGTCGGCCGGGCGGTCAACAACACCATCGTCTACACCATCGTCTTCCTGCTGGTGTTCAACTACGCGGCCTCGAGCCTGCTGTTCGGGTGGCGCTGATGGTGGGCGTGGGCTTCGTGCGATCCATGGGCGCCTACGGGTACTTCCTGTACGACTGCCTCCGCTTCACCCTGCGGTACGGCACCCGCTGGGACCGCGTCCTGCTGGAGTCGTACAAGGTCGGCGTGCTGGCCTTCCCCATCCTCGTGACCATGTGCGTGTTCGTGGGCACCAACGTGGCCATCCAGGGGTACACGGCGTTCTCCACCCTGGGCGCGGGCAACATGGTCGGCATGTTCGTCTCCATGGCCGGCGTGCGGGAGATCTGTCCCCTGCTCGCCGGGGTGATGGTGGCCGCCAAGACCGGCACCGAGATGACCGCGCAGCTGGCCGTCATGCGCACGCGAGACCAGATCGATGCGCTGGAGGTGATGGCCGTCAACCCCTACGCCGAGCTGGTCACGCCCAGCTTCCTGGCGATCTGCATCACCCTGCCGCTGCTGACCATGGTGGGGTTGATGGTCAGCCTGGGCTCCGCGTACGGCGTCGCCGTGTGGCAGCTCGGGGTGAGCCCGGGCGAGTACTCCGACTACGTGTGGAGCAACATCAGCACCCTGGACATCTTCAACGCCCTGGCCAAGTCGCTGGTCTTCGCCATGCTCATCGCCACCATCAGCGGCTTCTTCGGGTTCTTCAGCGAGCGCGGCCCCGAGGGCATCGGCCGCGCCACCAACAAGGCCGTGGTCGCCATGTGCATCACCTGCATCTGCTCCGACTACTTCCTCACCGCGGCTTTCTACGGGTAGTCCACGTGGAACCGATCATCCGCTTCGATCACGTGCGCAAGGCCTTTGGCGAGCTGGTGGTGCTCGAGGACCTGTCCCTGGACCTCATGCCCGGCCAGACCACGGTGATCATGGGACCGTCCGGGGTGGGCAAGTCCGTGTTCCTCAAGATGCTCGTGGGCCTGCTGTACCCCGACGAGGGCCACATCTGGGTCACCGGCGTGGACGTGACGCGGGCCAAGGAGAAGCAGCTGCGCCAGGTGCGCATGAAGCTGGGCATGCTCTTCCAGGAGGGCGCCCTGTTCGACTCCATGACCGTGGGCGAGAACGTGGCGTTCCCCCTGCGTCGCCACACGAAGATGAAGGAGCCGGAGATCCGCGAGGTGGTGGCGGCCAAGCTGCAGCGCGTGGGCCTGCCGGGCATCGAGCACAAGATGCCGTCCCAGCTCAGCGGCGGGATGCGGCGTCGGGTCGGCCTGGCCCGTGCCATCGTGCTGGACCCGGAGATCGTGCTGTTCGACGAGCCCACGACCGGGTTGGACCCGATCACCAGTGACTCCATCGACCGGCTGATCGCCGAGATGAAGCAGGCCCTGGGCATCACGTTCGTCGTGATCAGCCACGATATCGTCGGGAGCTTCCGAATTGCGGACCAGATCGGCATGCTCTATAAAGGTCGCTTGATCGCCTTTGGTACCCCGGACGAGATCAAACACAGCACCGATCCCGTCCTGCGGAAGTTCCTCGGGCGCAACCTGGCACTCCCTCCCCTGGAGCAGGCGTGAAGCGGTTCCGCAACGAGATCGGCGTGGGCTGTCTGCTCATCGCGGCGCTGGCGGCCCTGCTGTACATGAGCTTCAAGGTGGGCGCGCTGAAGTCCCTGGGGGACACGGTCACCGTGTACGCCCTGTTCGACGACGCCGCCGGCCTGGTGGAGGACGGCGACGTGCGCATGCACGGCGTACGCGTGGGCGGCGTCGGCGCCCTGGACATCGAGGACGGCCGCTGCCGCGCGACCCTGGTGTTGCGGCGCGACGCGGGCGTGCGCAAGGACATCAAGGCCGAGGTCCGCGCCCGATCCGTGCTGGGCGAGAAGTACGTGGCCATCATCCCCCGCGGCGACGCCGCCCCGTTCCTCGAGGACGACGACCGCATCGTCGACACGGCCATCCCCTACGAGATCGACCAGATGGTCACCGCGCTGGGCCCCCTGCTGGCCCAGGTGGACCCCGACGACGTGGCCGCCATCGTCAGCGCCGTGGCCGACCTCTCCCGCGAGGGCGATCTCGACGCCGCGTCGCTGATCGACGAGGCCGAGAAGCTCCTGGCCAACCTCAACACCATGGCCGAGGTGGGCCCCCAGGTCCGCCAGGACGTGCCCGTGATCCTGCGCAACCTGCGCACCACCAGCGAGCGCCTGCCCGGCACCCTCGATCGCCTCGATCGCACCCTCGACCGCGCCGACGCCCTCGTCGCTGACGTGGAGGGCGCGTCCGAGGACCTCCCCGCCACCATGGAGGACGTCCGCGCCACCGCCGCCGAGCTGCGCGCCCTGTCCGAGGCCCTGGGTGAGTCCGAGGACGACATCGGGCCCATGATCGAGGACCTCGCCACCATCCTCGAGACCCTCTCCGCATTCGACGAGCAGACCATCCGGCAGATCCTCCAGGAGGAGGGCGTGCGGGTGCGGATGAAGCCGTTGAAGCAGGCGGATTAGGGGGAGGGTCGACGGTCGACGGTCGACGGTCGACGGTTGGGGTCGACGGTTGGTGGGTCGACGGTTGGGGTCGACGGTTGGTGGGTCGACGGTTGGGATTGTCAGGGATTGCGGGTAGTTGAGAGGCTACTCTTCTTCTACTTCTTCCAGGTCATCGTCGGGCTCGTCCTCGACCTGCTCCTCCTCGTCGAGCTCGTCCTCGTCGGACTCCTCACGCTCCTCGAAGGCCTCGTTCGGGCGCAGGCGGATGGTCATGTTCACGTCCAGCGAGTACTGCTCGATGATCGAACGCATCTCGCCGACGAGATCGAGCTTCTCGAGGTAGTTCTTGAACTCCCGCGCCATGAGGCCCACGAGCTCGTCCTTGGTGCGGGCGGTGATGTGGGCCACCGACTCGACGAGCTCCTTGGGGATCTCCTTGCTCTTGATGTCGCCAGCGCGCTCGCGGATGACGTCCTGGGTGGAGATGACCACCTCGGTGCCGCCGCGGACGAGCTTGCGAGCGAGGTCCATGAGCCGTCGATCCTCGCGGCCGTCCCGATCCCAGCTGGCCTCGTCGTACTCCGGGCGGTGCGTGCGCTGCGAGGTCTTGCTGTTCTTCTTGCCGTCCTTGGTGGTCATGGGCCGCTCCCGCTGATTTCGTGCGGGGGATTGTACTATGGAACGCCGCGCGCCGCGGACACGCAGGTGTGGTCCTGGTGGCAACGGTGGCTCGCGATGCGTGGATCGGTTACCGTGGGGCCTCGCTTGGGAAGGGTCGAGCTGTGGCACGTTACCGACTGGTCGTGGAAGCCGTGGTCGCCGTGGTCCTCACGGTGGCCCTGCTGTGGGTGCTCGAGGGGATCGTGGGTGTCGGCGGACCCCGCCCAGGGAACCACAAGGCCTGCACCGGCCAGCAGGTGGTCATCGCCTCGGTGGGCGACATGATGCTCGCCGATCGGGCCCAGCGGAAGCTGGACCGGCAGGGCTACGACTACCCCTTCCGCCGCGTCAAGGCGCTGTTCGAGGGCGCCGACTACGTCATGGGCAACATCGAGGCGCCCATCACCGTCAACGAAGAGCGCTTCATGCCCTCGAAGAAGTGGTCCTACAAGCAGAACCCGCCCGCGGCCCAGGCCTACGCCGACGTGGGCTTCGACCTGCTCACCCTGGCCAACAACCACACCCTCGACTACGGCCCCATCGGCCTCGAGGACACCATCCGCGCCCTCGACGCCCTCGACGTCGTCGTCATCGGCGGCGGCCGCAACGAGGCCGAGGCCCACGAGGGCACCGTCGTCGAGATCAACGGCACCCGCGTCGGCATCCTCGCCTACATGGAGCCCTACGGGGCCTACGAGAAGAAGGGCTGGTTCGCCAAGGGCGACGCCCCGGGCTGTGCCCTGCTCAACCGCGAGAACCTCAAGGCCGACATCGCCCGCATGCGCGAGCAGGCCGATCTCGTCCTCGTCCACCTCCACTACGGCCGCAACTACAAGGGCGTGACCAAGTACCAGAAGAAGTCCTCCCGCTGGGCCATCGACGCCGGCGCCGACATCGTCAACGGCCACCACCCCCACGTGGCCCAGGGTGTCGAGATCTACAAGGGCAAGCCCATCGTCTACAGCCTCGGCAACTTCACCTTCGGCACCGGCGGTCGCTTCGAGAAGGGCAAGCAGGGCTACGGATTCGTCGCTCGCTACGTCATCTGCGACGGCGAACTCGCCTCCATCGAGCTCGACCTCATCGGCGTGAACAACCGACTCGTCAAGTACCAGCCCACCATCATCGACGAGGCCGAGGCCCGCACGGTGATGCCCGAGCTGATGGCCGAGTTCGATACGCCGTTCCGCTGGGACGGGAGCACGGCGATCGTGGACATGGGGGGCGGGAAGCGGGCATTCCTGGACGGGAAGTAGTCCGGGTCCGGGTCCGGTTCCCTCCCCTTCCCCCTCCACTTCCACTTCCACTACACTGGACGTTCCACCGGTAGGAGCGCCTTTGGACCGCGAGATCATCGCCAGCGGCAGCCGCGCGGGCCCCAAGAGAGGGGTCAACCAGGATCGCTGCGCCCACTGGAAGGGCGACGACCTGATCATCGCGCTGGTGGCCGACGGCGTGGGCGGCCCCCAGGCGGGGGAGCGGGCGAGCTGGCTGGTGGTGGATACGTTCGTGCAGCACATCGGGGTCGTGGGGCTGGGGCACCGGCTGGACCGGATGAGGCGGGAGGAGCCGCCCGGGCCGGTGACGGTGTCGGCTCACCTGCCGGGGCCGGTGCAGTGGGTCGAGGCGATGCTGGGGGAGGCGAACGAGCGAATCCTGGACGAGGCCTCGGCGGGCGTGTCGGGGATGGCGACCACGGCCGTGGTGGCGGTCCTGGACCGTCGCAACCGCTCGGTCCACCTGTGCCACGTGGGGGACAGCCGGGCGTACCTCTTCGGAGGTGGCAGCTTCTCCCAGTTGACCACGGACCACGTGGAGTACCGCGAGGACAGAGCCAGCCAGAGGGCTGCGGTGACGCGGGCGCTGGGGGCGCACCTGGTGCTGCCCCTGGAGATCACGCCGCTGGCGCGCGCGGGGTATCCGTTCGCGGAGTCGGACGTGATGTTGCTGTGCACCGACGGTCTGTGCGGTGTGGTGCCCGATGCGCGCACGGCGGCGATCCTGGGCGAGTGCGGCGAGGACCTCTCCGCCGCCGTCGAGCAGCTGATCGTGGAGGTGGAGCTCCTCGATGGATCGGACGACGCGAGCGTGGTGCTGGTGATGCCTGTCTCGAGCGGGGCCACGGACGTGGACGCCCTGGACAGCCTCGAGATTGCCCCCCCTCCCCCGCCCCCGCGGGCCGAGACGTCACCGAGCGCGCCCTCCGAGGTGAACCCGACGGGACTGCCGAATCTGGCCGACCACCTCCCGGACGTGGAGGAGATGCGCCGGACCGTGGCCGAGGTGGGGAGACCCAGGCCGGTTGAGCCCGGTCCGACGCATCGGCCACCCAAGCCGGTACCGCCGCCGCCCAAGCCCGTACCGCCGCCGCCCAAGCCGGTGCCGCAGCCACCCAAGCCGGTGCCGCAGCCACCCAAGCCGGTGCCGCAGCCACCCAAGCCGGTCGCGAAGCCGCCCAAACCGGTCGCGAAGCCGCCCAAACCGGCGTCCCCTGCGCGCAAGCCCATATCGGCCGCAGGGCCGCCACCACCCCGTGCGCCGCCAGGGCCGCCTCCCAAGGCCCGCGAAGACGCCGGTCTGCCCAACCTCGCCGACCACCTCCCTGATGAGGAGGAGATGCGACGGACCGTGGCCGAGGTCGGCATGCTGGGCACGCCTCCGGAGTCCCCGGCCGCCGAGCCGCCGAAGCCCAAGCCCAACCCCAAGCCCAACCCAAACCCAAACCCCAAGCCCCCCACCCAGACGAAAACACCCC
>CAZLEO010000083.1:30176-33020 GCA_964558555.1 uncultured Rickettsiales bacterium | reverse complement strand
GCCGGGGGCCGATTCTGCCACCTGACCACCAACCCATGTCAGGAGGTCTGGAGTCAGCAGGGTTATGTCACTCCTGTGGTGTGCGCGTGGACGGTGGGGTGGAGTGCTGGGGCTGCGCCCACCCGGACTACCCGGACTTCGACAACGGTCAGTGCGATGCGCCAGAGCCTCCAGCAAAACAACGCTCGGAACCGAAATCGCTGTTCGCCTCCCAAGATCGATCCCACGACCGCGGTCTGCGTATGTCTGCGTCGGTCTGCGGTCAAATTCTCCGGCGTCGCGCCGTTGCGTCATGGCGTCCTGGCGTGATTCTCCCGAGCCGGCGTCGGTTCCGTCCCTCCGCGCATGGATGCCACGCACGGATACGTGCCTCAGCGATAGTCCGACGAGGTCGACACGCGGATCAGATGCCGCGTCGCCGGAGACATCTCCCCTTTGGGACCGCGACCGCCTCCTCCAGCAGCCCGATCCACCGCACGAATTCAGTTCTCCACACGCAACACCCAGGACACGTTCTGCGGCTCGTCGCCCTCGAAGGCAGGGAAACGCAGCCGTGTGAGGCGTCCGGTGACGCAGCCGGCCAGCTCGCCGTCCACACCTGCCGAGTCGTCCACGCCGGCGGCGCCGACCGTTCCGTCGGGCTGGATCACGATGTTCAGCGCGAGGTCACCCTCGAAGCCCGCGCCTCGATCGAGCGCCTCGCCGAAGCAGCGGGTGAGCGACGCGCGCCCGATGACGCGGCTGACGGTCTCGGCGTCGAGGCCGTGGTCGTCTGAGGGAGGTTCGGCCGTGTCGAGGGTGGTCTCGCCCAGCGGCTCCGGTGGTGCGGGGAGCGCCGGTGCCGGGGGTTGCGGGACGGTGGCCTCCACCGGATCGGGGGGGCGTGGCGGCTCCGGGGTCGGCGCCAGGAGCAGCACGAACGCGATTCCACCGACCAAGGCGAGCATGACAACGGCGCCGGCGATCGCCAGCACGAGGACCGAGGACGACCGGCTGGCCGACTCCTGGGAGCGGTCCACCAACGGCGCGGTCGGTTCCGGATCGTCGAAGAAGGCGACCGAGGGCTGGGGCTCCATGGTCAACGGAGCGTCCCCCAGATCCGGGTCGAGCACCGCCAGCAGCGCCGGGGCGTCGGCCGGATCGGCGAAGCCGCTGGCGACGATCTCCTCGCCGTCTCCCGTCCGCAGCGTCAGCTTGGGGCCGAACAGATCGGTGCGCAGCAGGGCGTCCGTCACGGCATCGCGGCTCCATACGCCGACCTGGGTCCCGTGCAGGCCGTCGCTGGACGCGAACAGCACCCGCGTCGCGGTCACGCCCAGCAGCCCCTCGCTGCCGAGGCTGGAGCGGGTCTGCACGGTGCACACCGCCCGGTTGAGCAGCCGCTCGCCCGGCGCGTGCTGGCCGAGGGCGTCGTTCAGCTGGTCGAGGGTGGACGGGTCGATCATGGTGTTCTCCTGGCGCAGCCGGCCGTCATTCGTACAACGTCCGTCTCCATGTCGTATACCCGAACCCGCCCCCCAGCTCCTCGAACAGGCTCCACACCACGTCCCCGTCCGGGGTGACCTCGTCGATGCGCCCGGCCGTGGACCAGGTGATGAGGGTGTTGTCCGACGGCAGGCGGGTGACGTCGCCGAAGCCGTAGGACCAGATCGGGGGGTCGGGGTCGTAGGACCAGACCTCGTCGGCGGTCCAGGCGTCGGTGTCGAGGGACATCTCGGTGACGCGTGAGACCTGGACCTCCGGGCAGCTGTTGTCCAGCACGAGGATGTGGTCGCCGGTGACCTCGAACTGGTGCTGGCAGCTGAAGGGTGGATCGAGGGTGGTGTCGAAGTCGGATCGGTCGCCGCCGAGGCGCCACAGGACGTCGCCGGTGGCGCGGTCGATCTTGTAGATGGTGTGGAGGTGACGCGAGCCGAGGTAGTAGACGTCCTCGTCGGGGTCGTAGTCCAGGGCGTTCATGTGGGACCAGCCCATGTCCTCGGGGCCGTACTCCACTTCCGGGTCGAACTCCTCGTGGTCCCACACGGTCCAGACCTCGACCTCGGTGCCGTCGGGGTGGATCTCGACGATGCGGTCGCCCTCCACCTGCTGACCGTCCACGTCGAGGGTGTGGTAGCGGATGATGGAGACGGTGCCGTCGGGGAGCTCGACGAAGTCGTGGTGGGCGCGCTCGATGGTGATGCGCCGCAGCACGGCGCCGTCCCAGGCCACGTGGAGCAGCTCGCGGATGGTCTCGGCGTCGTCGTGGGTCCCGATCCAGGCGGTGGAGGCCTCGTAGATCACGCCGGTGCCGTCGAGGGAGGGCACGACGCGCGGGATGAAGATGTGCTTCCAGTCCTCCGACGGCTGGTGCCACCACACGTACTCCCCGTCCTCGTCGAGGATCACGGCCGACGACGGGTCGGTGGCGATGGAGGTGTACATGAAGCCCTCGGCGTCGCCGCCCTCGCGGTCCAGGTCGGCCAGGAAGGGGGGTGCGCCGGTCTCGAGGGTCTCGGACTGGCTGCGTAGCTCGATGCCGTCGACCAGCTCCACCACGCGCAGGGTGTAGTCGCGGTCGGCCTTGAGGCCGCGGATCAGGGCGGTGGCGTTGCCGTCGGCGTCCACGTCTACGGGGACGATGACCTCGTGGGAGCCGGCGTCGGCGCGCAGCCAGGTCTGCTCGAGGTCGTCGTGGTCGATGGCCCAGCTGGCGTGGGCGACCGTGGGGATGATCTCGCTGAGCTGGAGGTCGAGGTCCACCTGGAAGTCGCCTTCGCCGCAGCCGAGGAGGGGGAGGAGGAGGAGGGGAAGGAGAAAAAAGTTGAAGGACGCAGAGCGTCCTAATCTATCCGTTCCCACGCG
>CAZLEO010000083.1:0-30076 GCA_964558555.1 uncultured Rickettsiales bacterium | reverse complement strand
GGAGCGTGGGAACGAGGGAGAGGGAGGGAGCACGCGGGAGCGTGGGAACGAGGGAGAGGGAGGGAGCACGCGGGAGCGTGGGAACGAGGGAATGGAAGAAGTCATCTCCGCCTCCCGCGCTGTACCGACCAGCAGGGATCCTTGCCGGGGTCGAACACCACACGCGCCTGGTACACCTCGCCGGACGGGCCGAGGGACCGGGGCATGTACCGCGTGGCGCGGTGGCTGGACAGCAGGCGCCGGGCCTCGTCCTCGGGCAGGGGCTCGCCCTCCACCTCGAAGGGGATGCGCAGGGGGCAGCCGTCGCGCCAGCGCGAGCAGCCCCACGCGGCCTTGCCCGCGATGACGTAGCCCGGGTCCGGGTTGCCGCGGTGGACGCAGATTGGGCAGTCCACGCGGTGGCCGAAGGCCGGCGGCGGGCCGGTGTCGACTCGGACGACCTTCACTCGCGCGCCGTTCCACTCCAGCACGCCGTCGAAGGAGCGGCCTGCCTTGGTCTCGAAGCCCCTCAGCAGCCCGGTGCGACCGTCGGTCAGCAGCGCCCGCACCGCGTCGTCGGGGATGTCGAGCCCGCTCATCTCGACGAACACGACGAAGGGGCAGTCCCGGCCGGACTCGCAGGTGAAGATCTTGCCGCGGTGGGCCACCGGCTTGCCGCAGGCCGGGCACGTGCCCAGCGCCTCGGGCTTGGGGAACTCGAAGACCACCTTGCCGTCGTCATCCAGCGCCAGCGCCGCGGCAAAGTCCTTGCCCTTGCGCGACTTGAACCCCTTGACCACCTTGGTGCGGCGCTGGTTCAGCAGCTGGCGCCCCATGGTCTCGCTGACGGTGCGCTTCGCCACCGTGTCGGGGACGCGCAAGGAGCAGCCGGTGCAGTTCCAGCCGAAGCGGGCCCCCCGCACCTCCTCGCCGCACAGGGGGCAGGCGCCCAGCACCTCGCCGTCGGCGACCGGGGCCGCGGCCTGCAGGGTCGTGCCCTCCACGGTGGCGGTGCGCAGGGCCTCGACCACCGTCGCGGTGAAGCCGCGGATGGCTTCCATGAACTCCGGCCGCGACTCGGCGCCCTCGGACATGGCCACCAGGCGCGCCTCCCACTGGCCGGTCAGCGTGGGCGACCGCAGCTCGTCCACGGGCAGCGCGGTGATGAGGGCCCGGCCCTGGGCGGTCGGCCGGATCTGACGCTTGTGGCGCTCGGCGTAGTCCCGCGACAGCAGCGTCTCGATGATGGCCGCGCGGGTGGCGGGCGTGCCCAGGCCGTTGCGCTTCATGGCGCGCTTGAGCTCGGCGTCGTCGAGGGCCTCGCCGGCCCGCTCCATGGCGCCGAGCAGGCTCGCCTCGGTGTACCGCCGCGGGGGTTTGGTGGTGCCCTCGTGCAGCTCGGCGGACCGCTGGGACGGCGTGTCGTCCTGCTCCACCGGCGGCAGGAGGACCTCCTTGTCCTTGCGCTTGTCGCTCTTGGGCGGATCGATGGACCGCCAGCCGGGATCGAGGCAGGTGCGGCCCCGCGCGGCGAAGAGGTCCTCGCCGATGTGGGTGTCCACGTGGGCCACCGCGAACACGGCGTCGGGCAGGAACACCGCCAGGAAGCGCCGGGCCACCAGATCGAAGATGCGCTTGTGGTCGCGGTCGAGGTTGCCGCGCCGCGGGTCCACGCCGGTGGGCACGATGGCGTGGTGGTCCGAGACCTCGGAGTCGTCCACCACACGTCTGGTCAGCTTCACCGGCCAGCGCCCCAGCACGTCATCGGCGGTGGCCTCGTACGGCCCGAACTGCAGCGAGCGCAGCAGCTCGGGCAGCCCGTCCACCTGGTCGGCGCCGATGTGCCGCGCGTCGGTGCGCGGGTAGGACAGCACCTTGTGCTCCTCGTACAGGGACTGGGCCAGCTCCAGGGTCCGCTTGGCCGAGAAGCGGAACCTCCGGTTGGCCTCCTTTTGCAGCGTGGTGAGGTCGTACAGCAGCGGCGGCTTCTCGCGGGTCTTCTTGCGCGTCACCCGCGTGACGAGGCCGTCCTGATCCTGGATACGCGCCAGGATCGCCCCGGCGGCGGCCTTGTCCTTCAGACGATCGTTGCGCTTGCCGCCCGCCAGCTCCTCGGTCCACAGGGCCTCCCACGGCCCGTCGGGAACCTCGAACTGCACCTTGACCTGCCAGAACGGCTCGGGGACGAACTGCTCGATGGCCTCCTCGCGCTGCACCAGCATCGCCAGCGTCGGGGTCTGCACGCGCCCCAGGGACAGCAGGGGTGACTGGCCGCCCCCGTCGCGCGCCCGCAGGGTCATCGCCCGCGTGGCGTTGAGGCCCACGAGCCAGTCCGACTCGGACCGGCACCGCGCGGCGTCCCGCAGGGGCTCCATCTCGGCGCCGGGCCGCAACGAGGCGAACCCCGCACGGATCGCCGCGTCGGTCATCGACGAGATCCACAGCCGCAGCACCGGCGCCTTGCACCCGGACAGCTGGTAGACGTTGTCGAAGATCAGCTCACCCTCGCGGCCGGCGTCACACGCGTTGACCACCTCGCCGGCCTCGCGCATCAGCCCGCGCACCACCGTGTACTGGTCCCGCACCCCCTTGCGAGCCTTGAGCCGGAAGCGGTCGGGCAGCATGGGCAGCGTGTCCATGCGCCACGACTTCCAGGCCTTGTCGTAGGTGGCGGGCTCGGCCAGCTCCGCCAGGTGCCCCACACACCACGTGATCCGCGTGTCCCCCGACCCGATCACTCCCTGCCCACGACCGCGCACGCCCAGCACACGGGCGATGTCCCGCGCCACGGACGGCTTCTCGGCCACGATCAGGCGGTAGGTCCCGGTCATCAGATCCCCGATCTCAGCTGCAGGTAACGGTTCAGCACCCGCTGGGTCACCTGTGCGGGCTGCAGATCCAGTGTGTGCACGCCGCGGCTGCGCAACAACTGCAACACCTTGTGGCGGTCCTGGTCCAGTCCCTGTGCGACCACCTGGGTGAAGACCGCGCCCTCGTCGTCGGGCGGGGCGTCGGCCAGATCGTCCAGGTGGGGATCGCGCAGGGCCACGAACAGCACGAGGTGGCGTCGCGACAGCCCCATCACCGAGGCGATCATGTGCTCGTCGGCCTGACCGTGGACGAAGTCCGTCAGCAGGATCACCAGCGATCGCTTGCGCTGCACCGTGTCCATGGTCAGCAGGGCGCGGCGGAAGCTGGTCTCGGAGAAGTCCGAGTCCAGGTCGTGCAGCGTGTGCAGCATGCGCTCCATCTGGCCGCGGTCGCCCGCAGGCTTGAGGAAGGTCTGGACGCGGTCGTTGAAGGCGATCAGTCCGGGCCGGTCGCCGTTGGTCAGGCAGACGCGGCCCAGCAGCAACGCAGCGTTGATGGCGTGGTCGAGCTTGGTGATGCCACCCACGCGCGACCCCATCAGGCGGCCCGTGTCCAGCCCCACCACCACGTCGTGGTTCTGCTCGATGCGGTAGGTGCGGACCATGGGCTTGCAGCGGCGGGCGGTGGCCTTCCAGTCGATGCCGAGGGTGCCGTCGTCGGGGGTGTGCTCCTTGATGTGGTCGAACTCCATGCCGGTGCCGCGGCGGCGCTGCTCCTTGACGCCGAGCTCGGCGTAGAGCTTGCGCAGCATCAGCGGGCTGACGTCGGTGAGCGCCCGGATGTCCGGGTAGACGGACACGGTGGTGTCCACGGGGTAGCTCAGCTGGCGCAGCCACAGCCGCAGCGGCGACCAGCAGCGCACCCAGACCTCGGGGAAGCGGTAGGCGCCGCGGTCGCAGGGCCGCACGTCGTACGAGAAGCGGTGCTCGGCCCCGGCGTCGAGGACCACGGGCTCGCCCAGATCGCCGTCGCCCAGCGCCTGGGGCGGCGTGTCCCGCAGCTGCAGTCGTAAGGGCGACCGGCCGCGGTTGCGCACGGCCACGGTCACCGGCGCGGCCACGCCGATGTGCAGCCGGTCGTCGACCTCCCGGCGGATCTCCAGATCGTCTCGCGAGACGAGCAGCCCCCGGGTCCACGCCAGGATCACCGCACCGGCCAGCACGGCACCGAACCACACCCAGGCCAGGCCGGGCGAGGCGAGGGCCAGCACCGCGGGCAGCAGTCCGGCGACGGCCAGGGCCGCGGCCCCGGCAGCGGGGAAGGTCCGCGTCACTCCCTGGGGGCCTCCACGTTGGCGAGCACACCCTGGAGCACGTCGTCGGGGCCCACCCCCTCGAGCTCGACCCCCGGGTACAGCTCCAGGCGGTGGCGGAACGTGGGCAGCACCACGCGCTTGACGTCGTCGGGGATGAGGAAGTCACGGCCGTGGATCGCGGCCTCGGCCTTGGCCCCCATGAGCAGCTGCAGGGCCGCGCGCGGGCTGACGCCCAGCGAGACCTTCAGATCGGTGCGGGTGGCCCGGGCCAGGGCGGCCACGTAGCGCAGCACCGACTCCTCGACGTGGATGGCGCGGATGGCCTCCCTGCACTCGCGGATGCGGGCGATGTCGGCCACCTGCTGCAGGTCGAAGCGGTCCAGCTCGGACGCGCCCGTGCCCGCGTGGTGCTCGGCGAGGATCCGCACCTCCTCGTCCTCGGTGGGGTAGCCGGTGATCAGCTTGAACATGAAGCGGTCGAGCTGCGCCTGGGGCAGGGGGTACGTGCCCTCCTGCTCCACCGGGTTCTGCGTGGCCACGACGATGAACGGCTCGGGCAACGCGTAGGTCTCGCCGTCCACGGTGGCCTGCCCCTCCTCCATGGCCTGGAGCAGGGCGGACTGGGTCTTGGCCGGGGCGCGGTTGATCTCGTCGCCGAGCAGGAAGTTGGAGAACACCGGGCCGGGGCGGAACTTGAACACCCCCTCGCCCATGTGGAACAGCGACGTACCCACCACGTCCGACGGCATCAGATCGGGGGTGAACTGCACCCGGTTGAAGCGACAGCCGAGGGTGCGGGCCAGGCTCCGCACCAGCAGCGTCTTGGCCGTGCCGGGGACCCCCTCCACGAGGGCGTGGCCCTCGCACAGCAGCGCCACCAGCAGCAGCTCGACCGTGTCGTCCTGACCGACGATCACCTTGCGCAGCTCGGCGCGGGTGCCCTCGAACAGCTCCTTCACGATGTCCACGGAACTCATCGTCCCTCCTCGAACCTGCGCCGGAGGCGATGGAGCCTCCGGGCGTAGTGCAGCAGCGACCGCGGATCGGATCGCTGGGGCGGCGTCAGCTGCTCGCGCAGCGTGGATTCGGCCAGCGGCAGCCGCTCGGCCAGCCGCCGGATCAACACGTCCTCGCTCACCCGGGCGCCGTGGCCCAGCCGGTCGCGGACGCGGGTCATCAGGTGGGCGCGCAGCCGCCTCGCTGCGCCACCCTGGTGTCGGCCGCGCCGGTGCAGATCGGCCAGGGCCGTCACGTGCTCGATCTTCGACCGCCGGGATGTCTGGGGCGCGGGCAGGGCCGGCCCGAACCGACGGGACCGCCACAGCGCCACCACCAGCAGCACCGCGATCACCTGCAAGGTGACGAACAGCGCCGGCGGCGTCAGCAGCAGCTTCACCAGGGAGGCCGCTGACGCGTAGCCGTGGCTGAACTCCTCGTACAGCACGGGCCCGCCGCGGTGGCTCAGCGCGGCCAGACGATCCAGCAAGATGGCGTTGTCGGCGCCGGCGAGCGCCCAGTTGTTGAGCAGGCGCGCCTCGGACACGAGGATCACCTCGCCGTCGCCGAGGGGGCCGCGCCAGACCAGGACGCCGTCGCGACTGTTCACGAGGACCTCGCCCCCGGCCAGCCCGTCCCCCTCCAGCACCGGCGCCCCGCGCACACCCCGCAGGTAGGCCACGCCGTCGAGGCGGCTGCTCACGTCGATGGGGTCGTCGAAGCCCACGTCGAACTCCGAGCGCCCGCCCACCACGGCCACGTCCTCCAGGCCGAGGGCGTACAGGGCCTCGGCCGCGTCCCCCAGGGGGCGCAGCGCCTCCTCGTCGGGGGTCCTCCGTGTCGGCTCGCCCTCGTCCTCGACCCGCCGCCGCTCGATGTCGCGCAGGATTCGCGCGCCCAGGTCGCCCCGCTCGCGGCCGAAGGCCAGCAGCAGCGTGTTGCCCTGGGCCACCCAGCCGGCCACGCCCCCCATGCCCGCGGGGCCCTCGTCGAGGATGGACGGCCCGGGCTCGATCACCCACAGGGTGCTGCCGTCGCCCTGGGTGCCCGCGGGCAGCACCTCGGCGCCGTGGATGAAGCGCACGGTGTCGTACCCGATCGCCTCGAGCAGCTCGAAGCCGAGCCGGTGGCCGCTGCGCCCCACGCCATAGCTCGACGCGTCCAGGGTCAGGTCTCCCTGGGGCAGGAACAGCAGGGCCAGCAGGGCGCCTACCACCCCCAACCCGGCGATGCCCGGCGCGCTGCGCCACCAGGGCCTCATGGTTCGTCCTCCGGCTCCAGGGCCGCCAGGCAGCGGTCGTATTGCTCGCCGTCCAGCTCCTGGCCGCCGTACAGGGTCTGCTCGATGACCTCCACGGTGGGCGTCAGATCCGCGTCCAGCCCGGCCCGCGCCCCCACGGCCACCAGCTCGCGGTACGTCAGGTGGCCCAGGTTGCGCAGGCGCTGCACGCCGATGGACGACGCCACCGCGATGGCGAAGCGCAGCTGCAGCGCGAGCAGCCGTTCTCCCTGCGAGGCGGCGTCGCGCTGGCGCTGCCACAGGGCGTCGAGGTCCGACGTACCCACCACCGCGCCCACCCGGTCGGCGGGTCGCGTCGGGGTCCGGCTGGATCGCCGCACGGAGTAGACGATGTGCCAGGTGAGCAGCATGGCCACCGCGACCAGGCCCGCGATGAGCAGCCAGTACAGCACCGGATTGCTTTCCTGCAGGGCGATGATGGACAGCAGCAGATCGCCGATGCGATCGATGATGGCGTCGAGGAAGTCGTCCGGCTCCCCCTGCTCGAGGCGCATGCCGTCGCGGTAGCGCCGTTCGTCGAGCAGGGCCCGCGTGGCCTCGCGTACCGCCTCGGGATCATTCGCCGCGCTAGCCGGCACCGACCGCCCCCTCCGCTGCCGCGGTCTCCCCCATCAGGGCTCGGGGTCCGGCCCAGATCCCCGCCTTGCGAGCGGCGAACTCCACGTCGTAGCCCTCGGTGCGGCAGCGGGCGTCGAAGTACGTCAGCAGGTAGATGGAGCCGCGCAGCGTGCGGATCACCGACTGGGTCACCCCGGCCAGGGCCGTGGTGATCGCCGTGGTCAGGGCGGTGGCGCCGTAGTAGTCGAAGATGCCGGTGGGTCCGGACAGATCCACCGCCGGGGTGGGCATGAACAGCCCCGGCAGCGACGAGATCGCGAGGCTCAACATCCAGGTGATCGTCACCAGCAGCAGCACCTTGGTGGGCTGGCTCATCACCAGGCGCACCGACCGCGCCACCGCGTACACGCCCCCCTCCTCCTCGGTGACCATGGTCGGCACGGCGAGCATCACCAGGAACAGGGCGATGACCATGGGCGCGGCCACGGCCAGGATGCCCATGACGAGCACGAACGGCGCCAGGGGGCCGCTCAGCACCGCCACGATCACCACCACGAAGAACCCGGGCATGACGATGAACGTGAGCACCGCCGAGAGGATCAGCGCGACCAGGACCACGGTCCCCGTGACCGTCCAGAAGTGGTCCACGAGCCAGCGGTAGGCCCGACCGATGCGCACCGGACGGCCCATGTAGCGGTCCGTGATCGCCCGGATCAGCGCCACCTGGGCGAACGGGATCACCAGCCCCCACAGGGAGGCCGCGCCCAGGAGAAGGGCGCCGTAGTAGAGCACCCCCAGGGCGGCCACGTTGGGTTCGGTGTACGGCACGCGGCCCATGTGCCGCATGAACAGGTAGATGACCACGGCGATGACGAGGTTGGCCGGCACCACCGCGACGGCCACCGTGCCGCACAGCTTCCAGAAGTCCGATCGCATCAGGCGCAGGGCGTCGGTGATCACGTCGCCGGCGGAGAGGGGGCGGACGGACCAGGGCAGCTCCGCGCTCATCGCGCGTCCGCCCGGGGGGTCATGCGGCCGGGGATGAAGTACGGCTCGCGGGCGCGGACGGTCACCGTGTCCCGCTCCGGGTAGCGCAGCGCCGAGAGGCTGCCGCCGAACACGCAGCCCTGGTCCAGGTTGACGGTGTTGTTGACGAACACCGGCTGGGGGCAGGGGGTGTGACCGTACGCCACCAGGGCGCTTCCGCGGTAGCTCGGCGCCCACTCCAGGCGACGGACCTGGTTCGGACCGTCGATGGCCACCTTGCCCATGAGGCAGAACTGCCAGACCTCCGGGCCGAAGGACCCGATCATCGACTCCTCGATGCCGCCGTGCACGGCCACGAGGCCGCCGTCGTCGAGCCACAGGTACGGCGGCGACTCCAGGAAGAGCTCCAGGAAACGCTCGAGCACGTCCGTGCGGTCGTCCTCGGCCAGCGCCTCGAGCTGCTCCAGGGTCTGCTCGAGGCCGTAGGCCACCACCACGTCTTCGCCGCCGAGGAACGCGGTGAACCGCTCGTCGTGGTTGCCCGGCACGAACAGGGCGCGGCCGAGGCGCACCATCTTCGACACGAGCACCACGACCTCGGGCACGGACGGCCCGCGGTCGATGATGTCGCCGAGGAACACCGCGGTGCGGCCCTCGGCGTGGACCCAGGAGTCCCCGTCGTCGTGGTATCCGAGGCGGTGGAGCAGGGCGACGAGCTCCGTGAAACAGCCGTGCACGTCGCCGATGAGATCGAACGGCCCCTTGAGGTCTCGACGGTCGAAGATCGGGGCTTCCTCGAGGGGCTCGCTCACGGCGGTGAACATAACAAGGAACGAGCCCGCGTCAAGCGCGCGCGTGTGTTTTGACACCCCCGAACGCAGCACGGTAAGGTCTTCGACAGGCGGCTCCGGCCAACACAGGGTGAATCCATGTACGTGCGTCTCGCGGCTCTGTCCTTCGTCCTCGTCCCCCTCGCGCTGGGTGCCTGCACGGGCGTCGAGGACCGCGAGGGCGGGATGTTCTCCCCCTTCCCCAACGGGGTCACCGGCGCAGCCGACGGGGGCGACTCCTCGACAGGCGGCGGCATGGACCTGCCGCCCGCGTCCGACTTCGTCCCCGAGGAGCCCACCGCCGCCCCCCTGGTGGTGGACACGGGGGATCCGCCCGCCGTGGTGGCCGCCGGCGACGACGACGACTCCGCCGCCTCCGCAGCCGACGCCCTGGCCGCGGAGGACCCCACCGCAGCGGTGCCCGCGGTCGCGACCGAGCTCCCCGAGCCGGTGGTCGAGGCGGTCCCGGAGCCCCCCGTCGCGATGGTCGCAGAGGCGCCGGTCTACGCCGAGGTGGCGCCCCAGCCCGCCGTCCAGGTGCCGGTCCAGGTCGCGCCCACGGCGGCGGCGCCCGGCACGTGCGAGGCCGCCCTGCCCATGTCCGCCCCCCTCTCGGAGATCCGGCTCATCGCCACGATCCCGGACGCCGATCCAGCCCGTGCCATCGTGCGCTTCCCCGCCGGGGACGAGCGCGTGGTCCAGGTGGGGGATCTGCTGGGGGACTCCGGCGCCAAGGTGCTGCTGATCACCGCCGGGTCCATCAAGCTCGCGGAGATCACCGTATCCGAGCCGGACCGGCCCGCCATCGTCACCCATTACCTGCACCAGAGTCGCTAGTCGGCGGGCTGCGCCGCGCGCAGCGTGAACCGCACCTGTGCGCCCTCGCCGAGCTGCGAGTGCACCGCGATGGTGCCGCCCATCATCTCCACGAGCGCCTTGCACAGGGCCAGCCCGATGCCGGCGCCGAGGCTGCTGCCGTCCGGCGTGGTCTGGTAGAAGGCGTCGAAGACACGATCCCGCTGGTCGGTGGGGATACCGCGGCCGGTGTCCACCACGGACACCTCCACCGTGTCGTCGTCGAGGCGGGCGGTGCGCACGAGGATGTCGGTACCCTCGGGATTGTGGGTGAGGGCGTTGTCGACGAGGTGCCGCACGACCCGCTGGACCGCGTCGCGATCGGCGCGGACGCGCGCGTCCTCGTCCAGCGCGTGCTCGGTGCTCACCTGACGGTCGTCGGCGGCCGGGGCCAGCCGGGCCACCTCGGCCTCGATCAGCGGCACCAGGGCGAGATCTCCCAGCTGCACGTCGTAGCGGCCCGAGTCCAGCCGGGACAGGGCCTGGACCCCGCCGGCGAAGCGCGACAGGTCGCGGATGTGCCGCGACAGCAGCTGCAGCACCTCTCGCTGGCGGTCCGCCAGCTCGCCCTGGGCGCCCGACAGCAGGTCGTCGACACCCGACTGGAGCGGGTGCAGCGGCGCGACGAGCTCCTCGGTGACGTTGACCATGAACTCGGACTTCATGCGGTCCAGCCGGCGCAGCTCCTTCACCGCGAGGGCCTCGGCCTCCAGGCGGGCGCGCAACTCGGCGGCCTTGCGACGCTGCGTCACGTCCCGTAGCAGCGCCATGAGCGCGGGCTGGTCGTCCCACGACGTGCCGACCACCCGCATCTCCACGACATGCTCGGGGGGGCCCTGGACCAGGATCTCGCTGGTCTGCCCCTCCTGCAGGGGGTGATCGAAGTTGCGCCCGACCAGATCGTCGGCCGCCCTGCCGAACATCACCTCGGCGGAGCGGTTGGCGAACCTGACCTGGCCGTCGGGGTCGGCCACGACGATGGCGTCGGCGTTGTTCTCGATGACGCGACGGGCGCGGCTCTCGCTGGCGCTGAGCCGGCGAGCGTACCGCTTGAGCTGCACCAGGGCCTGCTGGCGCTCGTACGCGTAGTGCAGACAGCGCACGATGCCGTCCCCGCTGATCTGTCCCTTGACGAGGTAGTCCTGGGCGCCCTCCCGCGCCGCGGCCAGGGCCAGCTTCTCGTCGTCCTCGCCGGTGAGCACCACCGCGGCCACGTCCGGCGCCTGGGTGCGCACCGTCACGTAGGTGTCCAGGCCGCGGCTGTCGGGGAGGTTGAGGTCCAGCAGGACCAGGTGCACGCCGCCGCGCATCAGCCGCGCGATCCCGGTGGAGAGGCGATCCACCACCTCGAGTTCGAACTGCCCAGGGCTCTCCAGCTCCACATACTCGCGCACCGCGCGGGCGGACGCCGCGTCATCCTCGATGAGCAGCACGGTCAGGCGGTCCGTGTGGGGGTGGGTCATGGCACGGCCGGCATCAACCGTCCACGGCGGCGGGCAGGGTGAAGAAGACGCGGGTGCCCTCTCCGGGCTGGGATCGCAGCCAGATCTCGCCGCCGTGGCGATTCACGATGCGGCGGCAGACGGCCAGGCCGGCGCCGTTGCCGGGGTACTCCTCGCGGGTGTTCAGGCGGGTGAACATCTCGAACACCTGGTCCTTGAACTCCGCGGCGATCCCGAGTCCGTTGTCGCTCACCTCCAGGAGGTGGCGATCGCCGGCGGCCTCGGCCTTCACATGGATCCGCGGCGCAGCCTCACCGCAAAACTTCATGGCGTTGGCCAGCAGGTGCCCCAGCAGCACCACGAGCTGCGCGCGGTCGCCCTGGACCGCGGGCAGGGGATCGTGGGTGATCTCCGCCGACGAGCGCTCGATCACCGATCCCAGCCGATCCCGGGCCAGGCCCAGGATCTCCTCGGCGTCGCAGCGCTCGAACTCCGCCCCTCTCGTGCGCACGCGCGCGTAGGCGAGCAGGTCTGCGATCTGGGAGTCCAGCCGCTGGGCGCCCTCCACGGCAAAGCCGAGGTACTCCCCGGCGCGGTCGTCCAGCGTGTCGCCGCTCCGCTTCTGCAGCAGCTCCAGGAAGCTCCCCACCATGCGCACCGGCTCACGCAGGTCGTGGGAGACCACATGGGCGAACTCGTCCAGCTCCCGGTGGCTCTCCTCGAGGTCCCTCGCGGCGCCCTGCAGGCGGTAGCGCGTCTCGTCGAGCTTCTCCCGCTCCGCCAGCAGCTCCCGCGTGCTGGTGATGACGCCCAGGAACTCGGTCGGACGGCCTGTCGGGTCGTCGATGAGCATGACCTTGCCGCGGACCTTGACCGGGCGCCCGTCCTCGCTTCGCATGACCAGATCCACCGGGTCGAGCCGGCCGTGCTGCATCAGGAGGCTCAGCAGCTTCTCGCGATCCTCGGTCGCGTGATACAGCTCCACCGAGGGCCGCCCGATCATCCGCTCGGAACTCTCCCAGCCCAGGATCTGGGCCGCGGCCTCGTTGGCGAAGGTGACCACCCCCTCGGTGCTCGAGCACAGGACGCCCTCATCGGCTCCTTCGGCGAGGTTGCGGAACTTGGATTCGTTGATCTGTCGAGAGGCGTCGTGGGCAGCCTGTAGCTCGGCGGGCATGCGCCCGAACAGCTTGTGTAGCGCGGCCTCGCGGCCGGCCCCGCCTCCTGAGGAGTCTTCGCTCATGGCCATCCCCCCGGATGGGTCCTGCAACGGCTGTTTCAGTTTGTTCCGCGACCCACGCTATCGAGGGGGTCGCACGTCGTCAAGAAGGACGCGCGACCGACCGAAAATCGGACGGTTTTCCCGAGAAGCGACCGATTTTCGGTCGGTACCGGTGCGCCGGCCGCGGACGGGAGCTGGCACGATGCCTGCAGACGGGTACACCCGTGCACCGGTTTCCCCTGCTGATCCCCGGTCTGACCCTGGCCGTGGGGGTGTGGCTCGCCGACCGCGCGCCCGTGGACGCGGCGTCCGCCGTCGTGGCCGCGGCTGTGATCCTGGCGCTGGGCGCGCGCAGGCTCCGCGGCGTCACGATCCCCGCCGCGGCGCTGCTGCTCGGCGCCGCCGCCGTGAGTACGGATCAGACCGCACCGGGGGGGTCGCTGGGTGTGTTCGTGGGCGATCACCCCGTGGATATCCGCGGGAGCACGGTCGGCCCCCCGGAGGTGTCCGAAGACGGGTCCTGGACGGCCCGCCTCGACCTGGCACATCCGGCCGAGGGCTCCCTGCGCCTGCGTGCCTCCAGGGGCGCACCGCCGCCCCCCGGGGCACGGGTGCGCGGGCGCGCCCGCCTCGACGAGCTCCACAATACCCCCACCCCCGGACAGCGGGACCGACGGCGGCGAGCTCTCCGCGACGGCACCGCGATCACCGCGCGGCCGACGGGCTCCCTGACCGTCACTCCCTCGGCGCCCGGGACGCTCGTGCGCACCCGCCGCGCGGTCCGCGCCTTCCTCCTGGGCCGCCTCGAGGCCCCGGTGGACGGCCTGGCCCTGGCCCTCGTACTGGGCGATCGCTCCCTTCTGGACGAGGATCTCCGCGAGCGGTTCGCCCGCACCGGGACGTCGCACCTGCTGGCCATCTCCGGGCTCCACGTGGGGATCGTGGCGCTGGTCGTGGGCTGGCTCGCGCGCTCCGTGGGCTGCCGCCTCCCGAGGCTGCGCCGGCGCATCCCGCCGCGGCTCGTGGGCCTGGCCTGCGGCCTGGTCGCCGCAGCGGTGTACGGCTCCCTCACCGGCTGGAGCACCTCGACGCGCCGGGCCGGGGCCATGGCCGCCGGGGTGGCCGCGGCCCTGGTGATGCGCCGGAAGATCCACCCCCTGCAGGTCTGCTCGGCGGCGTGGTGCGGGCTCCTGCTGGGGGATCCCGCGGCCCTGTGGGAGGCGGGCACGGCCCTGAGCTTCGGCAGCGTCGTCGCGTTGATCCGCCTCACGCCGCGCAATGTCCGCGCCCCCCTCCCCTCCCTCGCGGCGGCGTCCGCGGCCGCGGCGCTGGGGACCGCGCCGCTGAGCTGGGCCTGGTTCGGCCGCGTGTCCCTCGGTGGCGTGCCGTGCAACCTCGTGGCGATCCCCGTCCTGGGTGCGATCCTCGTGCCGCTGCTGCTCGCGGCGTGCGGCCTGGGCCTCGTCTGGGAGCCCGGCGGCACGGCGCTGCTGGCCGTCGCCGACACCGTCGCCCGCGCGGGCTGCGCGGTGCTCGAGATCGGCGCGGCCGCCTCGCCCGTCGTCGAGGCCAGCCCACCGCCGGGCCTGGCCGTCGCGGCCACCCTCGTCATGGGGGCGGCGCTGGCCCTTCCGAAGCCCCGGCAACGGTGGCTGGGCGCCCTCGCCGCCGCGGCCCTGGCCCTGGCCCCCGTGCACCCGGGCGCGCCGCCGCGCGGCGAGCTGGTCCTCACCGGCCTCGCCGTGGGTCACGGCGACGCCCTCCTGATCAGCCTCCCCGACGGCAGCCACGTGCTGGTGGACGCCGGGGACGCGTACCGCACGTACGACGTGGGCGAGCGGCTCGTGGTCCCCGCCCTGCGCCGGATGGGCATTCGTCGCCTCAGGGCGGTGGCGGTGAGCCACCTGCACTCGGATCACTTCGGCGGCGCCGCCGCCGTCCTGCGCGCCCTGCCCACGGACGAGCTGTGGCTCCCTGTCCCCATCTCACCGGACCACACCGCGGCCGGCCTGATGGACGAGGCCGCGCGTCTGGGCCTGCGCGTGCGCGTGCTGTCCGACGGCGCGACCCTGCCCTCGTCCCTGGGTGGGGTACGCGTCCGGGCGCTCCACCCGCGCCGCGACGCGCCCTGCCCGGGCGTCACCCGCCACTGCCCTCCCAACGGTCACTCCATGGTCCTCCGCCTGGTCCACGGTCGCGTGTCCTACCTGCTCGCCGGGGACGCCGAGGCCGACCTGGAGCGCCAGCTGATCCGCGACGGCGCCGCGCTGCGCTCCCAGGTGCTCAAGGTGCCGCACCACGGCAGCGCCACCTCCAGCACCGCGCCCTTCGTCGGCGCCGTCCGCCCCCTCGTGGCGGTGGCCTCCCTCGACCGCGGTGATCGCCACGACCTGCCGCGGCCGTCTGTGGTGTCCCGTTACGCCCACGCCGGCGCGACGTTCCTCGACACGGGTCGTCACGGCACGCTCCAGGTCGCCACCGACGGCCGCGGCGTCCGCGTGAGGCGATTCGACCTCCCCGGCGGCTGGACCCGATGGCGCGCGGTGAGCTACGCAAGGACCATTGACTCGCCGACGAGGGCCGAATAAGGTTCGCCGACGGGGAGCGTACACCGAACTCCACATCCCGCGACCGAGCCCAGGGGAGGTCCCATGACCGGCTCCGAGACCGACAAGAAGATCCTCATCGTCGAGGACGAGCCCGATATCCGCCTGAACCTCAAGACGCTGCTGGGAGCCCACGGCTTTCAGACCGACGAGGCCGAGGACGGCCAGATCGCCCTCGACAAGCTCGCCTCGGGCGAGCGCTACGACCTGATGATCCTCGACCTGATGATGCCCAACGTGGACGGCTACGGCGTCCTCGAGGGCATGGCGCCGGAGCTGCTCGAGAAGCTGTCGGTGATCGTGCTGACGGCCAAGAACCAGGACGACGACATCCTCAAGGGCTACATCATGGGAGCCACGTACTACGTGACCAAGCCCTACGAGAACGCCACCATCCTCAACATCGCGCGTTACCTCATCGGCGATCTGACCGAGGAGCAGCGACAGGCGCTCGAGAAGCACCTGTGATTCCCCCCGAGGGGGGGGACCCCACGATCGACAGCGACGTGTTCGGCGAGCTCGGGGCCCGCCAGCAGGTGGCCGTGCTCCTCGTCGAGGACAACCCCGGCGACGCCGTGCTCATCGAGCACCGCCTCAACAGCATCCGCGACACCCGCTTCGACCTGCAGACCGCCCCACGGCTGGCGCGCGGTATGGAGCTCCTCGCCGAGGGCGAGGCCCACGTGGTGCTGCTGGACCTGAACCTGCCCGACTCCTCCGGGCTGGACACCCTCGAGACGCTGCACGCCAACTGGCCCGACGTCCCCGTCGTCGTGCTGACGGGCCTCGAGGACCGCAAGCTGGGCGCCCTGGCCATCCGCCTGGGGGCGCAGGACTACCTGCCCAAGGCCAACGTCAACGCCGAGCTGCTGTCGCGCACCATCCACCACGCCATCGGCCGCCAGCGCCTGATCAGCGAGCTGCGCAAGGCCGAGAAGGTGCGACGCACGCTCAAGGCCAAGGAGATGGTGCTGGATCAGCTGCGCGAGCTCACGCAGATCCAGCAGGAGTTCATCGACGTGGTGACCCACGAGCTGCGCACCCCCATGACCGCCATCCGGTCGGCGGTGGGGCTGCTCCTCGACGGCACCCTTGGGGACCTGGACGGCAAGCAGACCGAGTTCCTCGAGATGATCGAGCGCAACATCGAGCGGCTCGCGCGCTTCTCCACCGACGTGCTGGCCCTGTCGCGGCTCGACTCGGACCGCTACCCCATCAAGCCGTCCCAGCTACCGCTGCTCGCCGTGCTCTCTCCGCCCGTGGAGCTGATCCGCAGCAAGGCCGAGGAGAAGGGGATCACGGTGGAGCTCGAGGAGGAGAGCATGGCCGGGCTGCAGGTGTACGCCGACGGCGACGCCGTGGCCCAGGTGGTGGCCAACCTGGCCAACAACGTGCTGGCGCACTGCCCCGTGGGCACCCACATGCGCGTGTGCGTCCGCCCCCGCGGCAAGCAGTACACCGAGATCCGGGTGGAGGACGACGGGCAGGGCATCCCCGCCGACGCCCTGCCGCGGGTCTTCGACCGCTTCTACCAGTCCGAGCGAAAGTCCGGGCCGGGCTATCGCGGCTCCGGCGTGGGGCTGAGCGTGTGCCGCTCCCTGGTGGAGAAGATGGGCGGCTACATCGCCGTGGACTCCAGGATCGGCGAGGGCACCACCTTCCGCTTCGGCCTGCCCACGGCGGCGGCCCGCGACGACGTGCTGTTCGGCCGGATCGCCGTGTTGATGCACTTCCTCACCGCCGAGCAGCTCGCCGACGCGCTGGAGCAGCAGGACACCGGCCGGGGACGACGGCGTCTGGTGGGGGAGATCCTCGTCGCCAAGAAGATCCTCACCCAGGATCAGGTGGAGGAGGTCCTGCGCAGCCAGGCATACCCGGCCGACGCGCCGACCATGACCAAGATCGACGTGCTCTGACCCGTACTCAGCGCCTGTCCCAGGCTGCCCTCCAGCACGAACCCGCGCGCCTCGTCGCCGCGCAGCAATTCCAGCACCACACGACCCGCCGAGTACAGGCCCAGGTACAGCAACGCGATCTGGCCGTCGAATCGGCGGCGGCGGTACGCCGCAGTCAGCCCCACGAACAGCGCGAGGTTGAACCCCGCCGCGTACAGCTGGACCGGGTGCAGGGGTACGCCCACCGGCGCGATCTGCTCCCACGCGCTGACCGGGAAGGTCACCGCCCACGGCAGATCCGGCGCAGGCTTGCCGTAGCAGCACCCCACGGCGAAGCAGCCGAGGCGACCGAGGGCGTGGCCCAGGGCCACCGTGGGCAGCACCACGTCCGCGTACCGCCAGAACTCGAGCTTCTTGATGCGGATGAAGGCCACCGCGCAGGCCAGCGCCCCCAGCAACCCGCCCAGGAACACCAGCCCCCCCTCCCGGGGGTCGAACACGCGCACAGGCGACGCGAGGTAGGTGGGCAGGTCGGTCAGCACGTAGGCCAGCCGCGATCCCACCACGGCCGAGACGATGATCCAGAACGACAGCCGCTCCACCATCTCGCCGGACAGCCCGTTGCGGCGCGCGTGGACCGTGGCCCAGCGCACCGACAGCAGGAATCCCGCGGCCACGAGAACGCCGTACCAGGTGATGGAGAGGTCGCCGAGCCGCAGCGCGATGGGGAACATGGGTCAGGCGGCCGTCAGCGGCAGCTTCTTCGAGAGCGTCCGCATGCCGATCAGGGCGGCGACGAACAGCGGCACGGAGAGGAGCTGGGAGGTGGAGAGCATCTCGCCGAGGTAGGTGCCGCGGTCCAGGTCGTAGCGGAACAGCTCGACGGAGGATCGGCCCACGGCGTACAGGGCGAGGAGGTGGAGGAAGGCCTGGCCGTGGTAGCGCTGGTGGCGACGCACGCGGCTGATCCACAGGAACAGCCCCAGGCCGAGCAGGCAGAGGTAGGCCTGGGTCGGGTGCAGCTCGACGCCGCGGAGGTGGGCGGGGACCTGGGACGACGCCAGGGTCACGCCCCAGGGCAGCTGGAACCCGAAGGGCCAGTCCGAGGGGCGGCCGTAGCAGCAGCCCGCGGACAGGCACCCCAGGCGCCCCACGCCGAAGCCGATGGCCACGGCCGGTGCGTAGACGTCGGCCACCTTCCAGAAGCCCATGCGCCGCCAGCGGATGTAGATCGCCATGGCGGTGACGTTGAAGACCAGCCCGCCGTACAGCACGTAGCCGCCCTTCCAGACCTGCAGCAGGCGGATGGGATCCTCGATGTACCCCTGGGGGTTCTCGAAGACGATGTGGCCGATGCGGGCGCCCACCAGCGATCCCACCAGCACGATCAGCGCCAGGTCCAGCGCGTAGGGGACGTGCACCCCGGACCGCCGCGACTCTCGCACCACGATCCCGCTGGCCGCGATGAAGCCCATGGCGAGCCAGAAGTAGTACGCCGGCACGGCGATGTCTCCCAGGAGCGGGAGGGCGCCCTGGTACAGCCACGGTCTCATGGGAGCGCCGCGATCAGTTCTCGGCGGGAGCGCTGGCCTGCTGCTTGGCCTTGCGCGCGAGCCGCGGCTCGACGATCAGCACGTGCACGAGGAACATGCCGACCCCCACCACGATGGCGATGTCGGCCACGTTGAAGGTGGGGTAGTGGGTGGTGTGGGAGTGGCGCAGCACGAACTCGCGCAGGCCGCCGGACCAGCCGATGTGGAAGTCGGCGAAGTCGGTGACCTTGTGGAACAGGGCGCGGTCGATGAAGTTGCCCACCGCGCCCGACAGGATCATCGCCAGCGCCGCGGACAGCCACCCCTCGGTGGCGGGCAGGGCCTTGAAGTAGAACCCGATGACCACGAAGGCCACGATGGACACCCCCAGGAAGATCAGCAGCCGGTGCTCGTTGTCCCCCATCAGGCCCCAGGCCGCGCCCGGGTTCTCCACGTGGATCAGGTTGAACAGCTTGGGCACGACCACGATCTTGTCGCCCTTGGGGATCCACGCGCGGACCATGATCTTGGTCGCCTGATCGGCCACCACGAGGATGGGCGCGAGGATCAGCAGGATGCGGATCTTGCGAGACATGGGCTTAGAGGTCCCTCACAAGCTGGTCGATGGTCTCCTGGTCGGCCCCCGGGAACTCGTACTGGTCGAACTCGTCGGGGGCCACCCAGCAATAGGCGTGCACGTGGGCGTGGGGGAACTCGGCGCTGTCCACGGTGCAGCGGTAGACCCGTAGCTGGACGGTGTACTGGGGGTAGTCGTGGACCACCTCGAGGGTGAGGTCGCCCACATCGGCGTGGATGCCGAACTTCTCGTGGATCTCCCGCCGCAGGGCGTCGGAGTCGGCCTCCGACTCCTCCACGCGACCGCCGGGGAACTCCCACAGCAGGGGCAGCACCGCCTTGGGGGCCCGTTGCGTGATCAGGTAGCGGCCCTCCCGGGCGATCTCGGCGGCCACCACGCGGATGGTACGGCCCGCGTACTTCATCGGCGTCACCTCCCTCACCGACAGCCGGATCTCTATAGCAGAAAAAAAAATGCCCCGCCTCGGAAAGGAGGCGGGGCATCCGGGTTCGGTCGCCGCGGGGTCACGCGCAGCGACCTGGGTGTCAACCAGTCCTAGAAGAAGACATTCAACGCGAGGCTCGTACCGACGTTGTGGCGCGAGGTGCCGCCCTGGTCGAAGTTGGTCTCGTTGAAGTACCGGGTGTAGCGCACGTCCCACTCCAGGGTGACGTCGTCGCCCAGGTTCAGGTTCACGCCGGCGCCGACGTGGCCGCCGACCAGGCCGCCGCGGAGGTGCTGACCGCCCTTGCAGGTCAGGTCGTAGTCCCGGTAGTTCAGGGTCACACCGGCCAGCACGAAGGCGCCGACGGGGATGTACCCGGGGGTGTGCAGCATCACCGAAGTGGTGAAGGGCACGTCGATGCGCTTCACGTCGGGCTGCATGTCGCCGTAGTACCCGAGGCTGACCTCGAGGCCCAGGGGGTCGGCGACCCGGTAGCGGGCCTGCGCTTCCACACCCAGGTTGGTGAAGTCCGAGCGGTCGAAGGTCCTGGACGACATCACGCCGAGGCCGCCACCGACACTGAAGCGGTTGGCCTTGTCCGCCCGCCGGTTCACCGCCACCGTGGACACGGTGCGGTCACGACCGGGACGGGACGGATGCACGACCACCGCAGCGGGGCGCGGCGCCACGACGACGCTGTGCCGCACGCGGGAGTGCGACCGGCCGTGGTGCACGACGTGGTGGCTGGTGTGGTGACCGCTGTGGTTGTTGTGCGAGGCGTGGTGGCCGTTGTGGTGGCCGTTGCCGTGCCCGTTGCCGTGGTTGCCGCCGTGGTTGCCGTTGGAGCGACGGTGCGAAGAGGAGCTCTTGGCCTTCTTGCCCTTGCTCCGGGATCGGGACCGTGCATCCTGCACGCTGGCTTCCTCGGCCTGCTGCGGAACATCCATGGCCATCACGGGGAAAACCAGGGTCATGGAAAAGAAGGTGACCATCGTCGTAAGCAGGGTCCTCATGGCGCTCTCCAATCGTTGAGATACCGACTAAGACGAGGCCTGAATCGGAGTTATTCGATGGGCGGGTGAAATTAGATCCGCGCGAGGGGATTACCTTCGAATTACTTGGGTCGACAGTCGACGGTCGACGGTCGACGGTTCTGGTCGACGGTTGTTTGGTCGACGGTTGTTTGGTCGACGGTTGTTTGGTCGACGGTTGTTTGGTCGACGGTTGTGGCCAGGTGAGGGCAAGAGAACTGTCGACCCACCAACTGTCGACCCTACTGTCGACCGTCGACTGTCGACCGTCGACCCCTAGAACCGCGGCACGAACCCCGCAGCGGACTCGGTCGTGGGGTTCCCGTCGCACTCATAGGGAGAAAGAAACACATAGGCCTTGCCCGCAGGGCAAGGGACCTCCACGCGATCCACGAAGTGCATGCCGAGGGGGGCGGCGACGGACTCGCGCTTGGCCTCGGCCGCGGCAAAGGGGGAGTCGAACGCCGGGGTGGTCGCGTCACATCCCAGGGATGCCAGGTAGGTCTGCTCGCCGACGGCGCCGCACACGCGCACCGGCTTCGAGGCCTTCGCACCGAGACCGGCGTCGCTGTTGGGCGTAAGGGACAGCTGCCAGCTCGTGTCGAGGGGATCGAGGAACCAGCTGGGGAACTCCGACAACTCGTCCGGTTCGGACTCGATGACCACCAGCCAGTACCCCAGCCAGGCCATGAGCGCGACGACGGCCGTGCCAAAGCAACCGAGGCTCAGGATGGTGGTGCGGGTGGATGCCACCGCAAAAGCGTAGCGAGGGCGCCACCTACCGGCAACTCCTCTGCTACACTAGTCGTTCCTCGAAGGCCGACGACCACCATGAGCACCCTTTCGACCGAGTACCGTCCCATCGTCCTGCCGCCCGGCCGTTCGTTCCACGATCTCACGCCAGAACAGCGGCTGCGGGTCGTCTACGGCCACCTCGACCGGCTGCGCCAGGCCAACGGGGCCTACATCTGCGCCCCCATCCCCGCCAACGAGGAGACCCAGACCCTGGGCTACGACGTGGTGGCGATGCGGGATCTGCTGCTGTCCTCCACGGCCAACGAGTACCTCGGCGAGGCCGAGCGCCTGCTGGGTACGTACTCGCTGACGCTGCAGCTGCTGGAGAAGTTCCACCACCGGATCATCGACACGGTCCTTCAGTGGCCCGCCGAGGAGGAGTACGGCACCAAGCTGTTCCCCGACCGCTTCAACCCGCGGTCGCTCGCCGAGATGCTCGATGGCGGCAACGGCCACAGCCTCTACCCCGTCGGTCTGCTGATGTACAAGCTCGGCGACATGATGAAGCACGGCTTCAACCTGGTCGTGCGGCCCGCCGAGATCCACCTGCTCAAGGACCTGTCCCAGTACATCCACAACAGCCGCTGGGCCGTCGAACCCGACGAGGGCTTCTGGCGCGAGGAGCGGGTGGTCCGCTCGTCCACCCTCGGCGCCATGGTCGGCGGGCTGACCATGTGGATGGCGGACGGCTACTACGACTACCGCTACCCGGTCCACCGGGACCTCGAGCGCCTCGTGCCCGTCCCCAACCGCCTCGTGCTCGAGGGGCGGGAGGCCATGGACGCGCTGCTGCCCATGGAGAGCCCCGACCGGCCCCGCGACCTCGCGCAGCTGTCGCTGCTGTGGCCGTTCAACGTGCTCAAGGACGACCCGGAGCTCCAGGACGCCATCCTCGACCAGGTGGAGGGGATGGTCGGCGAGCGCGGCGTCAAGCGGTTCGACGGCGACACCCACATGGCCACCGAGGACGGCCAGGAGGCCGAGTGGCCCCTGGGCCTGGCGTGGCTGGCCGTGTGCCTGGCCAAGCGCATCTACCGCGACCTCGACCTGGGCCGCGGGCGCCAGCGGCTGCACGACACGCTGGATCGGGCGGAAGCCCACATGGAGAAGCTGGACAAGCTGATCCTGGACGACGGCACCATCCCCGACCTCTACAGCGGGGAGACCGCCTCCGACGTGACCCCCTTCGCCATGGCGCACGGTCTGTACATCACCGCCACCATGTCGATCCGCCAGTCGCGCAACGAGATCCGGACCTACTGAATCCACTCGACGGGGCACACTACCCCGACGGGATCCCTCACCCGCCTCCCCCGCCGCCACCGCAGCCGCCCGACGGCATGCCCGCGAACGGCGCACCCCCGCCGCCGCCGCTGCTGGAGCACCGCGCCGTCACGGACATCCGCCGCTTCGGCCTGGTCGCGCCGCACGACGGGCAGACGAGATCCGACTCGTCGGACTCGCGCATGATCAGTTCCTCGAAGATGTGACCGCAGAACTCACATTCGAAGGTATGGATGGGCATCGGACCACCTCACTTGCTCGGTACCAGGAGACACCATAAGCACGAAACGGTGCGTGTCACCAGCTCAGCCCGAACCCCTTGACCAGCAGCCTGGCCGAGGACTCGCGCAGCACGTAGGTCTGGTCGCGGCCGTCGCGGCGGACGTGGTGGACGTCGCCGATCAGGGGGCTGATGCGGATGGTGATGGGGGAGGACTCGATCCGGTCGATGGTGACGGTCAGGGCCTCGGCGTCGTCCACGCGGGACTCGGCGGCCGAGACGTCGTCGTCCAGGGCGAAGGCGCGCAGGTGGACCAGGGCGTTGACGGTGAAGGCGAGCTCGCGCAGGTCGATGGAGTAGCCGCGGGGCTCCTCGACGGCCCACACGTTCTCGCCGATGGGCACGACGACGAACCGCCAGGGCCCCTTGCGCACGGTCACGCGCTCGGTCTCGCGCCAGTCCACCTTGGTGATGATGCGGTCGCGGAAGTCGCGTGGGACCCTGTCGAAGGTCTCGAAGCGGGCGGGCGCGATGACGTAGGCGTGGTCGCCGTGGCGCACGTAGCGGCCGCCGTCCTCCACCTCGCGGCCGAACTGCAGCAGCTTGGGATCGTGGCCCTGGGCGGTGACCTCCACCTCGAGGGCCAGCTCGGCGAAGGCATCCTCGGGCGGATCGTCGGCGATGCGCGCGGCGCGCAGGCCGCCGAGGCCGCGGGCCATGGCCTCGACGAGGCGCGCGTCGAGCATCATCTCGGGCAGCTCCTCGCAGACCCACGACTCGGTGAGGCGCTGGTAGTGCCACACGTCGTCGCCGCGGGTGACGGTGAGGTGGTCCACCCGCCCCTCGGGCAGGTCGAGCACGTGCAGGTCGCGCCACTCGACCGGCGCCTTCTCCAGGCGGAAGCGCCCCGGGATACGGCCGCGGAAGACGCCGGGGTCGCCCGGCGGGCGCATGAAGCTCACGCCGCCGGCCATGGACCGGCCGAGCTCCATGGCCAGCACCACCTCGCCCTCCACGGAGAGTTCGAGGTCGATGCGGTGGGCGTCGTCGAGGCCGTACACGGCCGGGTCCTCCACCTCGTCGGCGACGCGCACGTCGGCGCGCAGGGGGTCGTCGAAGGTGTACAGCACCTTGTCGACCAGATCGCCGTCCATGGGCTCGCCCGTGGCGAAGCGCCAGCGGAAGTTCTCGCGCACGCCCTCGACCTCGCCGTCGGAGTTGGACAGGCGCAGGCCGTCGATCACGTCGGGATCCAGGGCGGCCCACTCGTGGAAGGAGGCGGTGTCGGAGGGTCGGTGGCGGATCAGGTCGAGGGTGAGCACCGCGGCCAGCAGCACGGCCACACCCATCAGCGCCACGTTGGTGCGCGAGATGATCACCGGCGCCTCCTGCGCTGCGCACGGAGCACGGCGACGGCGGCCACCAGGGCGGGCACCGCGGCGAGGTTGACCAGACGCAGCAGGTGGGCGGTGGTGGTGCCGAGGGGGCGCAGCACCGGCGGCATGGACCGATCGGGGCGCAGGGCGAGCAGATCCGCGTCCAGGGCGAGCCAGTCGAGGGTGTTGAGGAAGAAGCCCAGGTCCTTGAGCACGAAGTCGGCGCTGCCCATGACCAGCAGGCGCGTGCCGTCGGGGCTGGCGGCGTCCACCTCGCGGCTGGTCTCGGTGAAGAAGGTCTGCAGCGAGCCCTCCACCGCGGCGATGACCAGGAACGGCCCGGGTTGCTCGCCCGGCGTGGGCTTGATGTAGTCGGCCGGGTCCAGCGTCGTCACCAGGGGCAGGGCCACGCTGCGCTTGCCGGTGTGCGCGAGCTCGTGGACGGTGCAGTCGGGGCACCCCGGCGCGTCCTCGACCAGGGTCAGGGGCGAGGACAGGGGGACCGACAGGGTGTCCACGCCCCGGGTGATGACGTTGTCGCGGTCCAGGTCGGACACCAGCGGGATCAGCGGGTGGTTGACGTAGCCGGTCTGGCCGCGGCGGGTGGGCGTGGGCATGAGGCCGTTGGAGAAGCGGTCGGCGAGGATCCAGGTCTCCATGGCCACGCCGTAGTGGGCCAGCAGGTCGCCGAGGTTGTCGGAGCTCCGCTGGATCTCGCGCGTGCGCGCGTCAGGCGTGATGCTGGAACGGAAGAACGCCGCGGGCCGGCCGCTCATCAGGTACTGGTCGAGGGCGAACCGCTCGTCCTCTTGATAGGGCGTGCGGGGCCCCAGCACCACCAGCACGTCGATGTCGTCGGGCACCAGCGCGCCGTCGCCGAGCTCTACCTTGCGCACCTCGTAGGTCTCGGCGATGGCCCGGCGCACCCCCTCCAGCGAGCCGGTGCCCTCGGCCACGTCGGGCTCGCCGTGGCCGGCGAGGAAGCCCACGACGGCGGCGCGGCGGTCCTCCACCACGGCGCGAACGCGGCGCGTCACCTGGTACTCCAGGTCGTCCACGGTCTGCACCGCGGGCAGCGCCTCGATGCGGTCGAGGTAGACGAAGGCCATGCCCATCCAGATCTCGCGCACCTCACGGCGCCCCTCGGCCATCACCTGCAGGGTCGCGGGCTCCACCCCCAGCCGCTGGGCCTCGGCCTGCAGGTCCGGATCTTCGGTGGGGTCGACCCACTCGATACGAATGCGGCCCGGGTTGTGGGCGCGGTACTCGTCGAGCAGGTCCCGCACCTGGCCCTCCATGTTGTGGTAGGGCGGCTCGAGGTCGCGGGTGAAGTACACGCGGATGGTCAGCTGGTCGGGGATGGACTGGACGAGCTCCAGGGTCACCGGCTCCAGGGAGTAGTCCCCGTCCCGGGTGAGGTCGAGGCGGTGGAAGTGGCGCGCGCTCACGGCCAGGGCGAGCCCGGCCACCGCCACCAGCAGCAGCGGCGTGAGCGCCGTGTTGACCACCAGGTCGCGCCGGGTCATCGCCGCAACCTCTCCCAGCGGATCACGAACACCGCTGCGGCCAGGCACAGGCCGGTCATGGCCAGCAGGGCGACCACGTCGCGGGAGTCCACCACACCGCGGGCGATGGAGCGGAAGCGCGTGTCGATGCTGACGAACTCCAGCACCCGCGCCAGCTCCAGCGGGGCGTGGGCCGCGTACCGCCCGGCGGCCCACCAGAGGATGGCCACCAGCTCGGTGACGAAGAACGCCACGGTCTGGCTCGACGTGAGCGACGAGATCAGCAACCCGGCGGCCACCAGGGTGCCCGCCATGAGCACCATGCCGAGGTAGCCCGCCACGGCCGGCCCCGGCTCCACCGGCCCCAGCAGCGCCACGGTGGCCGCGGTGGGCAGGGTGCCGGCGATGGCGATGAGCAGCACCGCCAGCCCGGCGAGGAACTTGCCGACCACCAGCTGCGTGGCGCTGATGGGCAGGGCGCGCATCAGCTCGTAGGTGCCGGCGCCGCGCTCCTCGGCCATCAGGCGCATGGTCACGCCCGGCGAGGTCAGCGCGAGGATCAGCGGGGTCCAGAAGAACAGGGGGTACAGGTCGGCCACGCCGCGGTCGATCAGGTCCCGGCCCCCGTGGGTGCCGAAGTAGAACACCCCCAGGCCGAACAGCACCAGGGAGATCCCCACCACGACCGGCCCGACGACCGTGTCGAAGAACGAGGTCAGCTCCCTGCGGAACACGGCCCGGACGTTGTGCATCGGGCTCCAATCCTATGCGCGCGCTGCGCGCGGTTTCAAGGTATGCAGCGGGCGCGCAGGAAAAAGATGTCCCGTTGAAATATTCGGCCTTGCCGGGGGGTAAGATAGTCCGTCGTGGAGGTCAAAAGACGGTGCGCTGTACCTGGCGATTCGTCCTGCTGCTGTGCCTGCTCCCCGCCCTGACGGGGTGCGCCGTGCTGGAAAAGCTCAAGGGCGGGGGTGACGACGACAGCGCCGGCCGGTCCGACGAATCGGACGACGACAGCGCCGACGCCTCCACCGTCCCCGTCCGCGCCGAGCCGTCCCGCCTGGGGTTGCTCGAGACGACGGTCCGCTCCTCGTCCACCGTCGAGTCGGTCCACCAGGTGGACCTGATGACCGAGGTGTCCGGCACGGTCACCGCCGTGGCCGTGGAGGAGGGGGACCGGGTGAGCCGCGGTTCCGTGCTCGCGCGGCTGGACAGCCCGCTGCAAAAGGGCGAGCGGGACCGCTCCCTGGCGTCCTTCCGCAAGGCCGAGGAGGACCTCGAGCGGCTGCGGTCGCTGCACGACAAGGGCTTCATCTCCGAGAACGAGTGGAACGAGGCCGTCCACGCCCACGATCTGGCGAAGACCACCTACGAGCAGGCCCAGGCCGCGCTGGACGACACGGTGCTGCGCTCGCCGTTCAGCGGCACGGTCGCCTTCCGCGACATCGAGGTGGGCGAGAACGTCACGGTGGGCAAGCGGGTCTTCCAGGTGGTGGACCTGTCGCGGCTCGAGGTGGAGGTCCACCTGGCCGAGCGTTACCTGACGCGCATCGCCGTGGACCAGAAGGCGCGCATCACCAGCGAGTTCTCCGAGCTGGTCACCGACGGCGAGGTCATCCGCATCGCCCCCACCGTGGACGCGGCCACCGGCACGGTGAAGGTCACCGTGGCGGTCCAGCAAGAGGGCGTCGTGCTGCGCCCCGGCATGTTCGTCAACGTGGACGTGGTCACCGAGACGCGGGAGCAGGCCCTGCTGATCCCCAAGCGGGCCATCGTCTACGAGGACGGCGAGCCCGTCGCCTACGTGATCCGCGAGGGCCTTGCCGCCCGCGTACCCCTGGGCCAGGGCCAGGAGCAAGGCGACGAGCGCGAGGTGGCCGAGGGCATCGAGGCCGGCGAGATGATCATCGTCATGGGCCAGACCGCCCTCAAGGACGGCGCGGCGGTGAGCATCGCCGAGACCAACGGGTCCAACGGCAAGCACGAGGACACCGACGCCGGCGAAGACAAGAACACCACCACCGAGACGGAGTGATCCGTTGGCCGCCCCCCGCCCGGAAGCGCGCGCCGCTGGGATCTACGGCGTGGTCGTGTCGCGGCCGGTGGCCATCTCCATGGCCTTCGTGGCCGCCATGGTGTTCGGTCGCGTCTCGTACACGCGGCTGCCGCTGAACCTCTTCCCCGACCTGACGTACCCCACCTTGACGGTCCGCACGGAGTATCCCGGCGCGGCCCCGGAGGAGGTGGAGAACCAGGTCTGCCGGCTCATCGAGGCCGAGCTCGCCACCATCCCCTCGCTCATCGAGATCACGTCGATCAGCCGCGCCGAGCTCGGCGACGTGGTCATGGAGTTCGACTGGGACACCGACATGGACGAGGCGTCCCAGATGGTGCGCGAGCGGATCTCGCGGCTGACCTTCCCCGAGGAGGTGCGCAACCCGCTGCTGCTGCGCTACGACCCCAGCCTGGACCCGATCCTGCGCGTGGGCCTCGCCGGCGGGGACGATCTGTTCCTGCTGCGTCACCTGTCCGAGGACCTGCTGCGGCGGCAGCTCGAGGTCATCCCGGGGGTGGCCGCGGTCAAGGTCCGCGGCGGGCTGGAGCGGGAGATCACCATCGAGGTGGACGAGGGCCGGCTCGCCGGACGTGGGCTGACCATCGACGCCGTGTCGCGGCGGCTGGCGTCGGAGAACGTCAACCTGGCCGGCGGGTCGATCAAGCAGGGCGACACCGAGTACCTGATCCGCACCCTCAACGAGTTCCTCAGCGCCGAGGAGATCGCCGAGGTGATGCTGCCATGCCCCGACGGCACGCCCACCCGGCTGGGGGACGTGGCCCGGGTGTACCCCACACACCGCGAACGCGAGGTGGTGGGCCACATCGACGGCCGGGAGTCGGTGGAGGTGCGGATCTACCGCGAGGCGGACGCGAACATCGTGACCGTGGCGCGGGCGGTGAAGGCCGAGCTGTTCGGCACGCCGGCGCAGCAGGCTTACGTGAAGGCGTACGAGGAGTGGAAGGCCGAGCAGGCGGCCGTGGGGGACGAGGCTGCGGCGGCCGGGGCGGACACCGACGGAGGTGAGGAGAAGGCGCGGAAGGTCCGTAAGGCGAAGAAGGGGAAGAAGAAGGGCAAGGGCAAGGGCAAGGGCAAGGGCAAGGGGGCAGGGTCGAAGGGCCCAGCGGGCCCGGCGTTCGACCCGGCCAGCGACGCGTTCCGTGACATGACGTCGTTCCTGGCCTACCAGCTCCCCGAGGGGGTCGAGCTGCACACCGTGGCGGACCAGTCACGGTTCATCGAGGACTCCATCGCCGACGTGAAGTGGGCGGCGGCCCTGGGCGGGCTGCTGGTGGTGGTGATCATCTTCTTGTTCCTGCGGGATCTGTGGTCCACGGTGATCATCTCCGCGTCGATCCCCATGTCCGTGGTGATCACCTTCACGCCCATGTTCCTCGCCGACGTGAGCCTCAACCTGATGAGCCTGGGCGGGCTCGCGCTGGGCATAGGCATGCTGGTCGACAGCTCCATCGTGGTGCTGGAGTCCATCTACCGCTGCCGCGAGGAGGGGGACGGTCCGCGCGAGGCGGCGATCCGCGGCACCCAGGAGGTGGCCGCGGCGGTGGCGGCGTCCACGTTCACCACCGTGGCGGTGTTCTTCCCCATCGTGTTCGTCAAGGGGGTGGCCGGGCAGCTGTTCGGCAACCTGGCCCTGACGGTGGTGTTCTCGCTGCTGGCGTCCCTGGCCGTGGCGCTGTTCTTCATCCCCATGGCCGCGGCGCGGCGCCTGGACACGGTGCCGCGGCCGGCGACGCGGCTGGGCACGCTGCAGCAGTTCGGCCCGCGCGCGGCGTGGCGGCAGTTCCGGGAGTCCCTGGCCGGGCTGGGCCGGCGGCGGCGCGAGGCCCGGGGCCTGCGCAAGCTGCTGTGGCTGGCGCTGTTCGGGCCGGGGCTGGGCTACCTGCTGGTGCGGCTGCTGGTGATGGTGCCCATGTCCATCGTCGGCCTGATCTTCGGCTGGTTCGGCGGCCTGGTGGGCAAGGTCTTCGTGCGCGTCATGCGCATGGGTGGCTCGGGCGGGGGCTTCGTGTTCCGTCCCCTGCTGGCGGCCTTCGACGCGGGCCACGCGGCGGTGGAGCGGGCCTACCTGGCGCTGCTCGGCGGCGCGCTGTCCGCGCGGGGGCTCGTGCTGTTCGTGGCCCTGCTGGCGTTCCTGGGCGCGCTGACCCTGGCGTCCCGCCTGGGCCAGGAGCTGATCCCCACGGTGCACCAGGGTGAGTTCGACGTGGAGCTGTCCATGCCCGTGGGCACGCCCCTGGAGGAGACCCTGGCGGTGATGGAGGACGTGGAGCAACGCGTCGCCGTCATCGAGGGGGTCGAGAAGGTGCTGGCCACCGCCGGGACCGAGAAGACGTCGGACGCGGAGCTCGGCAAGGGCGAGCACACCATCGACCTACACGTGCTGGTGGGCGGCACGGGGCGCCTCGACCTGGTGGAGACGCAGGCCCAGGAGGCCATCC
>CAZLEO010000082.1:30096-33105 GCA_964558555.1 uncultured Rickettsiales bacterium | reverse complement strand
CTCGAGGCCATCCCCGGCTACGAGGTGGCCCTCGACCCCGACCGCATGGGGCGCATCCTCGCCGACGTGGGCGCCGTCATCTGCGGTCAGACCGAGACCATGGTCCCCGCCGATCGCATCCTCTACGACCTGCGCAACCGCACCGCCACGGTGGGCACGGTGGACCACATCGCGCCCTCGATCATGAGCAAGAAGCTCTCCGAGGGGCTCGACCGCCTCGTGCTCGACGTGAAGTTCGGCACCGGCGCGTTCATGAAGACCGTGGACGACGCCCGCCACCTCGCCCAGGTCATGGCCGATCTCGGCGGCGCCGTGGGCTGTCGCACCACCGCCCTGCTCACCTCCATGGAGGCGCCCCTGGGGCGCTACGTGGGCAACGCGGCCGAGGTGCACGAGGCCCTGGAGTTGCTCGAGGGCCGCGGACCGAGCGACACCCGCGAGCTAACCCTCGCCCTCGCCGCCGAGGTGATCGACGGCGTGGACCTCGCCGCGCTGCTCGATGGCGGCGAACCCCGCGAGCGGTTCGCACGCATGGTCGCAGCGCAGGGGGGCGACCTGGCCGCGTTCGCGTGGCCCGTCGGGGTGGAGGCTCACGAGATCCAGGCGCCCACCGGCGGCGTCATCGAGGGGATCGACGCCCTGGGCGTCGGCCTGGCAGCCGCCGACCTCGGCGGCGCCCGCACCGGAGCGGACGAGGCCCCTGATCCGGCCGTGGCCGTCGAGCTGCTGTGTCGCACCGGCGACGCGGTGACCGCGGGCCAGCCGTGGGCCGTCGCCTGGCACCGACAGGGGAGGGGACTGGAGCGCGCGGCGCAACGCCTGCGCGAGGCGCTGAGGGTGGGAGACGGGGGCGAGGGGACCCCCCAGATCCTCGAAAGAGTGGAGGCAAGCCCATGAGCGAGGCTGCAACCGTACGGAACCTGGCCGACGTCCTGATGGACCGGCTCCCGCGGCTCGAGAAGTGCCGCGTCGCACTCGTCCTCGGATCCGGGCTCGGCGCCTTCGCCGCGGAGCTCATGGTGGGCGAGGCGCTCCCCTACTCCGAGAGCCCTGGGTGGCCGGCGCCGGGCGGGGCGGGCCACGCCGGCCAGCTCCTCGTGGGACGGCTGGGGAACCACCTCGTCGCCATCTTGCAGGGCCGCGTCCACCTCTACGAGGGGTACCAGGCCGCGGAGATCGTCCGCGCCGTCCGCGGTCTCAACCTGTGCGGCGTCGACCACCTGGTGCTCACCAACGCCGCCGGCGCCATCCGCGGCGGCCTGCACGTGGGCGAGCTGGTCCTGATGCGCGACCACATCAACCTCTCCGGCGCCAACCCCATGACCGGTCCGCCGCCACCGCCGGAGTTCGGCCCGCGGTTCCCCGACCTGACCGACCTGTACTCCCGCGAGCTGCGCGAGGAGATCAAGTCCGCCTGTGCCAAGAAGAACGTCCCCATCAACGAGGGCGTCTACGCCTGTCTGCTCGGCGGCAGCTACGAGACCCCCGCCGAGATCCGCATGCTCGCCGCGATGGGCGCCGATCTCGTCGGCATGTCCACCGCCCTCGAAGCCATCGCCGCCCACGCCATGGGCACCCGCGTCGTGGCCATGAGCTTCGTCACCAACATCGCCGCCGGCCTCTCCAAGTCCGCCCTGGACCACGCAGAAGTCACCGAGGCCGCGGCCGCCGTGGAGGATCGCCTGGCTCAGGCCCTGCGGATCGTCGTGCGTACGATCCACGCCAACGCCAGACCGCGCAGCTGATGACCGACTGGGAATACATCACCGAACGAGACGCCCTCCGCCGAGCCCTGAGCGAGATCGACGGCGTCGCCTCTGTGGGCATCGACACGGAATCCGATTCCTTCTACCACTACCGTGAGCGGGTCTGTCTCATCCAGATGACCGGCGACGGCGGCCGCGACCTCGTCATCGATCCCCTCGCCATCGACGACCTCGGCGATCTCGAGCCGCTGATGGCCGATCCCGACGTCGTCAAGATCTTCCACGGCGCCGATTACGACCTGTCGTCGCTCAAGCGCGACTTCGGCTGGGACATCGCCCCCGTCTTCGACACCATGCTCGCCGCCCAGGCGCTGGGGTTCGACGGCATCTCGCTGGCCGATCTCGTCGCCAAGTACTTCGAGGTCAAGCTCGACAAGAAGTACCAGCGCCGCGACTGGTCCAAGCGCCCGCTCCTCGACGAGCACCTCGAGTACGCCCGCCTCGACTCCCACTACCTGCCCCGCCTCCACCGCTTCCTCGTCGACGAGGTCGAGGCCGGCGGCCGGACCCGGCAGATCGACGAGGAATGTCGCATTCTCGAGACCCGCGAGTGGACCGACCACGCCTTCTCCCCCGACGACTTCCTCAAGATCCGCGGCGTCGGCAAGCTCAACGACGACGCCCGCCGCGTGCTTCGTTCCCTGTGCGTGCTCCGCGACCAGATGGCCCAGCGCCTCGATCGCCCCCACTTCAAGGTCATGGGCAACGACGTCCTGCTGCACATCGCCCGCAAGGCACCCACCAACCGCGACCAGCTCATCAACCTGCTGGGCAAGCGCCACCACGTCGTCCGCCGCTACTCCCGCGACATCCTCGACGCCATCCGCGCCGGCCGCGACGACCGCTCTGTTCTCCCCCGCTCCCGCGCCGACACCAAGTGCGTCCGCCGCCCCACCGGCCCCCTCGAGTGCCGCACCTTCAACGCGCTGCGCGACTGGCGCAACAAGCTCTCCCAGACCCGCGGCGTCCAGCCCGGCGCCCTCATCTCCAACGCCCTGTTGCAAGAAATCGCCGTTTTGCGCCCCACCGAGCTCGACGATCTCGCCGACGTCCCCGACATCCGCGACTGGCAACGCGACGAGTTCGGCGAGGAGATCCTCGAAGTGGCCCTCGCCCAGCGCAAGGGCTGAACCCTCACTCCAAACTCACCCGTGCCCGTGCCCGTGCCCGTGCCCGGATCCTCGTTACCACGCGCCCGCGGGGGGACGCAATAACCACCCCCGCGCCCGCGGCGCGGGGCCCC
>CAZLEO010000082.1:0-30086 GCA_964558555.1 uncultured Rickettsiales bacterium | reverse complement strand
GACAGCAGCCCCCCGAGGTTCTTGTCGGTGACGACCACCGGCCCCCCGCCCCGGGGTGGCAACTAAAAACCCGCCGCCGCCGCTTCGCGGCGGCACAACTTTCTTCTCCCCTGCTCAAGCACACACTCAATGATCCCCACGCACCTTCCACCCACCCACCACCACCCCGCCCATGCCTCCCCCCCGCCGTCCGCCTGGAGCTCGCTCCTGTCGGCTCCCGGCTACCTCCAGTCCACTGCGCAGCCTCCATCCGCACGCCGCCGCGGACGCTCCTCAGGCCGGGTCGGTCTCGCTTCGCTCGCCGAATGACTCCCGGCCTTCGTCGCTGCGGCGTCGGTGCTCCTGTCGGGAGGAAGCTCGAGGTTCGCGGGCGGAGAGCCCGTCCTCGTTCCCACGGTCTCCGTGGGAACGGATCAACCTCCCCGCCCCATTTCGGCGGGCCAAATTTAAACCCGATAGCGGAACAGACACGAGGAAGAGACCGGGAACATTCATGAACGTCCCCATTCTTCGCCAAGATGCGGTTCCCCGATAGCAGGCCACTCCCCCACCGAACGACACAGAGAAATGTCCCTGTTGCCGGCTGTGTGGCTCTGGAGGCGGGGGCCGCGGCGGTCTATTCTGGGATCTCCAGCTTGGAGGGAGCGGTATGCTGCGTCGGGGACCGCGACTCGCGCCAGATGAACCCCAGGTCACGTTCGCCCACCTCGCCGACCTTCATCTCACGGGTCCGGCCGACGGGCGCACCGCGTTGACACGGCTGGCGTTGGCGCGGCAGGAGGTGACCGAGGCGGACGCCATCGTGATCGCGGGGGATGTGACCGACCGGGGATATGACAGCCAGCTGGAACTCGCCGGAGGGCTGCTTCGGCGGCTCTCTTCGGAGCGGCCGGTGATCGCCGTGCCGGGGAATCACGACGTATCGCAGGCCTGGGGCCTGGGCGGCCGTCGCGACGATGCCGACGACGTCGGGGCGGGGTTGGCCAGACTCGCGTGGGCCGGGGCGAGTGTTCGCGCGCTGGATGCGCAGCGCGCGTGGCCGATCCGGGTCGATTTGCACGGAGGTGGGGCGGTCCTGTATGGCATCGACTCGACGCGTGCTCCCCCGGCTGCGCGGAACTTCGCGCGTGGCCGTATCGGAGAGCGGCAGCTCGCGGCCCTGGACGAAGATATTGCCTCGCTGGAGCCAAGCCAGCGGAAGGTGCTGGTTCTACATCACCACGTGAAACGGCTCCCCATCGGTAGGCAGCTACAGCATTTGAAGGCCTGGGAGATCGGGATGGCGCTGCGCGATCGCAGGCCGCTGAGTGACCTAATTCGCCGCCACCGGGTAGACCTGGTGCTTCACGGGCACCGGCACCATTTTTTGCGGCGCAAGCTCGGTGCTACCACCATCCTATCCGCCAGCTCGACAACCAACGGCTGCGGGCTGACCGGGCAGCGGTTCTTCCTCCGGGTCGGGCTCGGTCTCGAGAGCGGCGCAGTCGACGTTCAGCGAGTGCAATACGCGCCACCCGCGCCGCGCGCCACTCTCGAGTGGTTGTTCAGCCTCGATGGCGTCGCCGACGCGAACGAGGCGATGGAGGCGTGGACCCGGGCCGCGGAGGTCGCGTATGACTCCGAGGAGTCGTTCGTCGCGTTTGCCCAGGAATTCCAGCAGCGAGCCGGGCGGATTGGCACATGGAGCGATCTGTCCCGCCAGCTCGACGGCGAACTCGCTGCGCTATTGCAGCGCGCCGAGGGAACACCGGAAGCACCGAGCACGAATCGCGAAGGGCCGCACGTCGCCAGCAGGCCGCCTCAGCCGAGCCCGCTCGCGTTCGCGTTACTGCAGCAGTCTCTCGGCTGGTCATCCGGCGTCGATGACATCGATGTCGAGGACGACGAATACCCAGACGAGGACGACGAAGACGAGGAACAGGATGAGGAGGGCTTTGCGGAATGATGGGGCCGATGGGAACAAAGGGTGCGACCGTCTCGACCAGCTGGCAATCAAGAACCCCACGGGAAGTGCTCGCACAGCTGTTGCCCGAGGAACAGGTGCGGTCGGAGGTGGAGGACCTGGAGGCGCATTTGCCCGAGATGCTGTCGCGCTTCGAAGATGGACGAGATGCGGTCCGCAGCAACCTCGACGGGATGAGCCGTCTCCTGACGGCATCGCAGGAGACGTTCGAGGAGATGGCGAGTAGGTCGGCCATTGCCTCGCTGATCAAGAAGTTCATGTTCAGGGAGCGCAAAGAGCGCAGCGAGATCCGCGGGAACCTCGTCAAGGTCCAGGCTCGGGCCGCCTGCGTGCTCGAGCACCTGCTCGAGCGACAGAGCTACCAGGAGCAGGCGGTGAGATACCTCGGTGGTCGGATCGAGCTGCTGGTCATGGAGAACGCCAAGCTCAAGATGGTGCTCGTGCAGCTCGGTCGCCGTATCTTCTCCCAGCTAGAGACCCTGGAGAGTCGGGTCGACAAGCTCGAGCGGCAGGTTCGGCTGAGCGAGCTCTTTCAGAGCGGCCACAGCCAGCAGCTCGGCGTGATGTACCAGGAGATTGCCGCGGAGCAGCCGTTGGCCGCCGCTCTCTGGATGACCCAGGAGTTCATGGAAATCACGGAGGGGTGCTGGAGGGGTGTAGATGTCGTCCGGCTGCAAAAGCTCGCTAGCGAAGATGCCGGGCTCTCCGAGGTACAGGACTTCACAGCGGCAGATCTGGTGGAGAAGGCTCTGTCTCTCCACGACCGGGCGAGGGATGGAGCACTGGGCGAGTGGATGAAGAATGGTGAACTCTACGATCGCTTGATGGACAAGGTTCCCCGAGGGGAGAGGCATGTCCTACGGGAGCGGTTCCCCATGCACTTCCTGCTCAATCGTCCCATGTGGTTCGTCCACGAGCAGGAGTTTAATCGTGATGACCTCCAGGTTGTCCAGCGCCAGGTCTCGAAGTATCTGGATCTGGAAGTCCCCCTGAGCTACTGGAAAATCATGGAACTGATGCTGGAGGAGCGCCTGGGGTGGCAGCTCGAAACCGCGTACCAAACCGCCGTCGAAGAGGCCGAACAGGCTGAGGCTTTGGAGGCCGAGCAGGCTGCTGCTCAGGAGGCGGAGCAGGAACGGAACCGGAAGGCTGCAAAGCAGGAAGAGAAGAGAAAGCGTGCGGCAGCCCGGAAGCGGGCGAAGCGCAAGCTCCGAGAGGAAGCCGAAGCACGGCGTCGGCGCCATGGTCTGGTCCGAATCGAACCGGGTGTCTTCGTGATGGGCAGCCCCCGGGACGAGACGGGGCGGTACCGCGACGAAACCCCACACGAAGTGCGCATCACCCGTTCGTTCGAGTTGGGCCGAGCGCCGGTATCGCAGTCGCAGTGGACCGCTGTGATGGGGAACAACCCCTCGCACTTCATTGGTGACGATCGCCCTGTAGACCACGTGAGCTGGTTCGACGCGGTCCGATTCTGTAACGCGTTGTCGGAGCGAGAAGGACTGAGTCTCGCGTACGATATCTGGGGTATCGGCGACGACGCGAAGGTCCAGTGGCACCAGAAAGCCGATGGTTTCCGTCTGCCCACCGAGGCGGAGTGGGAGTACTCCGCACGGGCGGGGCGTCGCACGCGATTTGCGGGCTCCGACGATCTGGACTCTGTGGCGTGGTGGAAGCGCAATTCCGGGGGTAGTACACAGTCTGTCTGCGGCAAGAGGCCCAATGACTGGGGACTCTACGACATGACCGGCAATGTCCGCGATTGGTGCTGGGACTGGAAGGGCGACTACCCCGCAGGTTCAGTGGCCGACCCGATCGGTCCTGGCTCCGGCTCAGGCCGGGTCCGTCGCGGCGGTTCGTACAGCGACGGCAAGCCGCGCTACCTGCGAATTGCCTTCCGCAACAAGAACTCGCCTTCCACCCGCAGGCGCGCGATCGGCTTCCGTCTCGCCAAGAACGCCCCGGCCGATTGAACGGCGTGCCCCGAATCCGGGCTGGCCGAGGAAAGGTGACGTTCATGGAACGCGGGGACCCTGACCTGTAGACTTCGATCGAAGTCTTCCCGCTATGAGGGGGCCGAGATCCAGAGAAATGAACATGTTCATAGAACGGCTGAGGTGAGAGCACCTATTGCCAGCCCGTGGTGCTGTCTCGTCTTGGTGGGTTGCGTCATCCAGTCGAGCGGATGCACGGATGGGGTGTGCCAGGGAAGCTACGACATCGAGAGCGAAGGTGATCTGGACGAGGTCGAGCGTTGTGAGGAGATCCAGGGCTCCCTCGAGTTTCGGCACGTTCCATGGCTCACTCGTATCGATCTGTCCGATCTCGTCTCCATCACTGGGAACCTGGTCGTGAACGACAACGACGCGCTGGCCAGTATCGATCTGGCCAGCCTGGCGTCTGTGGGCCACATGGTGCAGGTGGCGTCCAACATGAGTCTGACACACCTCGATCTGCCCGCCCTGGCGACGACTAGCGAGGACCTGGACTCGGGCAATGCCCTGGCCATCGTTGGGAATCCCGAGCTGTCGCACGTCGGACTCGATGCGCTCACCACTGTGGGGGGAGACGCAGGCCTGATGGGCAGCACCGCCGTGACGGAGTTGCGACTGCCCTCCCTCTTGGAGGTTCGCGGCGGCGTCTACCTTGCCGGCAACCCGATCCAGGAACGCCTCGAAGCGCCCGGCCTCGCGACCGTCGGCGGCATGTTGAACATCGACACGAACATCTCCCTGAACCACGTCGAGTTGCCTGCGCTTACGAGCGTCGACGGCGATCTGGAAATCACGACCAACTGGGATCTGGCCGTCCTCGAGTTGCCGGGGCTTGCTTCCGTGGGCCATGACGTGGTCATCGAAGACAACGAAGCCCTCGCCCAGCTGGACCTTCCATCCCTGTGGTCGATCGGCAACGACCTCCGGGTCGAGGAGAACGGCGACCTGGCCGACCTGTCGGGCCTGTCGCACGTCGGGACGCTGGGGGGCAACGTGTTCGTCTACTCCAATGACGGCCTCGAACGCGTAGGCCTGGTCGATCTGGGCCGCATTCCTGGGACGCTCTCCATCACGGAAAACAGCGCTCTGGCCGACCTGGACATGCCCTCACTCGAATCCGTGGGCAACGGCCTGAGCATCTACGAAAACGATTGCTTGAGTCAGGGTACTGCCGAGACCTTTGCGGAAGCGATTGAGGTGACCGGAGGGATCAACGTCTCCCTCAACGGCGCAGACTTCCCTTGTGATTGATTGTGGGGAGAACGGCCCCTTCTTTCCTACGCCCCCTTCTCTCTTCCCCCGTGAACACCGAGTCGAGCAAAGCGGAACTCGATGCCTGCAATGATCGCCAGGTGCGATGCGTTCTCGCTTGCGAAGGCCCGGCGCCATCATCGGAGTCGGGGCTTCGATGGCAGTGGCGGGAGGCAACGGTGAGTCGCGTCCTCGTAGCTCTACTGGTCGTCGTCGTACAGGGAACGAGCGGGTGTGCTGGGGATCCTCCACCGGTGACTCCGCCAGTGATCGAGCTGGTTGAGCCGCCGACAGATGGCCGGATTCTGGTCGCGGACTCCGGACACGGCCGTTACCTGGAGCTGGACCGGCGGACCGGCATCATGACCGGACAGCTGGAACTGGCCGAGTTGCTCCCGGAGGCCTGCGGTCATGGGGTGGATGTCGGCGGGTCACGGTGCCGCGTATTCGGTGCGTTCAGGGAGCGAACGCCCAACGGAGGAGACGTACTGGTTCTCGCATTCGATCGGCTTCGAGAATACGGTCGCATGGGGTATGGCGGTGGCCTGCTACGTGTCTGGCCCGGCGAACCGCCATCCGTGAGCTGGCACGTGTACTCACTGCGTTTCCCAGAGGACTCTCCCGAGTTCGAGACGTGCAAGGACGGCTACTGGGGCAGCGAGTGCTTCCTGTATGCGCCGCATGGTGTGGCGAGGCTGTCCGGCAGGTACCTCGTCGTGGCGGATACGCGTAACGACCGACTGCTGAAGCTGTCGGTCAATCCGCATGGAGACAACCACACAGCGAGGGTGCACGGCATCCTGAAGGCGTCCTCGGAGGGAGGGGCGGCCGCTGTAGGACCCGTCGCAGTGGAGGCGGTGAGGTTCGAAGATCGACAATTCCTGCTGGTGACCTTTTCGAGGTGGAGAGAGGACGACGCGGCGGAGCCGGCGGGCGGGGTGATCCAGCTCTGGGATGTCACGTCGTGGGTCGAGCCCGCGCTCATGTGGACGTATCCCGCCGAGGGCACGTTGGCCTCACCGAACAATGCCACGATCGTGCGAAGAGGCGACGTGTCGTATCTGATGTACGGACACGGCCGGGGGTATGGCGACGCGGAAGGGGGGGAACAGCGTGGTTCGGTGGGTCTGGCGCGGCTCGACTCACCGGAGCCACCGACCTATCTGGGCGATCTGGTCGCGGACGAGGAGCAACGGTCCCTCGGCTTCGTCGCTGCGGCCACCGAGATCGAGGACGGAGCGCGTATGCTGGTGACAGACTCAGGCTGCGAGAACCGTGATCCGTCGTGTGAGCGACGCCCCCGAATCCTGATCGCGGACCTCGAGATACCCTCGCCACCGGACAGATCAGGGGCCCACACCAGCGATCACGAGCACCAACAGTTCATTCCCTGTCACTTCCGGCCGCTACAGGAGGAAAGGGAACTGCTCTCTCATCCATTCATGGCGATGTACGAACCGGTTTCCGTGTCTCCGGAGTCGTGATCCGCGAAAAGAAGAAAGGAGCCGTCCCCGTTCTTTCCTGACACCCTCCCACCGGGCCGCGGAGATCAGCGCATAATGGAAAGCAGTGGCCGCACCGCTTCAGGGGGAACCCCGGGCGTGGCACGTGGACCAGGAGGGGACCATGCAAGAGCGCAGCGAACCGGGCCGGTACTTCTGCGAGGTCTGTGAGGATCGCTACGAGCAGCCGGGAGACTGTCCGAAGTGCACGGACGAGCCGTTGCTGGATCTGGCCGACGACGACATCGTGCTCATGCTCGAGTCCTTCGACGACGCGGCGAAGCACAAGCGCTATGGGGTCTGCTTCGGCGTGGCGTTCGCGATCACGATCGCGATCGTGGCCGTCGTGGTCACCCTGGCCGTGCTCGTCGGACTGCCGGTCCTCCCCAAGCTGATCTTCCTGCTGGGTTTCGCTGTCCTCGCTGGTTCCACGACCCTGCTGGTCATGCTCTTCCCGGCACGCAAGAAGATGCCGGCGGGTGTGTTCGTCGGTTCCGTCAACGCGGCGCCGGTCCCGGCGCGCCAGCCCCCGGCGATCCCTTCCGACAGGCTGGGTATGTGCTCGGCCTGTGGTACACCCATCAACGTCTCGGATGCGTACGTGAGTGAGGGGGGTGGTGCGCTGTGTGAGACCTGTTTCCAGCAGGAGAGGGTCGACAGGGACATGGACGCGCACGGAGACGAGGACTTCTATGATTCGTCGACGGGTAGGCTCGGCAAGATGGCGCTGCTGGGTGTGGCCGGTGCCGAGCTGCTATCGGACGTGCGCGAGGATCTGCGTGACGACCGCGCGAGGCGCACTGAAGAGGACGGGGAGGACGACGATGATGAAGGTGACGCCGCGCTCGGTGTAGCAGGCGGGGGGCCTACAGGGGAACGATCAGGTAGCCGTCGCCGTACTGGGGATTGAACTGGATGCCGGGGGCGAACACGGAGTCCCTCCAGACCCGGCTCTCCTCGCTGTCGAAGTTGAAGAAGAGGGTGGGATTGTTCGCGGCGGTGATGATACGTGCGACGGCTTCGGGGTCGGGGTGGTGGTGCGTGCCGCCGTTGGTGGAGAACATCCATTTCTTGCAACGGATGCGGCTGAGGAGGTCGTCGCTGGTGTTCCTGGCGCTGCCGTGATGGGGCAGCTTGACGGCGTCCACGGGGAGCCTGCCGGCGATCCCGCGCTCCTTGCGCAGGCGGTCGATGCTGGAGATGAGCGCGGTGGGATGGGCGTCGCCGCATAGGAGAGCAGACTTGCCTTCGTACTCGGCCAGCATGGCGATGCTACTGCCGTTGGCCTCCGTCTTGTCTTCCGAGAAGGGCGCGGTGGCGTAGTCGTGGAACTTCGCCGGATTCCAGGTGTCGAGCCAGTTGTCGCCCAGCGCGTCGGGTTGTAGCGGGGACTTGGTCTCGAGGATTTCGAGGGCTTTCTCCCAGTCTCCTGGTTGGAGCGGGTCGGGGGCGTCGGGGGCGGTGAGGTCCTTGTACCACTTGGTTCGCATACGCTGGAGTCCGGGCCAGGTGGGGGAGAGGAGGGTGATCTGCATGCCGCCGTCGAGCGTGCACGTCGGGAGGGGGCCGTCGGCCGGCACCACGATCGGGCGGTGACAGAATTCGGCGTTCCAGTTGAACCGGCGCTCACGGAGGATGCCGGCGAAGAACTCACCCTTGAGCGGCCCCAGCGCGTCCGAGGGAGGCACCTTCTCACCGTTGAGGTGACGCCACTCGTTGAACCAGACGTCTTCCACGCGATCGGGATCGAGGTGGTCGTCTCCGAGGAGACAGACGGCTCCATAGATGTGGTCGTCGTCCACGTGGCTGATCACGAAGAGCTCGAAGGTCAGCGGCGCGCCAGCTGCGGCAGCGGCCTTCAAGCGGTCTCTCACCGACCTGTAGGCGGTCTTGCGGCCGCAGTCGATCAGGATACGACGGGGCTCCTCGCCGTCCGCGCCGTACTCGATCCACAGGGCATCACCCTCGTTGGCGGGCATCATCTCGATGGTGAACATGGGGCCTCCGTCAGGGCGGGTTGGATTGGAGTTGGATGTCGGCGTCGCCGTGGGTCGTGACGCCGAGGATCATCGGCTTGCCGCTGGCGAGCATCCTCCGTTTCACGTGCAGGAGCACCGATCCGAGCCGTGGCGAGCCCTGGTCCAACCTCCCGTGCAGCTCCTGGATCAGCTGGACCGTGGCTGGGGATGCGTGCCGGCCCAGGATCGTGCCGTACGTGGCGACGACGGCCGACGCGCCGCTCCACAGGAAGTTCTGGACGTGGTCGTTGAACGCCTGGTGCGTCAGAAGTGTCTTGCATCCCATGAGCAGGACCAGCGGATGGTCGGGGGCGTCCGCGGCGCGGACGGTCTCGTCCACGACGAGGGTGAGGTCGGCGGTGTCGCCGATGCGCAGCTTGTCGGTGCCGAAGTGGTGGGGCATCAGCAGGAGCATGGACGGCTTGTCGTCTTGCACGTGCTGTTCCCAATTCGCCCAGTCGTACACGCGAGAGTAATGGCCAGCCACGGCCTTCGCGGCATCCCCGAGGTCGTCCGCTGCGTCGGGGTCGAACTCGTTGGCGATCTCTGCCGCGGCGTAGAGCACCTCCCGCAACGGGCGAAGCTGGAGCCCCGGTGGCGCCGTCTTGCGGGCGAGTAGGCTGAATGGCCCCGGGAGCTGGGTGTTCCCCGGCGCGTGCGCATGCCGTTCGATGACCTTGGACAGGCTCCAGAACCCCGTGGGGCAGACGTGATCCCGTGTGTGGGTGTGCGAACACCTACCGCTCGTTGACTCGAGGGCTGCCCTGGCCCCTGGGCAGAGCCTCGCGCCGGGTTTGGGCGCGGGGAATGCGTACAGGAACTCCGCAGGGAAGAACGTGTGGGCGTGGGTACTCACGATCTGCAAGCGGGAGGCCGCGGATAGCTGATCGCCGTCGAGCTGGGTTCCCTTCACAAGGGCACGCAGCATGTTGAAGCCGGACTGGGCCAGGGAGACCAGTAGTTCGAGGGTCGAATCGGAGTCCAGCGAGTCGAACGCCTCGGGGGTGCCGGCGATCTTGCCCAGCTCCGCCGCCACCCGCGCGGTGAAGTCGTCGAACGTGTCCATGGGCAGGGCGGCGACGCCGAGAAACCCGTCCTGGACGGTGGTCGCGGTCGGGTGGGCGTCCACGTCGCAGTTGAGCACGATGGACGCGCCGTACCATCGGTCCGAGTCCAGATCGGCGAGATGGGGCTCCGGGCAGGCGTCCACGGTCCACTCGAAGTGCCCTCCTCGCCCGGTCAGCAGGCCTGTCTGGAGCACTCGATTGCCGTGGAGAACGGTCACACGAGCGCCCAGGTCGGCGGATTCCGGCCCCGTCCGGAAGGGGAAGAGCAACGTGCGTGACTCGCCGCTGACCGGTAGCCAGAGCGGCTCCTCGACGGGTTCCGGGAGCCAGTGTGGCTCCCACAGAACGACCCTCAGCCGCCAGCCGTCGGGGCTGTCAGGAGGGACGTCGGGATCGGCGAAGGGGAAATCCGGGAGGAGCCAGTCGGGACGCGCGGCACCGATGCTCACCTCGATGGCGTAATCGGTATCCGGCCGGAGCTCGCCCTCGAGAACCGGCTCGTCAGCCTGGCTGACCCGGGCGCGCAACAGCCTCGACCGCGTCGTGGCGCCATCCGGGGCATCCCCGGAGTCCACGCACGCCATCTCGACGGAGGCTTCGTGCCGGCTCATGGCGCGTAACGCGCTGGACAGGAGGCCGGCGGCCACACCGATCGTCGTCGCCCCCATCCGTTCGCTGTCGAACTCGAGCTCCTCCAGCTCCCTGGCCAGGCGGTCTGCGACGTCGGCCGGAGCGGTCTCCGGGGTCATGGCCAGATACAACGGGGCCTGGTTCAGCGACATCGCCGCTGCGCCGAGGGCCTGTCCGATCCGAGGTGCGCGCAGAGCTCTGTCCAGGAAGCGAGTCGCGCCGCCCAGCAGGTCGAGGTCGTGCATGACATCTCGATCACCCAGGATCAGAGGGGGCGTGTGACCGAGTCGCTCGGACGTCATCGCCAGCGCTGCGTGGACGGGCGCAGCGTGAGCCAGCTCTTCGATCAGACGTTCGAGCCACTCGTGGCGCTCGTCGGGGACGACCACCCTCGCCGACAACGCGGCCTCGGCCAGGCGACGAGCCTCGAACAGCGCCTGCACCTCTGCGGGAAGATGGTCGTGGGCACCGCCCGTCAGGACAACCACGTCCGCGTCCGCCCGGGTGTGGTCCAGCAGGTCCAGACCTGCGTAGCGGTCACCGTCCACGAGCAGCAGGTCGAAACGCTGGGGCCGCGTGTCCGCGGTCGCCAGATGGAACAGTTGACCGTACCACCGGTGATCGAGCAGCTCTTCGAATCCGCCGAGGTCGGGATCGCGGGTGAGTACACCGATGCGTAGTGGCCACGACCAGGTGGGGTCGACGTCGATCGGGGAGTGGAGGACCACGAAGTCCACTTCCCAGGGGCGGAGGAGCGCCTGCCGTACATGTTCGAACCAGTCGCGCCGGGCGTGCCTACCCGTGAGACGATTCGCATCGATGGCGAGCGTCATGCCGTGCCGGTCGTATCGCGGACCGAGGGACTCGCGTGCGGAGACGGCCTGGAAGAACGCTGCGGACAGGTCGCTGGGGCGCAATCGGTGAAGCCAGCTCCTGTCGGGCGGCGGCAGGCGTCGGAGCAGCGCGGGACCCGGCTGCTGGAGTTGTTCCAGCATCGCAGCCACGGCCACGGTGGCGTCGTCGACGTCGTGCGGAGTCAATCCGGCACCGGCCAGCGCCCCGCCGAGCTGCTCCGCGCCAAGCCCGTCACTCCATGGATACCATCGGTGGGCCATGTTCCCTCCCGCTGCCGGACGTTCTCCGGTACCCCCTCGTCCAGGCTTCTTGCCCTGGATCTCCCCTAGAGTATCGCGTCGCGACGCGGAAAGGTGGCCGCCAATTCACGAGGAACTGAATGACCATTCATTTCACCGTGAAATGAATGGTCATTCAGTTCTTGGCCTGTTCGGTGTGAAGGGGATCGGGGCAGGGGGCTGTGCGGCCCTATCGGTCCGAGTCGAGCAACGTCAAGGTCGGGGCGTGAGGGTCCTTGCGCAGCTGCCAGTCCTTGTACAGGGCATAGGCCATGAGCAGGACGATCAGGCCGGGCGCGCCGTTGCCGGCCACGACAATCACGGTCACGACCGCGATGACGGCCCAGTATGCCCCGCGATGGAAACCCTTGAGCGGCATCTTGATCGCCGTGGAACAGCTGGGACAGGTGTAGGTGCGGAAGCCCAGCAGGGTCAGCTTGAGCTTGCCGAGGGCCGAGTGGTTACATCGGTCGCACTGGATTCGTCTCAACCTGGCCATTGTCTGATTCCCGAGGTCAGTCCTGCACCACCGCGATACAGTCCATCTCGACCGCTACCCGCTTCGGCAACTCCGAGACCTCCACAGCCGCCCTCGCCGGTGGATTCTCCGGGAAGTAGCGCGCGTACACCTCGTTCATCTTGCCGAACTGCGCCATGTCCTCCAGATACACGGTGACCTTGACCACGTCCGCCATGGAGCTGCCGGCCGCCTTCAGGACGGCAGAGAGGTTACGCAGCACCTGCTCCGTCTGCGCGGTGATGCCGCCGGGGACGATCTCGCCGGTGTCGGGGTGCAGGCCGATCTGACCGGCGGTGAAGACGAGGTCGCCGGTGCGGACGGCCTGGGAATAGGGACCGATGGCAGCGGGGGCGTCGGGGGTGGCGATGATGTCGCGGGTCATGGGAACCTCATGTCGCAGAAAATCAGACGAACGAGTTGTTGATCAGCTCTCCCAGGCCGCCGAGGCCGGGGACGATGTACTGATGGGCGTCGAGGCCGCGCTCGCGGTCGGGGGAGGTGCCGGGCACCTCGGCGAGGACGTCGGGGTCGCTCAGGCCGCGGTCGACGCGGAGGGCGTAGATGACGACGTCGGGGTGACGATCGTGCATGGCGCGGATGTACTCGGGGGTGACGACGAGATGTAGCGCAAAAATGCCGTGGGGGGAGCCGCCGATCTCCTTGCGGTAGAGGTTGAGAGTGTAGCGCATGGTGGAAGCGGTGGCGCCCATGGGATCGGGGATCAGGAGGTAGCGGTCGTCGAGGGGGCCGCCGATCTTGGTGCCGCGACAGTCGATGCCGACGACCTCGCCGGCGGCGGACGTGCGACGGCTCATGAACAGGTGATCGATGCGGACACCGTCGGGGTCGATGAGGTCGCCGAGGCGGTCGAACACGCGGTGCGCAGGGAGCGTGCCGGCGCGGGCGATGGCTGCGATGGCGACGCGGGTGTCCTCGCCGAGGAACTCGCCGGTGAGGCCTGCGCCCTCGACATAGTTCTCCATACGGGTGGGGCGGGTCTCCTCCCGGGCGGGGAACTCGGCGCTGACGACGGCGTCGAGGAGGACGTCGTACAGGCGCTGGATCAGGGCGTTGATCTGCGGCTGTCGGGTCCGGGGCTGACCGAGGCGGGCGAGGAGGGAGCGCGCGACCGGGTGGGCCAGGATATGGACCTGGTCGCCGTAGCGGTGCTCCATCTCGGGTACGTCACGGCGTAGGTGTTCGTAGTGGACGTCGGTCATCGGGACTCCCCTCAGAGATCGATGCCAAGAGTGGCCAGGAGATCGGTGAGCCAGGCGAGCAACAGGATCAGGTCCTCGGTGGTGCCGTCGGCGATCAGGCGCCCGAGGGCGGCGAGGGGGACCTCATGGCCGCCGGCGGAGCCCGGCATGCCCAGGGCTTCCATCAGGCCGCGGTCCTCGAAGAACAGCAGCCAGTGGGTGCAGACCTCTTCGTGGGCGAGGATGTCGCCGACATAGTTCAGCGACTGCAGATCGGGATCCAGGTCGAGCAGCCCCTCGATACCGTAGAGGATGTGGTGCGTGATGGCGTCGGGGTCGGCGAGGAGCTCGCCCCACGTGACGATGAAGCGATCGAGCTCCTCGTACTCGCCGGCGATGATGCCGTCGATGATGCGCGCGGCGATGACCAGGGGGGCGTCGTGGTACAGCGTGTCCCCCTCCGGCGGCGTGATCAGGTAGATGATCACGTCCAGCAGGGTGTACACGTCGCCGGCGGCGAGGTCGTAGCTGGGGTCCACGAAGGCGCCGATGATGGCCAGCACCGAGGGCATGAAGTCCTGCTCGAAGGTGGGCGCGAGCAGGGCCTCGAGGGGGGCGACGAGCTCCAGCGCCAGGGCGAGGCGGACGATCTCGATGAGCTCCTCGAGGTAGTTGTGCGCCGCCACGTCGGGATCGGCGATGGCGTACAGCAGCGGGATCAGCGTGTGCAGGGCGCCGGACTCGGCCAGGCGGATGATGCTGTCGAAGTGGGTCAGCAGGATCGGCGGGACGTCGCACGCCCAGGCCACCCAGTCGATGACCGTGTCGTAGAGGTCCTCGACAAAGGCGACGAGCTCCTCGATGGTGTGCGCGTCGATGCCGTAGTTGACGATCTCCTGCAGCATCCAGACGCTGACGCTGTCGATCTCCACGTACTCGTAGCCGAACACGTCGCAGACGAACTCGTCGTCCGCCTCGTCCAGCAGGATCAGCGCCGACTCCAGGGCCGAGTCTTCGCCCGGGTCCAGCGGCCCGCCGTGCATGTCCACGGTCATCAGCCAGGTGAGCTGGTCGGGCAGGTCGTCGAGGGTCCCGCGGTCGTACAGGTCGCCGATGCCCTCCACCAGCCGCTGGCGCATGATCTCGTCTTCGAACATGGGCTCGGCGTGGGGCAGCAGGGTCTGGACGGCCAGGGGCTGCCCCTCGTACTCGGGCACCGGCGACACCAGCGCGTCCAGGGCGTCCACCAGGGTATTGCGTCCGGTGGTCTCGTCGTGGGTCTGGATGAAGAACTCGCCCCAGTGCTCGCTGAAGTCGTCGAACAGGTGGTGGTTGTCGTTGTCGCGCAGCAGCTCGCGCAGCGTCACCAGCGTGTCGCGCAGCTCGGGCATGGACAGCAGGTGGTCGAGGATCTCGCCGGAGTCCTCGACGTCGTCCTGGTCCAGGATCACCTCGGCCCAGACGCGCAGAACGGGCACGAGGTGGCCCAGCGGCCCGTCGGCGAGCAGGTCCGCGTTGTGCAGGTCCCCCTCGAGGGCGAGCTGCTCCACCTCGGGCCACGGCACGCCGTAGACGAACTCCGCCACGAGGTGCAGCGCCTCGAGGAGGAACTCGTTCTCCTCCAGCAGCAGCTGCTGGGTCGCCCCCAGCGTCTCCCACACGGGGATCAGGTCGGGGGCGGTGTTGACGATGGCGGCGGCGTGGTAGGCCAGCGGCTCGAGGTTGCGGTCCGAACCGGCGACCACCTCGTCCACCACGGGCTGGAGCGGGTCGAAGGTACCGCTCTGGTTGAGGCAGTCGAACAGGTTCTCGATCTCGGCGCTGTCGGTCTCGTCGAGCCCGTCGAGCAGGTTCACGTTCAGACAGGGGCTGCCGTAGACCATCTCCTCGTCGGGGTCGAACGGCAGGAAGAAACAACCGGTCCCCTGCACCAGCAGCAGCAGGCCCAGGAGCAGGAGGGAGCGGCGCATGGGCTAGTCGATGGGGACGCGGACGCCCACGGTGGCCGCGGCGCCGCCCCAGACCCAGCCGCGGAAGCGGATCTGGCCCGAAACCTCGGCGAAGATCCCGAAGTTGGGGTGGAAGTCGTGGTGGATGCCCACGCCGGCCTGGGCCATGCCGTACTCCTCGTGCTGCTTGGCCAGGAAGGCCGGGCCCAGGTCCAGCAGGACGTGTACGCCAAAGGGGCGCTCGAGGTTGCGCAGCAGCTGGATCTCCATGCCGAACAGGGCGATGCCGAAGTAGCGGTTGTGCTCCTCCGCCGGGATCACGGCGTTGAACATCACCCGCACGCGCCCCCGCACGCGGCTCGCGCGGCTGCCCACGAGGATCTCCAGGCCCACACCCTGGTCGAGCCACCTCCCTGTCTCGGCCGCCTGGCCGCTCAGGTCCGCGCCCGCGTGGAAGCCCGTCATGTCGAACACACCCACGCCCCCGGCGCGGGCCGGTTGCGCGGCCGTGGCCCAGGCGAGGATTGCGGCGGCGCCGCACAGCAACAGCGTACGTAGGTTCATGGGTGACCCTTCGAGCGACGCCGGCAGCTTATCGAGCCCGGGCGCGGCCAGTCAACGCCCGCGCGATGCTTGCGCGCGCACGCACACGGCGAGACAATCGACCCGCCATGTTTCGCGTCATCCACGATGGCGGCACGTTCCGCGTGCTGCGTGAGGAATTCCCCGAGGGGCGGAGAGTCCGGATCGAGGGCATCGTCGACCACGTACCCGGCGATCTGATCGAGGCCGTCGGGGCGATCCACCGGGAGGCCGCCCAGTGCGCGTGGGTCGAGCTGGACCTGCGCAGCCTGCAGTTCATGAGCACCGAGGGGCTCAGGGCGCTGGTGCACTGGGTGCGGTTGATCCGGGAGACGGCCCTGGCCGAGCGCTATCGGCTCGTCGTGACGGGGGGGGGGGACCCCGCCTGGCCGGTGAGCTGGGTTAAGAACGGCGCGCGGGGGGGTCGGGGGGGGGGGGAGGTGGAGGGTTGAAGGTTGAAGGTTGAAGGTTGAAGGTTGAAAGTCTTGGGGAACCAGAGTCCTCCATTCAACGTACAACATTCAACAGCAGGGCGAAGCCCTGCGTTCAACCAGAATCCAGCAGTTGAGGTCGATGACCAAAGGACCGGTGCAGTGGTCCTGTAAGCCGGGTCCTGTCCCTCGCCGAGCGAGGCGATGGTCATTCATCTAGGCCGGCCGTTGCCGACCGGCTCGAGCAATCTACCCGGGAGCTCGGGCGGGCCGCCCTCGAGCGCTCCTCTATTCGATCTTGCACCGGGTGGGGTTTACCTGGCCGCCCCTGTTACCAGGGACGCCGGTGCGCTCTTACCGCACCTTTTCACCCTTACCCCGCTGGCGAACCGGCGGGGCGGTCTACTTTCTGTTGCACTTGCCTTCAGGTCACCCTGACCGGGCGTTACCCGGCACCCTGCCCTGTGGTGCCCGGACTTTCCTCCCGCGGCCGAAGCCGCCGGCGACCACCCGGACCACTGCACCGGCTGGAAACCGGTAGCCCGAGGTGGGGGGCGGGGTCAATCGGTATCGACCACCTTGCCGATGATCTTCTTGCAGCGGGTGCAGGAGTGGATGGTCTTCTGCTGGATGGTCTCCACCAGATACTGGGGAGGCACGGTGTTGTGGCAGGTCTGGCAGACCTTGTCGACGACCGTGGTGAGGGGGCCGCCGCCGCCCTTGCTCACCGCGATGTTGTACATCCGGTTGACGAGGGGCTCGAGCTTCTTGACGAGCCTCTCGCGCGAGGCGACCCGCTTCACCGCCTCGGTGCGGGCCTCCTGGACGAGCTGCGGCACCTGTTGCTCGAGGTCGTCCGCGGCCAGCTTGGCCTCTTCCAGCGCCTCGGAGTACCTGGGGATCTCCTTGGCGCTGGCGTCCGCGGACTCCTGGTTGCTCAGGATGCCGGCCTCGCAGTCCTCGCGGCGCTTCTGGAGCGCGGCGATCTCCACCTTGCTGGCCTCGGCCTGCTCGAGGGTGGTGATGCGCTTGGCGTTCTCCTGGGCCTGCTCGAGCCGCCGGACGGCGGTGGCCAGGTCGGCCTCGCACTGGGAGCGGGCCTCCTCGGCCTCGTCCTTGAGCCGCTTGGCATGGCCGAGGGCGACTTCCGCCTCGGCCATGGCCTTGCGTTGCTGGTTGAGCTCCTTGGGGCCTTGCTGCAGCACCCCGGCCAGCTCGATAAGCCTGAGGTCTTGCTGGGCCAGCTTGCCCAGCACCACCATCTGTTCTTCGACGCTCATGTGGTCTCCACTCGCTGCTTGACGCTCCTCACTATCACCGCCACACCACTCGCGCCAAGTGCGAGCTCCAAAGAAGGCTGACGTTTGAGGAATGCACGCAGGAGGTTCATGGACGTGTAGTCGACGTAGTTTGCGTAGTAGAGGATGCTCTGGTTCGCGCCATGGGGGAGCACGACCCAGTAGCCTTCGTTGGTCGAGAAGTCGCCTTCCACCAGCGAGTACTCCATCCGGAGGTTACCGCGGTCGCGGTACTCGAGGGCGTAGCCGATCTTCTTGGTGATCACGAGGTTGAACTCCAGGAGGAGCTCGACTTGCGTGTTGGGGCCGTCCGCCGAGAGGACCCTGGCCTCGGTGACCTGGGGCATCCATTCGGGGTACGACTCGAAATCCACGAGCACCGCCCAGACGCGGTCGGGGGAAGCGTCGATGGCCACGGCGGCGGTGGCCATCTCCAGGCGGCCGTCGTCGGTGTCGTCGAGGACGACCAGGGGGCCTTCGGCGGTGAGCTCGACGATGGTGGCGGGGTCCAGGGACTCGATGTCCAGGGCGGCGGCGGACGTCACCGTGAGGGCGGCAGCCGCGATCGCGAGACTGAACAGGGCCCCTTGCATGCGCCTCCCTAGGCGGTGAGGTGTTCCTTCAGCAGACGGATCATGTAGTCCTGGTCCAGGGTGCCGCCCATCTCACGCACCGAGTGCATGGAGAGCATGGGTGCCCCGAGGTCCGCGGTGGCCACCCCGAGGCGCGTCGCAGAGATCGGCCCGATGGTGGACCCGCACGGCAGGTCCGTGCGGTGGATGTAGTGCTGCAGCGGCACGCCGGCGCGATCGGCGCAGGCGGCCATGTGACCCCGCATGTCCAGGGTGGTGGCGTAACGCTCCTTGGCGTTGATCTTGACCACCGGCCCGCCGTTGAGGGCGGGCTTGTGCTCGGGCTCGTGCTTGTCGGCGTAGCTCGGGTGCACGGCGTGGGCGCCGTCCACGGAGGCGAGGACCGTGCGCGACAGGGCCCGCAGGTAGTCCTCCCGGGGCTGCGCGCCGCCGAGGCAGAGCCGCTCCATGACCGTACCCAGCAGGGTGGAGCCGGCGCCCTCGGGGGTGGCCGAACCGACCTCTTCGCTGTGGAACAGGGCGACGAGCTTGCCGAAGGGTGCGGGCTCGTCCGCGGCCAGCAGCGCCTCGAGGCCCGCGTGGCAGCCGGCGAGGTTGTCGATCTTCGGCGTGAAGACGAACTCCTCTTCCAGGCCGCCGAGGGTCGGCGACTGCAGGTCGAACAGCTCCAGCCACATGTCGGTGATGTCCGCGGCGTTGACGCCGGCCGCCTCGGCGAGCTGCTCGGTCAGCACCGCGTCGCCGCCGTCGAGGCCGATGACCGGGGGCAGGTGACGCTGGGCGTCGAGCTTGAGGCCCTTGTCGTTGACCTCGCGGTTGAGGTGGATCGCCAGCAGCGGGATGCGCGCGACGGGCCGGTCGAGGCGCACGAGCACGGACTCGAGGGAGCCATCCTCGGCCTTGACCAGCAAGCGTCCGGCGATGCCCAGCTCGCGGTCGGCCCACGACGCCAGGATCGGGCCGCCGTAGATCTCCACGCCCAGCTGGACGAAACCCTCGCGGCGGATGGGGTTGTGCATCTTGACGCGGAAGCCCGGCGAGTCCGTGTGGGCGCCGATCAGCCGGAACCCGGCCTCGGCCGGCGGAGCCGTACCCACCTGGCCGGCGATGAGCGAGGTGTGGCCGCGGACCACGTAGAAACGATCGCCGGGGTTCAGGTCCCAGGCGTCGCCCTCCTCGACCCGCGCGAACCCTGCGGCGTCCAGTCGCTGGGCCGCGACGACCGTTGCGTGGGCGGCCGTGGGGCTGGCTTCGATGTACTTCATCAGGTCCTGGCTGACCTGCTTCGCGGCATCGCTGATCATCGGGCTCCTCCGTCGACGGCGGGGATTGTAACAGCACGACGTTCGTTTCGTGCTAGGGTCCGCATGATTCCGTCCGATCGGACGGATCGCTGGAGGAGATCATGGTCGACGGTTCTGGAGGAAACGGCCGCGGCGGCCCGGTCCACGCGCGCGTCCTGAAGACGGGCGGCGGCGGCGGCGGCGGCGGCAACCTGGGCAACCTGGGCAACCTCAAGCTCAAGCCGTTCTATCTGTACATTCCGTTCCTGCTGCTGGTGGCGGTGTACGGCCTGCTCACGTGCTTCTACACCGTGCCGCAGGATTCGGTGGCCCTGGTCCAGCGGTTCGGCGAGTACGTCCGCACCGCCGAGCCCGGCCTGCACATGCGCGTCCCCTTCGGGATAGAAAAGATCACGCGCGTGCCCGTGGAGCGGGTGATCAAGGAGGAGTTCGGCTTTCGCACCGTGTCCGCAGGCGTCAAGACCGAGTACAGCCAGGGCGACTACAGCCTCGAGTCGCTGATGCTCACCGGCGACCTGAACATCGCCGACGTGCAGTGGGTGGTGCAGTACAAGATCAAGGACCCGGAGCTGTACGTGTTCCACGTGCGCAACGTCGAGGACACGTTCCGCGACCTGTCCGTCGCCGTGACCACGCGCATCGTCGGCGACCGGTCGGTCAACGAGGTCATCACCGAGGGGCGCTCCGAGATCGCCGTGGTCGTGCAGCAGGACCTGCAGGAGATGCTCGACTTCTACGAGACCGGCGTGCAGGTGGTCACCGTCCAGCTCCAGGACGTGAACCCGCCGGGCCCGGTCAAGGACTCCTTCAACGAGGTCAACGAGGCCAAGCAGGAGCAGGAGCGCATGACCAACGAGGCCTGGGAGGCCTACAACAAGGCCATCCCCGAGGCCCAGGGAAAGGCCAAGCGCGCGGTGGCCGAGGCCGAGGGGTACGCCATGGACCGCGTCAACCGGTCCGAGGGTGACGCCAAGCGCTTCGAGGCCGTGTACGAGGAGTACCGGCGCGCGCCCGAGGTGACCCGCCGGCGCCTGTACCTCGAGACCATGGGCGCGGTGCTGCCCCGCGTGCAGAACAAGGTCATCGTCGACAAGGAGATCGAGAACCTGCTGCCGATGATGGACGTCGGCGGCGCTGCAGCGGCGAAGAAGGGAGGCGCACGATGAACGTCACCAAGCCCGTCGCCATCGTCTTCGCCGTCGTGATCGTCGCCATCTGCGCCAAGAGCGTCCTGTACACCGTGGACGAGCGCGAGAGCGTGATCATCACCTTCGCGGGCAAGGCCGTGAAGCAGGTGCCCGACCCGGGCATCCACCTCAAGGGCCCGGTCATGTGGAAGGTCGAGCGCATCCCCAAGTGGGTGCTCGAGTGGGACGGCTACCCGTCCGAGATCCCCACCCTGGACAAGAAGTACATCTACGTGGACACCTTCGCCCGCTGGCGGGTCGCCGATCCGCTGCTGTACTTCGAGTCCGTTCAGAACGAGCGCGGCGCCCAGGCCCGCCTCGACGACATCATCGACGGCGCCACCCGCGACTTCGTCTCCGGCCACCTGCTCATCGAGGTGGTGCGCGACTCCAACCGCAAGATGGTGCTCGACAGCGAGGGTTACGGCGAGGAGACCGAGGACGAGAACGTGGCGGTCGGCCGCCGCGCGCTCGCCGCCATGATCCAGGAGAAGGCCGCGCCCCAGACCCTGGAGAAGTACGGCATCGAGCTGCTCGACGTGCAGATCAAGAAGATCAACTACGTGGACCAGGTCCGCCAGAAGGTCTACGAGCGCATGATCTCCGAACGCCAGCGCATCGCCGAGCTCTACCGCTCCCAGGGCCGCGAGGCCGCCGAGGAGATCGCCGGCAAGCGCGAACAGGAGCTCAAGCGCATCACCTCCGAGGCCTACCGAGACGCCGAGGAGATCCGCGGCAAGGCGGACGCCGAGGCCACGCGTATCTACGCCGACGCCTACTCCCGCGACGCGGAGTTCTACTCCTTCCTGAACTCGCTGGAGTCCTACGAGGAGACGTTCAAGCCCACCGACACGGTGATCCTCGACACGGACACCGAGTACTTCAAGTACCTCGAGAGCCACCGATAACCGGGGAGGGGCGGTCGCGTTGATCCGGCGGTTCGTCCCGATCCCGATCCTCGCCGCCTGCGCGATCGTCGCGCTCCCGGCCCTGGCGGGGAGGCCTCCCACCGCCCCGTACATGCTCGTCCGCGACACGGACACCCACGAGGTGTATTTCGAGCACCGATCCGATCTCCCCCGGCCCATCGCCTCCGTCACCAAGCTGATGACGGCCATGGTCGCCCTGGACCAGGAGCCGGATCTCGGCAAGGTCGTGACCCTGGGTCCGGTGCACATGCTGCATCCGTTCGGCTGGAAGACGCCGTGGGAGGTGGGACGAACGGTCACCCTCGGCGACATGCTCCGGTTCGCACTGGTGGCGTCGGACAACATCGCGGCCACCACCGTGGCGGAGGAATGTGGCCTCCCCCTGGGGGTGTTCCACGAGGAGATGAACCTCAAGGCCGAGGCGCTGGGCATGATCGAGAGCCAGTTCGGCAACGTCACGGGCCTGGCCGACCGCAACAGCTCCACGGCCGCGGACGTGGCGGTCATGGCCGAGGCCGCGCTGGACTATCCGGAGATCCTCGAGGCCTGCGGCACGCGCGAGGCCGTGGCCGAGCCGGTGGTGGAGGGGGACGATCCCATCAGGTCGGGCGCGACCAACCGCATCCTCTGGGACCCGTTCTGGACCGTGCTTGTCGCCAAGACGGGGTACACCCGGCTCTCCGGCTACTGCCTCGTGGTGGTCGCCGACGCCGCCACCGGCCAGCGCATGACCATGGTCTTCCTGGGCACCGACCGCGACGGCAAGCGCTTCCGCCAGGTCAACCGCGTCAAGGACCACCTCGAGGAGCTGGCCGCCGCCGCGGTCGCGGCCGAGGACCCGCCTTGAGCCGGGCCCGCGACATCCTCCAGATGCCCGATCTCGGCTGGACCGGGATCATGGCCGGGCTGTCGCTGGTCGCCCTGGTGGGCTGGAAGTCCGGCGCCGCCGTGGGCCCCGCCGTCCTGGCGTTCGCCGCCGTACTGATCGCCGCGGTGGTCCGCCCCCGAGCGGGTCTGTACCTGGTGATCCTCACCGCGCCCATCCGCGGCACCCTGCTCCTGACCGGCGAAGGCCTCTCCGCCACCCGCCTGCTCGGCGCCGCCGTCGCCCTCGGCGCCCTTGTCCTGTGGGCTCGCGAGGCCCGCCTCCCCCGCGTGGGGCGCGGGGTGATCCCCCTGTTCGCCCTGGTGGTCCTCGCCGCCACGTCCATCCTGCCCGACGTGGACGCCCCGTCCGGCCTCGCCGTCGCCGGGCTCGCGCAGTACGTCCTCCTCGCCGTGATCGTCGCGGACGTCGCCTCCACCAGCCGCGGCGCGGTCCGCCTGTGCCTCGTCGTCGGTGCCTCGGCGCTGATGACCGCGTTGATGATGCTCGGCGACTACCTCCCCTTCGCCGTCGCCGCCCGGTCGATGGAGCCCTCGCGGTTCGAGTGGGCCGTGGATCCCCAGACGACCCTGCTCGCGACGTTCTTCGCCACGGGAGTCCTCGCCCTGTTCGTGGTCGGCTCCGAGGAGCTCGGCCGGCGGTGGCGCCTCGCCCTCGCAGCGATGGGACTACCCCTGATCCTCGCGGTCCTGGTGCTCAACTCTCGCCTCGCGGCCCTCGCCCTGGTCCTCGGTGTGATCGCCTTCGCGCTCGCCGGCGCCGGCGTCCGCCGCCGAATGCCCCTCGCCGCCGGGTTCGTCGCCACCATGGTGGTCCTCGCCGCCCTCACGGCCGTCGCCGGCCTGTGGGATCCGGGCATGCGCTACCGCGCGACCCACACCCTCGACTCGGCGTACGAGGCCACCAGCGGCCGCACCGTCATCTGGCGCGTCGGCGCGCAGGTCTTCTCGGAACACCCGCTGCGTGGCGTGGGCCTGTCCCGCTTCCCGGAGCACTTCGAGGCCATTCGCACGAGCAGTGACCCACCCCTGCGGTCGAAGCCGGGCCGCACCCCCCACAGCGACTACATCGGGCTCGCCGCCGAGGTCGGCGCGCTCGGACCGATCCTGCTGATCGCCGCGCTGGTCCTCACGGCCCTGCCGCTGCTGCGTCGAGACGCCCCCGCCCTCGCCCCGGCGGCGTGCGGCTGGCTGATCATGATCGCGTTGTTGATGGTCGGCCTCGACATGACCACCCAGTGGCAGACGTGGATCGGGATGGGGGTGGCGATGGGGATCGGTCGACCGTCGGGCTAGCTGCCGACGAGTTCCCCGTACAGCGCGGCATACTCCTTCGCAGCCCTCGCCCACCCCAGCTCGAGCCCCATCACCCGCTGCTGTAGCGCGTCCCAGGTCTCGGGATCGCGGTAGGTCCGCAGGGCGCGGTGGACGGCGCGCATGAGGTGCGGCGCGTCCGGATCGTGGAACACGAACCCCGTGCCCCGCTCCGCCGACACGACGTCCTCGACCGAGTCCGCCAGGCCGCCCGTGTGTCGCACCACCGGCAGCGTGCCGTAGCGCTGGGCGATCATCTGAGTCAGCCCGCAGGGCTCCGATCGGGAGGGGACCAGCATCAGGTCGGAGCCCGCCTGGATCCGATGGGCGAGGCCCTCGTCGAAGCCGATCTTCACGGCCACGCGGCCGGGCCAGCGCCGCGCGGCGCCCAGGAAACCCTGCTGGAGGTCCGCGTCTCCCGAACCGAGCAACACGAGCTGGGCGCCCGCGCCGACGATCTCGGTGACCGAGTCCAGAACCAGGTCCAGCCCCTTGTGGGACGACAGGCGGCTGACCACGCCGATGAGGGGGCCGTCCTCGTCGTCGAGGCCCACCTCGGCGCGCAGGCGGCGCTTGTTCTCGGCCTTGCCGCGGGTGTCCGAGGCGGAGTACCGCACGGGCAGGTGCTCGTCGGTGGATGGGTTCCAGACCTCGGTGTCGATGCCGTTGAGGATGCCGGTGAGCTGACCGGCCCGCGCGGCGAGCAGCCCGTGCAGGCCACGGCCGGCGAGGGGCCCCTGGATCTCCTCGGCGTAGGTGGGGCTGACGGTGGTGATGCGGTCGCTGTAGTAGAGCCCGGACTTGAGGAAGGACACGCCGCCGTAGAACTCGACGCCGTCCACGGCGAAGATGCTGTCGGGCAGCCCCAGCGGGCCGAGCACGTCGTGGCCGAACATGCCGGCGTACTCGAGGTTGTGGATGGTGAAGATCGTCCGCGCCTCGGACCTGCCCCACAGGGCCAGGTGGGCGGCGGCGGTCCCGGCCTGCCAGTCGTGGGCGTGGACCACGTCGGGATTCCAGTCGGTGAACGGGCCGGCGATGGACAGCAGCGCGGCCACGCGGCCCAGCAGGCCGAACCGCAGGTGGTTGTCGGGCCAGTCCACGCCGTCGGCGTCGCCGTACAGGCTGCCGTCCCGGTCGTACAGGGTGGGGCAGTCCACCAGCCACAGGGGGACCTCGGTCCCGGGCAGCCGCCCCTCCACGAGCCGGGTCGCGCCGGCCCCGAGGGGATCGCCCAGGTCGAGGACGTCGCCGGTGGTCTCGGTCGCGTCCATGGCGCCGGGGTAACCGGGCATCAGCACGCGCACGTCGATGCCCTGATCCAGCAGCCCGCCGGGCAGGGCGCCGCACACGTCGGCGAGGCCGCCGGTCTTGGCCAGGGGGAACACCTCCGAGGAGACGAAGAGCACTCTCATGGGCGAACTCCATGCATGGACGAGCCGGAATGATACCCTTGCGGGGCTGAACATGCAGACCCCAGGGGAACAGACATGATCCAGTCCGACGTCATGGGAATCATTCTCGGTGGCGGCCAGGGTACGCGCCTGTACCCGCTGACGCGCGAGCGCGCCAAACCCGCGGTGCCCATCGCCAGCAAGTACCGGCTCATCGACATCCCCATCAGCAACTGCCTGAACTCGGGCATCCGGCGCATCCACGTGTTGACCCAGTTCCTGTCCACGTCCCTGCACCGGCACATCGCCCAGACCTACAAGTTCGACATGTTCAGCGGCGGATCGGTGTACATCCTCGCCGCCCAGCAGACCGCCCGGGGTATGGACTGGTACCAGGGCACCGCCGACGCGGTGCGCAAGCAGCTGCGCCGATTCGTCCAGCCCGGCGTCGAGGATGTGCTGATCCTGTCCGGTGATCACCTCTACAAGATGGACTACCGGCCCTACATCGCCCTGCACCGCGAGAAGGGCGCGGACGTGACCATCGCCGTGCAGCCCGTGCCCGAGAACGAGGCCACCCGCATGGGTATCCTCAAGACCGACGTCAAGGGGCGCATCACCCTGTTCCACGAGAAGCCAAGCGCCGGCGAGCTACCCGACCTCGCCAGCCGCGATGGCGCCGAGCCCTACCTCGCCTCCATGGGCATCTACCTGTTCAAGGCGTCGGTGCTCCGCGAGATGCTCGAGGACTCCGACGATCAGGACTTCGGCCGCGAGATCATCCCCAGGGCCATCGCCGACCGGCCCGTCTGGGCCTACTCCTTCGACGGCTACTGGGCCGACATCGGGACCATCGAGGCGTTCTACGACGCCAACCTCGAGCTCACCGTCCCGGTCCCGCGCTTCAACTTCTACGACGAGCGCAACCCCATCTTCACCCGTCCGCGGTTCCTGCCCTCCACCCGCGCCGACGGTTGCTCCATCCAGCGGTCCATGCTCGCCGACGGCTGCCTGATCGAGCGGTCCGAGATCCGCAACTCCGTCATCGGCCTGCGATCCGTCATCGCCCCCGACGTCACCATCCACCAGTCCGTCACCATGGGCGCCGACTGGTACGAGACCCTCGACGACAAGGCCGCCAACAAGCGCAACGGCATCCCCGACATGGGCATCGGCGCCGGCTGCCTCATCGAGCGCGCCATCATCGACAAGAACGCCCGCATCGGCAACGGCGTGGTCATCCGCGACCACCGCGGCGCCGAGGACAGCGAGGTCGAGGGTCAGTACGCCATCCGCGACGGGGTGGTCGTGATCGAGAAGGGGGCGTTGATCCCGGACGGGACGATCATCTAGACCCGCCTGCTCCCGCACCCGCTCCTGATCTCTCGCCCGACGCTCTTCGTACGGTGTACGCTGGTACCCAGGAGGGGACTCGTGAAACACCACGCCATCACGTCCATTGCGGCTCTCGCCCTGCTCTGTGCTCCGCCGGGCTGCGCCGAAGACGATCCACCAGGGGGTGACGACGACACCTCCGCCGCCGACGCGGACGGTGATGGGTTCACCGAGGCCGAGGGGGACTGCGACGACACCGATCCCGATGTGAACTACCTCGCGATCGAGGTCTGCGACGGCGTGGACAACGACTGCGATCTGCAGATCGACGAGCCCTACGACCTGGACTTCGACGGGGCGACCACCTGCGGCGCAGATGGCCTGCCAGACACCGGAGACGAGGACTGCGACGACGGTAACTTCTCGCTGAACCTGCTCGACGAGGACGGCGACGGCGTCAGCACCTGCGAGGGCGACTGCGACGACACGTCCCCTACGATCCACCCCGGCGCGATCGAGGCCTGTAACGGCCTGGACGACAACTGCGACGGCGCCGTGCCCGCGGACGACGTGGACGTGGACGCGGACGGATGGTTGGTGTGCGCCGGCGATTGTGACGACGGGGACTGGTCGGTGCGCCCGGGAGCGCCCGAGGTCTGCAACGGTGTGGACGACGACTGCGACGCCGCCACGGACGAGACCGCGGACGGGGATGGGGACGGGTTCTCGGTGTGCGACGGAGATTGCGACGACACGGATCCCGGACTGGATGCGATGGACGCGGACGGAGACGGAGCCTCCACATGTGACGGGGATTGCGACGACACGGATCTGTTCCTCGGACCTCAGGCCGCCGAGCTCTGCGACTCGGTGGACAACGACTGTGATGGAGCCATCGACGAGGGCTGTGTCACGTGCTCGATGCGTGTACCCGGCGATCAGCCGACCCTGGCGGATGCCTTCTCTGCTGCGCAAGATGGCGAGGTGATCTGCGTCGAACCGGGGACGTACAACGAGTGTGTCGACTTCCTCGGCGTGGACGCCCACCTGCTTGCGGTGGCCGGCCCCGCGGTCACCACCATCGATGGTTCGGGACAGGGATCGACCGTCAGCATCCACCGATGGGAAGGCCCGGACACCATCTTGGAGGGATTCACGATCACCGGCGGCTACGACCGGATCTCGGGCGGCGGTGTGCGGGTGGAGTTCTGCGATCCGACCCTGTCGCGGCTGGTGGTCACCGGCAACGCCGCCGGAGTCGTCGGTGGCGGAATACTCCTGAACAACTCGATGGCCACCCTCGTGGACATCCAGGTCCTGGACAACGAGCTCACCGGCGGCGACGGCGGTCCGATCAACATGGACGAGAACATGGTCGAACCGGGGGGCGGTGGGATCTTCGCGTGGAGGTCCGGGGCCAGCCTGTCGCGCGTGACCATCGTCGGGAACAGCGCGTTCGGCGAGAACGGCGGCGGCCTGAGGGCCGCGGAGTCTTCCATCGTGCTCGAAGACATCCGGGTCGAGGACAACGAGGCGCTCACAGGAGCCGGCGCCCATTTCTTGCTCTGTTCCGAGATCCTCATCGACGGCGCCTCGTTCACGGACAACCTGGCGGGTGATCCGGTGGACCACGGAGCCGGCGGCGGGCTCTTCGTCGATGGCTCGGTCGTGCGCGCGTCCCACCTCGTCGTCGCCGGCAACCGCAGCGGCAACAACGGCGCGGGTTTCGACGTCCGCGACGAGTCCCTGCTCGAATTGACGCACGCCGTCATCGTGGGGAACCAGACCGGCTACAACGGCGGTGGTCTCGCCATCAACGACGCGGACGTGGTCCTCGAATCCAGCGTGGTGGCCGCAAACACCGCCGCTCATCACGGGGGCGGCCTGGACGTGTACTGGCCCGAACGCCTGCAGATGGTCAACACGGTGGTCGTCGCCAACCTCGCGGCCGTCCATGGCGGCGGGCTGTCCCTGGACAACTACCAGAATGCGTCGTTCACCCACTGCGACGTCTGGGGCAACACCCCCACGGACATCGACACCCAGTCGAACCCGGCGGGTGCGGACGGCAACATCGAAGCCCCTCCCGAGTTCCTCCAGGCGGTCACGGACGACGTGTTCGACCTCGACCTCCACCTGGCCACCTGGTCCTCGCTGGTGGATGCGGGGGATCCCACGCGGACTGATCCGGACGGGAGCCCATCGGACATCGGCGCCTTCGGTGGGCCGTATGGGTCATGGCCGTGATAACCGGCCAGTCCGTAGGTGATGTGAACGCCGCCGGGTGAGAGGCGGACTTCGTCCAGGACACGATCGAGGGCTTCGCGCCGTTCCAGGAGCGGGCGGTCGTGCCAGGCTTCGAGGATGGCTGCGCGGTAGGCGTCGGGGTCGACCTCGTCGAACGCGGGGGGCGGCTGAGCAGACGGCAGAGCGGCGAGCTGTAGCCGGGCGTACTCCCGCTGCTCGATCAGCGGCGCGTTGATCGCCCTGGCGTCGTCCTCCTCGATCAGGCCACCGCTCACCTGGGCCGAGGTCCGGCGGATCTTCCCGTCCAGGTCGGCCACGAGATCCGTGAGCCGCTCGCGCTCGGCCGCGGCGTGGTCGATAGGAGCGGCAGCGAGCTGGTCAATGGCGTCCTGGATCAGCAGCCGCACGTTATCCGGGGCGAGGATCTGCTGCTCGATGGCGTCGAGCACGAGACGGTCCAGCTTCTCCACCCGTATCGAGATCCCGGCACAGGCGGCAGGGTTGTCCTGGCGCGTGGCGCAGTAGTAGAGGTACGTTCGCTTCTTCAGGCTTCCGCCCGTGGCGACGCAGATCCGACCGCCGCAGGTCCCGCACCGCAACCAGGGAGTCAGCAGGCCGCGATCGCCGAGACGGATCGGATTCGCACCGTTGCCTTTTCCTGCCTTGCGGTTGCGGTCGCGCAAGGTGCGCCGGGCCTGGATCCGGGCGAAGGTCTCCTCGTCGACGGCGGCCTCGTGGGTGTCTCGGGCGACGACCTCGCCGTCATGGACCAGGTGCCCGGTGTACGTGGCGTTCGTCAGGATTGAGGCCACGTGCTTGGCCCGCCAGGCGCCAGGAGCCACCTTCCGGGGGAGGTCACGGCGGGTCGGCGGTGATACGGCCTCCCGCGTCAGGCGTGCCGCGATGCGCGAGGCCCCGTCCCCATCCTCGTCGGCCATCCGGAACACACGCTGGACTGCATCGAGCCGCGGGCGAGTCCTGTCGGTGACCACGAGCCCGCCGTCCTGGACCTCGTACCCCCACGGCGGACGGCCGTAGACCCATCGCCCCTTCTCGGCCTGCGAGCGCATCCCGCGCTGCACGTTCGCGGACAACTCCTCGGAGTACCGCTCGGCCAGCCACGCCAGGATGGGCCGGATCAACTTGCGCATCGAGGCGTCGCCCGTGTCCTGTTCGGTCAGCGATACGATCTCGATGCCCGCGTCGTCGAGGGTTGCGAGCGCGCGCAGGCAGTCGAACATGTTGCGTGCGATGCGGGAGATTGCCCACACGTACAGGCGCGAGATGGGCTCCTCGGTCGACGGGCGCCTACCACGGTGCCGCATCGTCTTGCGCTGTACCTCGGCCCGCCGGATGAGGCC
>CAZLEO010000081.1:0-33528 GCA_964558555.1 uncultured Rickettsiales bacterium | reverse complement strand
GAGGGCACGCAGAGGAAGTCGGGGCTAAGATACGTTGCCTAATCGATCACGCATGGGGTGGTGCTCTACGCCCCCAACCCGCTGCTCAAACAGGGGGCAGTTCTCGTAGATACCCCGGGAGTCGAGGATCTGAATCAGGTCCGGGCTGACGTGACCTACCAGTACGTCCCGCGCGCCGATGTGATCATGTTCCTGATGAACTGCTCGCAGGCTGGTCAGCTGTCGGAGATTACCTTCCTGCGCAAGATCGCCCAGCACAACATCCGAAACGTCTGCTTCGTCGTGAACATGGTGGACGGACGGTCCGAGGAGGAGGTCCAGCGGGTCGTCGGAGATCTACGCGAGAAGGTGCGCGAGTACGTGAAGGACCCCCACATCTTCCCCGTCTCGGCGTACTACGCGATGGCCGCGAAGGAAGGGCAGCGCAACGGTTCCAACATCGACGCCGTGCGGAAGAAGGATCCCAAGCTGCGTACATCGATGGCGACCGACTGGCGAGCCCTGTACGAGGAGAGCGGGTTGCCGGCCCTCGAAGGGCACCTGGAGGAGTTCATCACCTCCGAGAGCCGATCGGCGCAGTTCGTCGAACACGTTCTGAACCGAGTTCACGCCGTGTCGCGTGTGCATCATCAGAGGCTCCAGCTCGAGGAGACCAATCTGACGCGAAGCTCGGCAGAGTTGCGTGAGCGATATCAGGCCATCGTCGCCGACCTCGCCGAAAAAGAGGCGCTGGTCGGCTGGGTCGAAGATCGTTTCGTGGAAGCGACTTCCCGGTCAGAGAGCCTCATCGAGGAGGCGTTCTCCCCGAGCTTCGAGCAGAAGCTGCAGACACGCGTGCAGAACATCATCGAGTCGGCGTCCCCGGATCAATGGGGTGTACAGATCCAGGCCGAGGTCGAGGTGGCGATGCGTGGACAGATCGATCGCACCCTCAACGCCGCAAACCGCCTGGTGCTCGAGTTGAGCCTCGAGATCGAGAAACGCAGACAGAGGTTCTTCGCGGATCTCGACGATCACGCAGGATCCGAGCTGAGCGCGGACCTGGGGATTGGGCTGGACGATGTGGAATTGATCGTCGGCCCCGTTGGTGGCGGGTACCAGTCCTTCGGCGAGCATGCCGTCGGCTCTGTTGTCGGCGGCGTCGTACTCGGTGGGATCGGTGGACTCATAACGCTCGCTTCAGTTGCCATCAGCGGCCCTGTCTTGCCTCTGGTGGGAGTCGCTCTCGGTCTGTTGGCAGGCGTCGGGGTCGTGGACAAGAAGAAGTTCCAGGAAGAGAAGGTGCGGTCGCTCGCCCTTGCACGCCAGTCGGTGCAGGAGCTGGTCGTGAACGCTCGCAAGGGGTGCGTGGAACAGATGGCCGTCTCGCTTCAGCGGATGCGGCACGATCAGGTCGATTTCATCAAGAACCAGTACACGGCGATCCGGCAGCAGTTCGAACAGTCCATCGCCCAGAGCGAGCTGGAGATGACGACCCGGCAGGAACACAGGGACTCGGTCGCGCGGACCGTCGTGCGTTTCTCCGAGCTCGAACGGAGCATCGTTGCGATGCTCCCCTCGGACGAAAGTGACGGCCAGGGCAGGGCTTCAAACTAGAACCGAAGACCGTGGGCAGCCACGTACCGGGCGAACCCCTCGTGCATCGACAGCTGATCCAGGACAGGATCTGGCGTTCTGAGCTTCTCGATGGCCCATCGCGCGTCCTGGCCGATCTCTGCCGCGTCGAGTCCTACGTCCTGCACGTCGTCGCCGAAAAGTGACGACATCTCCGTCCCCGACACGAGATCCACGTCCGCCGGCAGCTCGGACAGGCACTCGCGGATGTAGCCGGGGTTGTCCGTGATCTTGACCTGGACACGGCGAACGACCTCTCCGGCGGGGTCCTTTCCGTAGATGTCCACGTCTGGTTCGTTGATCGAGTCGGCGAGGCAGTACACCAGGCCATCGTCCGATGCGTTGAGGCGTTCGCAGACCTCCATTTCGCCGTGGATGCCCTTGATGTTGTTCAACAGCCCTTGCAGGGCGCCAGGGTCGGCGTCGAAGGACTGGATGTAGGTGGCGACAGAACCCAGATCGGCAGCATCCTGGATGGCCCCGGTGGACCGAGCGACGGCTGCGGTGATGCCGTCCAGCTCCGTCTCGGTGAGCTGTCCTGGCGTATCCAGGCCATCGGCGTCGACGAGCCAGTCCAGGCCGCCGTCCGCCTCCTCCTCGAGCTGGAGGGCTTCGAGAATGTCGATCAGGTCATCGATCACGAGCGGCGCCCCCCCATTCGTCGAGGAACCGTTCGGCCCGCAGGGCCACAGCTCGCAGAGATCGTCTCTTCTCCTCCATGACCTGGTCGAGGATGCCCCTTGCTGGAACCGCCTCGGTCTCTTTTTGCTCTTCTCGCATCCTTCTGTCGCGAACGTCGGCTGCGAAGCCTGGCGCACGAGCATCCGCTGTCTTCATTCCGCGAAGCGAATCATCGAGTAGCGCCAGGCATCTTGGACAACCCAGCTTCGATCCCATCACGGCGTACTTCAGCGCGGTCTTCGGCTGTTCGGCCACGGCGTAGGTGCGGGTCAGGTGAAAGTAGAGAACCCGATTCTGAGGTTTGAGGACCAGCGCGGCCTTGAGCAGCTGAGCCGATTTGCGGGCATCTCCGAGCAGAAGGTGGGCGCGACCGGCAGCCACCAGTGCATCGATGTGCCGGGGCTCAGTGCGGAGCCGGGCGGCGGCGAGTACGACTGCGTGGCGGGCTAGCTGGATCTCCTGTCGTGGCAGGTCCCGCCACTTCCGGTGGACCTCTACGGCACCGCGAGTGAGCAATGACCATGGCGAAATGACCCCTCGGATGCCGGCGCGCACGGCTTCGGCACGAGCCATGGCTTGATGGGCCTCAGCCAGCTCGATGTAGGGCAGGGCAGAGCGTGGGTGTCGTCTGATCTGCTCCTGTAGGTGTTGGACGTCATATGCGGCGTGCACCGCAGCGCGGTCAAGGCTGATGACGCCCCCGACCTCCCGCAGGAGGCTCGACCCATCGAGTTCTGCGTAATCTGACTCCTCGATTTGCTCAATGAAGGCTCTACGTAGTGAGTTGCGGCGTTCCACGCGCTGCTCGACGCCGGTGTTCGAGTGGTGCTGAATACGAGCTAACTTCTCGAGATGGAGTTCGAGTTGCTGTGCCTTCGGGGCCACCTGAGATGAGGAGGCTGCGAGGAGGTGTAGTCCCTCTCTGAGCTCTGGCCTTCTGCGGAGCCCCTCGACGAAGGCCCCGACTGAGGTCTGCACGTGAGATGGGGCATTGGCCCAACGGGTTGTCGGCGGGCTCTCGGAGATTCCGCCCGGAAAGCTGTGGAACGAGGTGGCCGCCAGCGAGATTTCTTTATAGAGAGCCGCGAGGCTTTCAGCCTGTGCTGGGGTGTGCTCGTGGGGCGATTCTAGCTGCGTGTAGGCCTGGATGAGGTCGAATGCCGTCTCCCGCGCCTTCGACAACTGTAGCCCCTGCCGAATACCTCCTGCGAACTGGTCCGCTGTGCCGCCAAATTCGTTGACGACGGCTTCGCCACGGTTGAGGAGCTTATCCCAGAGGGTCACGGGAACATCCTAGGGGTATCGGCCGCTCGACGGGTAGCGCGATGTGTGGGAGGAGACAACTTACACGTGTAGACTCGTCGTGCGGCTCGGTGGGACAACCGCTGTCCAGTGCGCGCGCTATGGTGGTGAGGTTATCTGGAGAAGGGACATCCATGAACACAAACGCAGGATCCTGGGACCGCGGCGAAATCGAGGCCAACCTCGAGGCATACGTTGGCCGTGAAGCCGTGTACAAGGAGCACCTCGTCATGCACGTGCGCATCACTGGTGCGTACGTGGAGGACGGCATGGTCAACGTTCAGGCCGAGGTGCTCGCCGGGCCATGGGGGGACGAGGGGATCACGCTACCCGAGATCCACGTGAGTACGCCGGTCGAGAACAGCTACTTCGATCGTTGGGTCTGGGTGCAGCCCAACGTCCCGTGGAAGCTGTACTTCGATCCGGCTCTCGTCGCGAGAGTCCGGCAGGTTGTCGTCGAGTCACCGCCGGACACCGAGCCGAGGGCGCTCCTGCGAACACTCCACAGGGAGCTGTTCAGCTGGCGCCCTTCGGAGGATCTCGACGAGGAGTCGGGAGGGGACGGCGCGGAGCAGGCGGCGTTCGAGGCGTACGTCGGACACAAGGCGAACAAGTTGGTCGAAAAGGGCATCGACGAATACAGGGCTTCGGACGCCCTGGGGATGCCCTCCAGCAGCAGGGACCCTCGTGAGCTGGAAAGCGTCCTGCACGCGTGCAAGCAGATCGTCGAGGGACGGGGGTTCGCTGTGGACCGGCCGATCGGGGGCCTGGACGTGGCCGCGTCGCATGCCCTGATCGCCACGATGCACTTCGAGCTCGAGCAGCAGTCCGCCGTTGCGGTGGAGGGCGCTTTCCTGGACACGCTGGTCTGTCGGCATCGGATGTTGCCCGGCCACCGAGGCGCGCTGTACGTGCGAGTCCCGAGAACGGACGACGACGAGTCGGGGCTATAGGAAAGGGGGCAGCATGGACCCGATCACGGTGAGTTTCGTCGCGTACTGCGAGCGGTACGCTTCGGAGGAAGAGGATCCCCGGTCAGAGCCGCCCGAGTGGCTCGCCACCCTGCTGGCCAGGGGCAACCCCAGTCCGGCCGACCTCGAGCGGATCCAGAGGTCTGCCCAGATGTGGTTCAATCCCGTCGTGACCCATGAACCAGGGACCGTACTGGTCGATCCCACGAGCATCGTGTTCGCCCGGCGGAATCGGTTGGAGGGAATCCGGATTTCTGAAGGCGTGCTGAGCGTGGGTCGCTGGACGGCGTGGTTCGATCTCCAGCTGAAGCCCGAGGCCACCCAGGGCTGGATGCGAGACGGCCAGATCGATGGAGAAGGGGAGATGGTCTGGTTCGAGCGCTTCGACCCCCTGTCGTTCGAGGACGGCCTTGCGTTCCTGATCGGCGAGGAAGGACATTGGTTGGACTGCGATCTCGATGGCATGGGCGAGCTGTGGTTTACGCCGGAATGGCCGCCGATACAGCTTGGTTGAAAACGGCCGGGACGACAGGGAGGACGAATCGAAATGGCAGAGGTCAAAGACACACGAAAGCCGCCTCTTGCGCGGACCTGGATCGTGCTCAACTGCGAGGGGGACGTGGCGTTCGGGCCCTACGTGTGGGTCCGGCTCGAACCTGGCGAGGGATCGGCTCCGGTGAGCATACGGGTGAGCGACCGCGACGACGCACGCCGGGAGAAGGTCTTCGCCGAGTTCGTCGGGGGCTACTGGACTGTCAGGGACGAGGGCTACCCAACCCATCAGGGCAGGGACTGGCGGGATCCTCGCTTCACCCACCAGTATGGCTGGCCTGGCGCGAAGAGGGCCCGGCGAGGGCCTGGACGAAGGAAATCCCAGCAAGACCATCCGGGGATCGAGTCCATCTGATCCGAGCTTCGCGCGGCTCGATGGGGCCGGTGGACGACGCGCTATTTACCTTCACCCCTCACCACCCCCTGACACACCCCCAACTCACTCGCGCGGGGTGGGGACCTCCTTGTCGCCCCTCCAGATCTGCACCGGGCCTGGAGCGTCGTAACGGGGCAGGACCGCGAAGTCCGCGTATCCGTCGCCGTCGATGTCCCCCAATCCCTCGATCGAGCACTCCGTCCTGTCGCTGCCCTCCAGCCGCCATCGCGCGGGCCTGGGGCCAGACCTGCCGCCGAGGTAGAGCTGGTGCCACCCATCGGTCAGCTCGGCCCCCCTGTACCAGGGGTACTGCCCGGCGAACAGGTCGTCGAAGCCATCGCCGTTGACGTCTCCTGGGGTGGCGAGAAGGACCCAGCATCCGATCCCACCACACGGCGTGTGGACGTTCCACGGCTCCTGGTCTCGTGGCCCCCTGGAGGACCCGAGGTGGACGTACAGGCCGCCTGGCCGCTCGGACTCGACGCGGCAAGACACGACGACCTCGTCGAAGCCATCCCCGTTCACATCTGCGGAAGCGAGTTGACCCGCGTACCAGTCGTCGCAGCCGCCGTCGGCGATCCAATCCGGGGTGGCTGACGGCCCCCCCGCGGCTCCCAGATGGACCTGGACCCTCGCGTGGTTCTTCTCGGACTCGGCGCGGCGACGGTCGAGGCCCAGGAACACGTCGTCGAAGCCGTCGCCATTGGTGTCGCCCACCGCCACGGCGATCCCCGTGTGCGACAGGGGGCCTCCCTGGTAGTCCCAGATCGGCGTCCGGGCCAGACCCTCCACCGACCCCGCGAACAGCGTCACCCGACCTCGCTCCTTGTCCTCCCCCAGCGAACCGACCACCAGGTCATCGAAACCGTCACCGTTCACGTCGCCGGAGGCCAGCACTGCGCCGAAGAACGTCGGCCCCGCGAAGTCGAGCCCGGCCTGGGTGAGGCCATCGGGACCCCCGTGGAACATTCGAACCTTCGAGATGTCGTCGAGGAGGTCCAGACCGACCGCCAGATCGTCGAATCCGTCACCGTTCACGTCGCCGGAGGCATGAACCCTGGACCCCAGCTCTTCTCCGCCACGGCCCCGAACCACCGCAAAGGGCATGCTGGGAGGCCCCTCCCGGGAGCCCGGGTACACGGCGACCATCCCGGCAAGCCACCTGTCCCCATCGCGTTCGGAATCGTCGGCGACGTACCAGTCGTCGATCCCATCGCCGTTGATGTCGCCCGCAGGTCCCACTTCGCGGTACTTCGTGCCGACCTCCCAACCCGCGATACCGGCGGCCGCATCGAGCGCGGCCTCTTCGGCGGGCGGGTTCTCGACCTCGGGCGGCTGTTCCTTGCTCGACAGCCCGATCGAGGCCCCGACGAACAGCAACCCGGCGAACATCCCCAGATCGATCATGTCCGGCGTCCTCTCCCTGCAGCGACCCTTCACCGTGGTTTCCCGGCGGCTCTCCGGTCGTGCTCATACAGGGGGAGTCGTATCCCACAGGGGGGATCTTCGCGGGGATCGGAGCAAGGGCGGACGCGAGACCCCTACCACCCAGCCGCCCCCAACCACACCGCATCGTCCACGCACGTCACGATCTCCGGCATCCCACCCGCAACGAACTCCCGAACCCTCGCCTCCTCACCCCGCAACGCCACACAAGCGCGACGTTCTTCCACGGGTAGGACCTCGTGGTAGGGGCCCATCTGCAGCAACTTCGCCAGGTCGTCGTGGATGGCGTCCAGGGCCGCGGTGACGTGGGCTTCGGTGGGCCACTTCTGCGTCGGGAGACTACCCGCCAGGGTCAGGGCCAGGCGCCCGACCGACACGAGGGAGCAGTCGGGATTCCGAAACGCCCCGGCGCGGCTCAGCGTCTCGGCCAGCAGAGTGCTGCCGGCGGTGCCCAGTCCGTGGAACAACACCTCGTACTCGCCGATCCGCGCGCGGCCGGGTACGGGAATGCGTGCCCCCTTCAGCAGGGCTGTTGCCAGCGCCGAGGGCATCGCTGCGGGCAGGGTCGGGTTGAACCGGGAGGGGGCGTCCTCGCGGCGTGCCCGGGTCACCACGCGGCGGCCGTCTCGTCGCAGCTGCTCGCGGCCCTTGCCCCCCAGGGCGATCTTGCGGCCCGGGTGGCCGATCCGGCCGATCTCGTCGCCGGTGAGCGCGTCCGTGACCTGCAGCTCGTACACGTCGGGGATGTTGGCGTGGAGCTGGCCCCGGTGCCAGCGGCGCTCGCCATGGCCGCCGAGGCGGTAGATACCCAGGCCGTCGCGGGTCGCGGCGCGATCGAGCCAGCCCGGCTCGCACGCCTGGGCGAGCACCGCGTCGAGGCGGTCCTTGGGCCACAGCTCGGCCAGGTCGTCGGGCAGGCGGCGTCGCAGGGCTGCAGCGTCCACGGTGCATGACGACCGCGACTGCAGGATCGAGATCGCTTGCTGTACCAGCACACCCGGCAGGAATCCCTCGGGGCCGGCGTACCATCGTCCGAGCTTCTGGGCGGACAGCAGCGTGCGGTAGACGCTCTCCTCGAAGGGCGACGCCGCAAAACACACGACGTGGTTGGTCTGCGTGCGACGGCCGCCGCGCCCGGTGCGCTGTAGCAGGGAGGACACGTTCGGTGGAATGGCCGTCAGACCGACCAGGTCCACATCGCCGATGTCGATGCCGAGCTCCATGGTGCAGGTGGCAAAGCAGACTGCGACCGGGGCCAGGAGGAACCGCTTCTCGGCGTCGAGCCGGGCGGTTCGGGCGAGGCTGCCGTGGTGCGCGAACACGGCGTGGCCGAAGGGGGGGCGGCCGCTCAGCTCGTGGGCCATCCGCTCGACTTCGGTGCGGGCGTTGCAGAACACGAGGACCTTGCGGGCGCCATCGTGGGCCAGCTCCGTCAGCGTATCGCGGACCACGCGCACGTCCCGACCGCGCACGATCTTCGCCCGGAGACCGCGGCGCCCACCAGGAGCCACGATCTCGGGCTCGGCCAGGTATCGCCGGGCCATACCCGCGGGGTCTGGAACGGTCGCGCTCGCGGCCACCACCTGCAGCGGGGGCGTGGCATCGCGATCTTCGAGGGCGGTCGGTCCGCTGGGAAGGCGGCGCTCGAGCCTGAGCCTCTGCACCAGGATGCGCAGGTGGTCGCCCCGGGCCGTGCCGTCCAGCACGTGTAGCTCGTCGAGGACCAGCGCACGGACCGTGGCCAGGTCGCCCGGAGCCCGGGACAGCCGGCTGTCGAGCCCCTCGGGCGTCATCACGGTGATCCCGTGCAGGCGACCGCCGTCGTGGTGATCCCCGGTCCAGCGGCCGACCTCGATGCCCACGGCTGAGAGCCGTTCCCCCAGCCGCCGGGCCAGGTCGTTGACCAGCGCACGCGTCGGGCTGACCACGATCACCCGTGCCGGTTCGGCGCCGCCGCGGCAATACAGCTCGGCCAGGGGAGCGGCGTACGCGACCGTTTTGCCCGAAGCCGTGGCCGAGCAGATCACCACGTCGCTCCCGGCGAGCAGCGGTGGAGCGGCGGCGAGCTGCACCTCGTTGGGGGAGCCGTGGTGGGCCACGAGCGCGCCATAGGTCCTCGCCAGGGCGTCGCGGTAGTCGCGGGGGGTCATCGTCCCAGGGCTTCCAGCGCGGCCTGGTCGCCGAGATGCCGCTGGATGTCCCAGAACTCCACCGCCATCCTCGCGACCTGGCGGGGATCCTCGACCTCTCCAAAGGAGAAGGCGTCCGCGACGGCGTCGTGCAGGACCTTGCGGAGGTGGGCGTCGGGGGGAGGACCAGGCCGGGCCGCGGCGACCAGGTCCGTCACGGCGTCGACCAGCTCGCCGAGCTCGGAACGGGCAAAGGGCGGCAGGTCGATCTGGTGGCCCTCTCCGGCGAACAACCCACGCAGCACCCCGTCGAGGGACGGGTTCGGCGCAAAGGCGGCGATCACGGCCAGCGGCTGGTCGTTCGTGTAGCGCGCCGGGATACTCCGGTGGCTCCGGTGGCCTCCCCTGGCGACGGTGTCCGGGTCGAATCCCAGGTCCGTTGCCGGCAGGGTGCCCATGGCCAGGTAACGCAACACCCTGCGGGCCATGTCGCGCGACGTGCTGTCGAGCCGATCCACGTACTCGGCCTCGTCCATCAGGACCAGCAGGCCGCTGTATCCCGCGTCCTGCGCCCACGCGGCGATCCCGCCGAGCAGGTACGCCATCACCTGGCCGAAGGTCCGCCAGTCCGGCAGGGCGAGGGGCGACTCGCCCCGGTATCCCATCGCGCGGAGCTGTCGGTAGAGGGAGGGGTAGTCGCTGCGGTGGTAGCCCGAGACGAACTCCAGCACCTCGTCGGAGAGCCGCGGATCGGCCCGATGAACCGCGAACAGCGCCAGGCTGAGCCAGCGATGCCAGCGGTCGCCGTTCAGGTGTGGATCGCTGTCGCCGACCTTCTCCAGCAGCGGCTGCAACCCGCGGCCGCTGCCGTCGGGATAGGTCAGCCCACGGATCAGCGCGGCGTAGAGCCGCAGCGGATTGGAGGGGGGCACCTCCTCGGGATCGCACGTGGCCCGCGCCACCAGCCAGTTGCTCCCGAGGGCGCGGATGGCCGTCTGCTCGAGGAAGTGGGTCTTGCCGTTCCCGTAGCCCCCGGACACCACGGCGATGCCCTGCTGCTGGGCGAGGAGGCGGTCGATCTCTGCCGACTGCTCGGCCCTGCCGACGTTCAGGCGGTCGAGCCCCGTGCCCGGAACGACGCCGGTCCTCAGCGCCTCGAGGGCCTGGCGCGCGTCGATCGCCGCCGGTTCGGCCGCGACCTTCCGCGGGGGAAGGGGAGGGGCAGCGTTGGGCTCGCTCTCACGCGCGACATGCGATGTCTTCTTGCTCGGCTCGACTTTGCTCTTCGGGGCCGTGCGCGCGGTATTCTCGTTCGTATGGTTGCGCGCCGACCGGAGCAGATCCCGCGTCTTCAGAATCCTCGGCACCAGCGAGTCGTCGAACCGCACGACCAGCCGGCGACCGCCGTCCAGAAGTCGGGTGATCGTGCCCTTTCCGTGATCCGGGTGCTCCACTCGATGGGATATCGTCACGATCAGAACTCCTCGAAGCCCGTGGACGCCGTGAGCGGACTCTCCTCGCCCGCGCGCCCTGCGAGCGTCCGCAACTCCTCGATCGTGGCCGCATGCTCGTCACCGGCCTGGCCGTACAGCAGGTCCACCGCCGCCTTGACGAACGCCCGGCGGTGCGCCACCTCGAACGACCCGTCCAGCACCTCGCGTGCCAGCGACTTCAGGTTCTGCTGCTGCAGGTCGTGGTCGAGGCTCGTGTCCCTTGCGACCTCGAAAAGCCCGAGCAGCCGCGCGCCGATACCGATGAGCACGTCCTCGTTGGACAGATCGAGCTCCTCGAGGTCGATCACCGCGGACTGGGGGCTGCGGCGCGACAGGCTGCGGGGCCCCTGCAGCCGCTGCTGCAGCGCCGGATACTCGGTGACCACGTGGCGCATGAACTCGGGCGGCACCGCGTACAGGCACAGCAGCCCGGGCAGGGCCTCGCGGCCGCACAGATCGATCAGCTCGCGCAGGTTGTCCGCCACGGCGCGCCGCCGCCTCGGCGGCAGGCTGAGGTTGCGATCCATCTCGTCGAAGCACAGCAGCAGCCCCTTGCCGCCCAGGGCCTGCAGGACCTGGCAGAGGCTGCGCAACATGCGGAAACCGTTGTCCTTGCGGACGGGCTCCCGGATCCCCAGGTGCGCGATCTCCTTGCCCGCGATCGGCTCCCCGCGGAGCCACGATGCGACCAGCTCCTCGGTGTCGTAGTCCGCGTCCAGGTAGGCCCGCGCGAACGCGACCACGGCCGCGCGGAACGAGGGTGCATCGACCGGATATCGGCGGAAGTCGGAATCCAGCCAGTCCAGCAGAGCCTCCTCGCCCATGGCCTCCCGCCGCTCGTCCAGGGCGATGCGCAGGGTGTGCTCCACACCGCGAGAGGGCGGCGCCGAGGGGTCCACGGGTGGCCAGGTCAGCTGCCGGGCCACGGCCTGGTAGATCAGCAGCGGATCGTCGAACGGGCACTCCTGGGGAGACAGGTCCACCGTCGCCGCGCACAGCCCCCGCTTCCACGCGCGCTGGAGCACACATTGCTGGAAGTGGCTCTTGCCGCCGCCAAAGTACGACTGCACCAGCTTGAACGCCGATCCCCGTCCCAGCTCGGCGATGGGCGCCAGGTATTCGTCCTCCAGGATCTGTAGCAGCGAGTCGGTACCCACGTTGAGGTGTTCGATGCCGTACTCGGGCGGCTGACCGGCCTCGCCCACGCGCTGCAGGATGTGCCGCGCGGTGGCGGGGGAGACGGAGATGGTGGGGGTGGTGTCAGGCATGGGTTCCCTCCCGGACGAAGCGCAGGGTCAGGTGGTACTGGCCGCCGCCGCGGCCATCCTCGAGCCACAGCACGCGAGACTTGTCGCGAGTGCTGCCGCCGGTGGCCGACCCCAGGGTCAGCCGCCAGCCGTTCGCGCCGAGGCAGCGGTCCCGCCGCAGGCGCCACAGGTCGTAGGCAAACTGCACGCGCGGATAGGGCTGGAAGCACTTCGCCGTGGGGTCCTTGCGGAACGCGGCCGACTGCTTGATCAGCGCCAGCTCCGGCAACACATCCACCAGCTCGACCCAGTCCCCCCGGCCGGCACGGGTCCACGCCCGGCGCAGCTGATCGAAGAACTCTTCCGGGGCCCACGACTCGCCCTCGAGCTGCTGGACAGCCTCGTCGCGCGCCGCGGCGATGGCCGCACCATCCGCGCGACTGCGGGACAGACGAATGCGGGCGAAGGACACGTCCGCGCGGTCTGCGCTCACGTCGATCGAGACGGTGACCGGCGCCAGGTACAGCTCCAGCGGGTCGCGTGACAGCACGGCCAGCGGGATGTCGCGAGCATCACAGGCCGCACGTAGATCGGATCGAAGCCGCGCACCGCGCGTGGCCTGCTCGTGCTCGACCCATGCCGCCAGCGAGTCGGCCAGGTCGGCGACGCGCCCCAGATTGCAGGCGGACAGCTCCGCAGCAGTCTTGTCGATGCGCTTCGGTACGGGCTCCGCGAGCTGTCCTCGTGCCCTCTTGAGGATGCGCGTGGCGCGCGCGAGAGCGCCGAGGCTCTCGGCGACATCTTCGCTCGTGGGCAGCGACAGGGGACCCTCGTCGCCGGCGGCTCGGCCTTGGGTGTCTCGGATTGCCAGTTCCTGCTGCGGTCGTGTCCTGTTCATCGTTCCTCCTGAGACGCCGATGGGCGCCAGCCTCCCTATTCGGCAATATTTGACCGCACTCCTTTGACAACGGCTGTCACGACGCGACCTCTGGTGAGAGGGACGGATTCCGTGGCATCAGCCGCCCGGCGGTCATCTCGAAGAGACTGCGCTCGATCCACATCAAGGAGTGGTCGCCCGGCAGGTCATTCCATTCATCAATCCTGTCCATGTCGCACCAGGCCTCCACGGTTCGGCCGCGCCCTCCCGCCTCACCTCTGCAGTCGTTCTTGCCGTCGGATTCCATGCAGGCGTCCCAGGGGTCGATGCAGGTGGCGTTTCGGGTGTCCATGGATTCCTCCAGTTCGAGAGCCGGCCAGGTCTGCTTTGCCCACCTCGCTCCCGGAAGAAGTCGGGCGAGGACAATTACTGAGTCGGGCGGCGAAGAGATTTCTGACGGATCAATGGACCGAGAGGATGGTTCACCGACGACCAGGACCCGGATCTGCTGATGGATGCGGCCGCAAGGCTGATCTCCGAGGCCGGAACCCCGGTGGTGGCGGAGAACTACGGCACGATGGTGTACTTCGTGCGGGTGGAAGATGAGGACGACGAGGCTGGGGAGTCCTCAGTCTTGCCTCGGGTCATGGTGGCCTGACCTGCAGCGAGGTGTGCAACGCCCGAAGCTCCCCTCTCACCCCCCGACGCTCGCCAGCCACGCCCGAGCGGCCCACACGATCGTCCCCCGATCCGCCGGCACCGTCTGGCCGGTCAGGCGCCTGAAGCTCTCGACGGCGCGAACATCGAAGTCCCTGGCAGGGGTCGCGCGCTCCAAGGCGGTCATGGGGTTCGCGTCGATGTGGTGAACGAGCCTCTCCAGCGTGTCCACGATGTGGACCATCTTGGGGAAATCCAGCACGTCGACCGTGTCGGTGGGAGAGTGATAGTGCTGCCATCGTCCGCACGTCAGGAACAGGAACGGGGCGCCTGCGACCCGGAAGGCGTGATGGTCGGAGAGGTCGGGAGCGATGTCGTGGGGCACGGGCAGTAGCGTCAGGCGGTCCGTACTCAGCGCGGTCACCGCATCGGTCAGACATTGCTGGTTCTCGGCGCCCATCGCGAACAGCGCCTCCGGGCACTGGCCGTAGGGAACGGCGTGGCCGCACAGATCCATCACGATCGCGCAGTCGAGATCGTCGAGGGCAAACGGGCAGTCCTGCACGAACTGGCCGCTGCCCATCGTGGATGTCTGGAAGTGGGGAGGCTCCTCCTGGTCGAAGAAGGCGAACACGACGTGGGCCTGCCCAGACCAGGGCTTGAGCCGCCGCGCGACCTCCAGTGCGCAGGCCACCGCGGCTGCGTTGTCGTCTGCCCCCGGGCATCCACGGATGTGGTCGTAGTGCGCGCCGATCAGGATGCGACGGTCCGTCTTGCCCGGTAGATCCCCACAGAGGTTCTTGCCGCGTCCGCCTCCGGGCCCGCGGATCGACTGGCCGTATCCGGTGGTGAACAGCGGCTCCAGCTGGATCTGCTCCATCTGCGCTTCGATGTACTCCGCGGCAAGGTGGTGCCCCTCGGTGCCTGGCACCCGACCATCCAGGTCGGGGGACGCCAGGTAGGACACGTCGGCCCGGAGTCGTCGGGCGACGGCGCTCGCGTCGCGATCTGGGCCTGTCATCGATCCTCCCTCTCCTCGTCACCATGGTCGCAAGGTGGGTGCGCCACTACGATCCCAGCTCGGGGTGGGGCCTGCCTCGTGCGATCCCATCTCCTGAATCCCAGAGGCTCGAAGAAGAGGACGGACCGGTCCTCGAGCTGGAGGTGGGCGACCCTCAGAACCCCGGCGTGGCGGGAGAGCCATCCCAGGCCTTCCTCGATCGAGACCGGCTCGACAAAGGTCTCGGTCCGTCCCGCGACGCAGGCCGGCCCGGCACCGAATCCTGCCTCCACGACCTCTTGCTGCCTCACCTCGCGCCAGATGGTGGGAGGGATGTCTCGCAGCCACTGCTGCACGGCGTTGTTCGAGTCGTTTTCCATGAAATCCTCCATCGTTCGCGGCTTTTCCACCGTTCCCCAGGTGGGGTCGGTTGGCGTCGGGTCCAAGGGCCGCGTCCCTCTCCGAACTCGTGATGGTCTTCTCGATTCTAGCAGGTGTCTGCGGCAGGCAGGTCGAACAGACCCGCCCGTTGCGCCTGTGCGAGCGGTTCCGCCTCTGCAAGCACCTCGTTCAGCTTCGGATCGATCATGAGGTATTCGCTGACCAGCAGGTCGAACTCGTCGGCGATACGGCTCAGGCCCCCTCCACCGAGCACGACACCCCGCTCCGCGACCACCTGGAACACCGAGGCATCGCCAGGTGCCCGGCGAAGGTAGATCTTGCCGCCGTACAGGGCCTCGTTGGCCCGGTCGCAGAAGAAGGCCACCTCCGGGGCGGCCTCAGGGGAGATGAACGCGGGATGGACCGCCTCGATCAGGAGCACGCGCCCGAGCTTGGGGATTCGCTTGTGGCCGAAGAAGGTGTGCACCTCCAGGCCACCCTCTCCACCGACGAGCGCCATGAAGCGGTCTCGGCGGGAGCCGTCGTGCCACTGGGCCTCGACGCCTCGGTCTCGCAGCGTGGCCATCAGTCCGGCGAGGAAGCTGCCCCCGGAGCAGCGCGCGAATGGGCGGTAGTGGATGGTCATGAACGGTCCTCCTGGTGAGTCTTTCGCTCCCACGCAGTTCGTGGGCGGCGGAGCATGACCACGCGCAATCTGCAAAAAAGTAAGTGCGACTGATCCGTTGATTCAGTTCGTCGGCGGGGTCAGATGAAGGGTGTCCATGTCCCTGAACTCTCCATCGAACGCGATGCCCACGTGACATGCGTCCGGGAACTGGATGGTGCCGAAGGTCCCCATCGCCTGCAGCGCCCACTGCCCGTCCTTCTTCACGACCAGCGTCGCGTGGCACGTCCCGAATCTCCCGCCCTGGCCCGTGCAGCCCACCGGATCACCAGTGTCGATGATCAGGGCGCAGTCCTCGCCGAGGTTGGCGACCATCCGGTCGAGGGTCTCTTCGGGCACGGCGAGCGACTCTTGCAGGTAGGTCCTGACCGAATCTCGCAGGGGTGCGAGGCGTTCGCGTTCGTCCCTGTCCACGTTCTCGGCGGCGTGCTGCTCGAAGCGGTTGGATGTACCGCCCGCAGCCAGGGCGAGAAGCGTCAGCAGGATGGACATCCCCCTCATCGGATCACCTCGCCCAGATCGTATCACCTGGGCTTCGCATCCTGGCGATGGAGTTGGGGCGGGCGCGTCTGTCCAGATCTACGTCACCAGACTCCCTCGAATCGTATCGAACCGGAGAGGGCAACGACGTGCAAAGGCAGGCCGAACTCAGAATCGCCGTGATGAACGCCATGGACCACCTCATCAACGAGGAGTGCTCCTTTCAGGACGTGCTCGTGGCTCCGGACCGGATCAGGGCGGCGCTGCGGGAGGCGCTGGAGATCGATGAGGCCGAGGGGCGGGAGCTGGTGAGGTGGGTGGCGGGGTACTTTCCGGAGCTGGCGGGGGAGTTCGCGACGGAAGGGGAATGAAGAAGATGTGGACGATCCTGAGCGTGCTCAGGCGCTAGTCAAGGTCGCCGGTCAACCACGTCGTCAGAGGCTCCCCGTACACTCCCCGTGGCGACCAGCGCTCCGGCGAAACTTCGAACACCGCCAGATCCTGGGTGTCTCCGACGCGCAAATGGGCCAGCTGGCGCGTCGCTGGGCCCTCTGTCCGGTCCGAGGGAATCAACACCACGGCTCTGGCAGCTGTCGGCCACGCCAGGAGGTAGGTCGACAGCTGATGGAAGTCGCTGCGCCCCAGGGGAGCGTAGGTGCTCGCTGCCGACCCGCCGGGTCTCCTCGGGCGCTTGTACTTCGCGTCCCCGAGCACGGTCATGACGGCCCCCTGCACGGCGACGAAGTCCGGTTTGAGCGATATGGAACCGACGCTTTCTCCCTCCCACTGCAAGGTGTGGGTCAGTTGAACAACATTCCCGTCGAGTACGGGGCGCCCCAGCGACTGGGCCAGAACCGTTCGCATGGCCGACTCGAACAGCTCCGCGATGTCGATTTCGAAGGACTGAGCACGGGTGAAATCGGCGTGGTCCAGCGCGACGCCGGCGTACCGTCCGGTCAACACTGCCTCGCAGTGTTCGACGGCCTGCGCGAGCGGTTCAGGAAGTTCCTTCTCCCGCAGAGCTCGGCACATCCAGATCGCGGGCTCCACGGGCTGGGCGCGGTGGAATCGTGCCTCGAGCGTGGAGAAACGTTGGGCAATCCAACTACCAAGCAGATCGACACTCGGGGTCCGCCGCCGGACCCAGGTCGCCACCCCACGGAAGAGGCGGTTTTCCAGGGTGTCATGGCTGAGCACGAAACGGTCGACCGGGACGAGATCGGGGCGCTGGCGAGCCAGGTTGGACATGTAGGCGTTGAACCGCAGCGTCCCCACCGGCGCGCCAGCCACCTCGCGACATCGGGTGTACTGGCGCCGCTGGTGGTCTGCAGCCTTCTCGAGGGTGTCGGCCAACGCAAGCCAGGCCAGAGGCGATGGGTTCTCGGTCGACGACATCCGCACTTGGTGGGGATCGAGATGGAGATCCACACTGTGGGCCAGCTGTAGGAGCGCGAGCAGCCCTCTTGGACTGCCCGTTCGCCACGCCGTGGCGCGCAGGAACGCGTCTGCCTCGTCGGCATCCCCCAGCGGAACCAGTTCCCTGGCCACGCTGGAGGAATCCGATAGTCGTGGCAGCGCGAGCACCTCTATCGTCAGCTTCGCGTGCCTGTCCGACTGGCCAGGCCAGGGAAGTTCGCCGATAGGCAGCCGACCGACGACGGGGGAGACATCGTCGCGCTGGATCACGCCCGTGTGGATGATCACTCGGTCGTCCGTCGCTTGAACGATCCAGCGTTTCTTCGGGATGCGCCGGGACGGGACCTCCCTCCGTCTTTCGTGGGCGACGAGCTGCCTGACGATCGCTGACGCATCGATCCCGAGAGCGCCGAGCGCATGCGTGGAGAGCTCGAGCCGGTCCCAGTCGTACATCACGAGGACCAGCCGGCCTGGCCGGTGGGCCGTGTCCAGCAGAATGAAGGAACCCTGTGGGCCGAGACGGTCCATCGTGGGGGCGGGCGGGGCGAGGTCGAGAATTCGGGTGGGATGGTGTTTTCGCTGGGTCTTGGCTCCGGTCCAGGTACGTACGCGGACCACGAGAGGAAGCTCCGACCAGGCGTCACGAACGGCGGAGGCGAGCTTGCCTGCGAACACTTCGGAAAGCGTGGATCGCTTCCCTCGGACCTCCTTGACCGTGGGTCCACTGAGATAGCCGAGCTGCCCCCAATCCATCACTACGCCTTGAACCCCTTCATGTCAGCGATCACCTTGGCGATTTCTTCTGGATCGGCCGTGAACCGCTGGTCATGGGCGTATTCCTCCAGCAGTGGCACCAGTTGATGGTGGATGCTCCGGGTCAGGTCTTCGGCAGTTGTCTTGAGAAAGTACGAGTGGCCTACGTGGAATCGAGCCTCTCGGATCATCCCCGCGGAGTCGTCGGTACCGTTGAGTTGCTTGAACCACTGGATGAATCGACTGGAGTGTTTTCTCAGGTCGCTGCGGTCTTTCGCTCGATAGTAGTCCGCGATCACATCGGAATCGGGAAGAACGCCCTGGAAGGCGAACCGTCGGCGCAGCGCGACATCGACCACCGCAATGGACCTGTCGGCTGTGTTCATCGTGCCGAGTAACAGGAAGTTCTCCGGGACACAGAGTCTGGCGAACAGACGCCCGTTGCGGGGATCGTAGTCTGACGGAGCAAGGGCCGGTCGAGGTGGCGTATAGCGTAGAGCCACCGCCCCGGAGCGCTTGCCCTGCAGCGTGTCGTTGACCTTCCCCTCGGGCGTCCTGCGGTCCAGTAGATAGATGCACTCTCCGAGCACTCGCGCGAGATCCGCGCGGTTGATCTCGTCCACGATGAGCAGGAACTTGATTTTGGGATGGCGAATGGCGTTGGAGACCATCCGAGCGAACGGCCCGTCATGTAGTTCGAAACCGACCTTCTCGCCCTGGAGCACCGGGCGGAATCCCCGGACGAAATCCTCGTAGTCGAAGCTCGCGTGGAACTGCACGAAGTGGGTTACTACTCGGGGCTTCGAACTCCGATCATCTTCGAACAGCTCCAGGGGCCGTACATCCTCTTGCTTCTCGGCGAGATTCCACGCCAGACGCTCGGCGTGCCAGGTCTTCCCCGTGCCGGGAGGGCCCTGGAGGATCGTGGCGCCCTGCAGAACCAGTCGCGCGAGCTTCTTCGTGGCCGCTGGCTCCTTCATGAGCCAATTTGCCGCCACACACCAGGCGGACACGCCCTGCGCATCCAGGGGATTGACCCCAAAAACCTCGGGTCTGTCCTTCATCAACTCGTCGAGCTGGTCGAAGCGCTCGCAGTACTTCTCGTATTGTCTGGCCGTCGGTTTGGTCTGCCACGGGATGTCGCCGAAGAGCAGTTCTGGGACCCCGGCTCCCTCCGGATTCAGCGTCGTCGGCCGGACGAACGGGAAGCGGGGGTTCGCGAAGGACAGCATGGCCGTGACTACAGTCCATTTGTACGCTACCCCATTGTCGATCTCGAGTTTCTCGACGGGGTTGCTTTTGGCAGCGGTCTCCAGCTTCAGCAGGCACTCGACGACGCGCTGCAGGAAAGCGCCTCGATCTTCGCTGGCGGTCGCGGCCCTTGATTCGATGAGGAGCCTGCGGAGGGCTGCTACTTCCTGTGCATTGTCTGGATGCCCCACGCAGCTCTGCAGGTCCTTGCGCTCGGTACTGAACAGATTCAGCGCGCCGACGGCTGAGTTGGCATTGACTGTCTCGTCAACGAGCCACTTGCTGAATGCGTTGTCTGCGACCCGATAGGCGAGTTCTGCATTCCAGATGACGGTCCTGTCGTTGGCTGAGCCAAAGCGAGGCCGGTCGCCTGTGTGATGCTGGATCGTCGCGACGACCTCGTCGAGTCTCTTCGAGAGGTCGAACGTGGGATCGGGCATGAGTCCCTCCAATGATGACCCTGGCTATCCTTGTTTCTCGGTGATCGCCGAGAAATCTAGCACGCCTGCAGATCCGTCTTCATCCGTGTACAGGCTTGCGTCAGTTGCGAGTTCGTCGCTCGATTCCTGCGATGGCGAGCTCACGTCCCCCCACTCAATCGTCAAACATCCCCCTTCCTCAACGACACACTCTCCCCCTCCACCCGGCACCGTCTCTGCAACTCCAGCGTGCCAATCCCCACATCCATCGCCTCCTGCACCTTCCTGCCCATCCGCGTGATGCCCAGCTCGCGAGCGGTCAACCGGGCCAGCTCGGATCGCTCCAGGGCGATGGATCCCTGAAGCACCGTGTACGCGGCGTTGGCGATCTCGATGGGGTGGATGAGGTCGGCGGGGCGGCGGTCTCCGGGGACGCGGTACTCGGTCCAGGCGGAGGAACGCTGCTTGGACCACCAGTAGAAGTCGCCCTCGACTCGGGGGCGCCACTCGCCCTGGATGTGCTTGGCGGCCTTGGCCACCTGCCCGAGCACGCGCATGGTGACGCGCTTGACGGCCCATGCGTCGGCGACGCGCCGTGCGGCGAGTCGGCGGTGGATCGGGCTCTCGTGGTGGACGACGGCGGCGAGGCAGACGGCGATGTCGGGGATGGTGCTGGGATCGAAGAAGTCGCTGTAGTGATGATCGAGTTGGGTTGCGACGTATTCGGATGGTCCGAGCAGGAGGTCGGGGGTCTCGGGCTCGACAGGCTGGGGCGTCGGGGCGGGCTGTGGCGCGGCCGAGGCGTGGAATTTGTCGACATCGACACGCTGTGCTGGTGGAGGCGTCACGGGCGCCTCCTGTTCCACCTCGTCGTCCAGATCCAGGTCCAGGTCCCCCGACGGAACCTGCTCGAGGGCCCGCTCGATCCGCGCGCTCTCTCCGTCCGGGTCCTGCCACCAGTCGATGATCCACACCCGATGGAGGTGCCACCCCAGCCCGCCGAGCACCTCCCTGCGCAGTCGGTCGCGGTCGCGTGCCCCGTGGGCGGAGTTGTACATCGGGCCGTCGCACTCGATACCGAGCAGGTAGCACCCGTCTCTTTCGGGATCGCGGATGCCCAGATCCACGCGGTAGCCCATGCAGCCCACGTGGAGGTCCACGAGGTGTCCACGGTCCTGCAACCGCTGTTGAATGTCCCGTTCCAGCGGCAGGCGGCCGGCCTCGTCGGCGTGGGGGGATTCCATGGGGGCGAGGGCATCGGGGCCTCGCTCGGCGAAGAGCAGGAAGTCCCTCAGATCGGCCACGCCGCGGGCGCGGGTGCGGTTGAGGTCGATCTGGTCGCCGTGGATGGACGAGAACACGACCAGCTGTCGGCGGGCCCGGGTGATGGCCACGTTGAGGCGTCGCTCGCCGCCCACGCGGTTGAGGGGACCGAAGTTCATGGCGACGCGGCCGTCGCGGTCGGGGCCGTAGCCGATGGAGAAGTACATGACGTCGCGTTCGTCGCCCTGGACGTTCTCGAGGTTCTTGACGAACACGTACTCCTGGCTGTCCTCGGTGGGCAGGAAGAACGGCTCGATCTCGGGGTGGCGGCCGCGCGCTTCTTCGAGCAGGTCCTCGATCAGCGTCTGCTGCGCCTGGCTGAAGGTCACGACGCCGATGGTGCCGGGGTACTCCTTCGGCGACCGCAGCCGCTGGACGATCTCGGCCACGAGGGCCTGGGCCTCGATGCGGTTCTGGCGGGTGCGGCCCTTGTCGTACACGCCGTCGGGGACGAAGCGCCACTTCACGCCCAGGTGCTCGACCTCCATCTCGGCGGACGGGAACGTGTGGAGGCGGCCCTCGTAGTATCGGTGGTTGCTGAACGTGATCAGGGATTCGTGACGGCTGCGGAAGTGCCAGTCGAGGGACAGGCCCTGCATGCCGGAGGCCACGCATTCCTCCAGGATGCTGTCCATCTCGGCGATGTCCTCGTCGAGCAGGAACTCGTCCTCGCGATCACCACTTTGGAAGAACGACGTGGGGGGTAGCTGCTTGGAGTCCCCGACGACGATGACCTGGGTGCCGCGGGCGATGGCGCCGATGGCGTCCCACGGGGGGATCTGGGAGGCCTCGTCGAACACGACGACGTCGAACATCTCCAGGTCGGGATCGAGGTACTGGGCGACGGACAGGGGGCTCATCAGGACGCAGGGTTTGAGGCGCGGGAGCACGTGGGGGATGGCCTGGAAGAGCTTGCGCGTGGCGAGGTGGCGAGTCTTCTTCTTGATCTCTCGCCGCAGCTGGGCCATCTCGCCGCCCACGGACGGCGCCCCTTGCGGCACGCGCGATGCGAGGTGCGCGAACACCTTCTGGCGGGCCAGGTCGACGATCTGGTTGTCGAGCTCGCGGAATGCCTCGACTTGGCGGTTGTGCGCAATGCCGTTGAACGCGCGCAGGAGGGGCTCGCTCTGGGCGATCCGGTCGGTCCACCACGTGTAGAAGGACCGGTGGAACACGTCGAGGAGCTGATCCGTCTCCACCTGACCGGCCTGCTGTGCCCGGACCAGGGGTGCGAGGCCGAGGCGGTCGGCCTCGTCGGTCGCCTGCACCCACACGGACCAGTTGCGCAGCAGGTGACCGCTGGCGAGCCAGGAAGCCGTTCGATTCGTCAGCGCGTCCAGGTAGCGGTCGTCCTCCCCGACGAGGGCCTCCTCGTCGATGGTGAGATCCACGCAGACCTGGGTGCAGGCGACCTGGAAGGCCTCCCTTGCGGATCGCAGGCGCCGCAGGATGTCGCCCAGTGCCGTGCCTTCGGCGAGCAGCTCCGGTCCGGCGGCGGCAAGCTCCACGAGGTGGTCGCGTCGTGTCGTGGCCTGGGCCGCGTCCCAGCCCATGATGCGCCCCAGCAGCTGGCGCACATGCTCGGTCCACTCCACGAGGCGCCCGATCAGGGGCCAGTCCGTGTCCGATCCCTGCCAGTAGGAGCCCAGGACCGCGGCGCCGGTTTCGGAGGCGTCTCGGATGGCGTCGAGCTTCTCCTGGACCTCCAGGGCGTTGGCGAGGTCGTCACGGACGATCTTGCGTGGTGGTGACTTGCCCTTGCGTGCCACGCCGGCGATCTGACGGCTGGCCATGAACAGCATCAGCCAGGCGATCAGGAAGAACGCGTCCGCCCAGGACTGGTAGCGGTTGTGAATGGCTTGTAGGGGGAGCTTCAGCAGGCGGTCGGTGTAGCGCTGGGCGAGCTCGCTCCACAGGGACTTCACGCGCGCGCCCAGCTCGATCCAGGCCTCGAGCCGGGGTCTCGTGGTCGCCCAGTTCGGATCCACGAGCAGGACGCGTGGCAGCGCCGGGGCGTCGAGCAAGGCCGCTGCAATGTCACATCCGGTCTCGAGTACGGCCCGGCTCGGGCTCCCCTGGGGCAGGCCCAGCTGGGGCGCGGCGGCCTCGAAGGCCTGGTGTAACTCCCTGCTCGCGTCTTGAAGCGTCTCGATGTCCGACAGAAGTGCGCTGGCCACATCGGGCGACCACTGGGGCGGTTTCGTGCCGTTGAAGGGGTGATCGGCGACGCGTCCGATCTCGCCGCCGACGTGGATCATGTTCCGGACGGATTCCTCCAGCGCCCCCAGCTGGCCGACGTCGATCGCGCGGGCCTCTCCGAGGTCCAGATCCACGGCGGGAACGTCACGCAACTCGACGATCGCGGCGACGCCCTGGAAATAGCTCGTGTCGATGGGGTGAACCCGGTGCAGCGCCTCGACGTAGGCGTTGAGTTGGTCTCGCCGGGCCTGGAGCTCCGTCGCCCTCGCCTGCCAGTGCAGCGGTGCGTTCGGCTGGGAGACCTCGAGGGCCACCGCGAGCTGACGGGCCACCTCGGACTTGCTGGTCTTGTCCGAGTGCAGCTGCAGGCAGAACGGCCCCAGGCCGACCCGGCGCAGCCGATCGTGGACCACGTCCAGTGCGGCCATCTTCTCCGAGACGAACAGCACGGTCCTGTCGTTGGCCAGGGTGTGGGCGATGATGTTCGTGATCGTCTGGGACTTGCCCGTTCCCGGAGGGCCCTGGAGTACGAAGCTGCACCCTTCGGCGGCGCCGTACACGGCCGCCAGCTGGGAGGAGTTGGCGTCCATGGGGCACAGCAGGGAAGCGGCGTGGCGTTGTTCGACGGACTCGACTTCGGGAAGTTGTTGCTCCTGGACCGACCCACCGGCGTCCGGACCCAGCATCTGGTGGACGACCGGGTTCTTCATCAGCGCGTCTGTGCGCTCCTCCAAGTCGAGCCACATCATCATCTTGGTGAACGAGAATAGGCCGAGACACGACTCCTCGACCACTTCCCAGCGGCCGACGTCCATGACGGCGTGGCGGAAGCGCTGGAAGATCTCGGGAACGTTCAGTCCGTGGTCGTCCTGGGGCAGCTCGTCCAGCCCCAGCACGTCGATGCCGTAGTCGCGGGCCAGCTTCTGCAGCAGGGTGTTGTTGATGCGGGGATCGTCGTCGGCCAGGCGGAGCTGGTACGGGGATCGCGCGGAGTCGCGGTGGAGCTGGGCCGGCAGCAGCAGCAGGGGGGCCATGCGGGGTTCCTGGCTGCGCGGTTTGTCGAACCAGCGCAGGAATCCCAGCGCGACGTACAGGGTGTTGGCCCCCTTCTCCTCGATGCTCAGCCGGGCGGATCGGTAGATGTTCTTGAGCCGCCGGTTCAGCTCGGCGTCTCCGACCGTGGTGTGGATGCCGCCCTTGGCCTGGTGGTTGCGCAGCAGGGTGATCACTGGGTCGTCGCCCGCCCGCTGGGCGAGCAGCGCGGGATCGCGCGGATCGTGGGGCCCGAACGCCTCCGGACGGGCGTGCAGGCCGAACGACATTCCGTCGGCCAGCATGTCCTCGAATGCGGCCAGGTCCGGGGACAGTAGTCCCAGGGTCTGCTTGGTCGGCCTGAAGTTGAGCAGGCGGTTGCGGAGGCTCAGGTCGAGGAGCTTGGCCTTCCACTTGTCCACGCGCTCCAGCGACCGGCGGGTCGCCACCGGGAGCTGCGAGGACGAGGGGGTGGGGAGCTCCTCGGGCGGTACGAAGGTGGGAGCCGCGGTTGCATCCTCATCGGTGCTGGTCACGACCCGCCCATCCACCAACCGCAACGGCAGCGGCAGGATGCTGTGGGTCCGCGCGGCGCGCACGTCGATCGCGAGGCGGAACTGGTCCACGTCCTGCAGATACGCGCGGCCCACCGCCTCCAGTCGCTCGAAGGGCGCAGCGATCAGCGCGGCCGAGGAGTCGAACACGGCGATTTCAGACGCATCGACGCGCTTGCGGATGGGTAGCGCATCATCCGTGGCCGGGAACGGCAGCTCGGTGGGCTTGAGCCAGACGCCGACGAACGCGTGTCCGTCGACCAGCAGCAGCAGGGGATGGAGTCCGATCTGCTCGAGGGCGCCGGCGAGCAGCACCGAGACGTCGAGGCATGTCGCGAGTTTCCCTTCCAGGATCTGCTCGGGCGTGCGGATCTTCTGCCCGAGATCTTCGAAGCTCGCCGGCGGGTTGGCGTAGGTCACCCCCTTCTCGGCCAGGGCGAAACACACGGCCGCGGCCATCCGCTTGACGTAGAGCTCGTCGCCCTGCTGATAGCCGTTGAGGGCTCCGTCGCCTCCCGCCCGCTTGAGGTGCCGACTCGCCGCGGTGAGCAGCGGCTGGATGGCCGGGTGGTTCGGCAGCACGAACGCCGCGAGCAGGTCGGGGATGGACGCTGTCCCGGGCCACTGGTTGTACGCCAGGACATCGAGCCTTCGAGCCGCCCGCCACAGCGTCTCCTCACCGGCGGTCACGGCGACCCACAGCTGGGTCTTATCCCGCTCCATCGTGTGGGCCAGCCGGGCCGCGTCGAGTCGCAGCTCCAGCCCCTCGATGACGTGTCGCTGGCCCGCGCCGATCGCGTCGATTTCGACGGTGGTCTCCTGTACGGCGCCGGACTCCGACTCGAACCGCAGCGACACGCCTTCCAGGTCCGACTCGCTCAGGTTCGCGATGGAAACGCGGCGTATCAGGGGTACGGCGTTTTGCTCCATCGCCCAGTTGAGGACGTCGGACGCGTCGACCTCGACGGAAACCGTCCCCGTATCGACCCAGGGGTTCTGCGCGTCAGTCAAGGCTCCCCCACGTCCCGTGCCCCGTCGAACAAGACGATCGCTGACCTGCATCGCCTACCACGAGGAGTCTCGCTCGCCACTGGGGCTGATTGACCATCTTATCGCCTGTGTCGGTGCAGGCGAATCTACACCACCTGCTCCAGCAACAGCTGGCAGATCCTTCCCAGCGTGGGCGTGGACAGGAGCTTGCCGACCTCGTCCACGCCTTCCTGGACCATCCTGCGCAGGTCCTCGTCCGTGGGATCGCCGAACCGGGTTCGGAGTTTTCGCTCATCGTCGGGTGAGGAGTAGTGGGACCGGTAGCCCCTCAGGCGGTGCAGGAGATCCGTGTTCCTGCTCACGAGCCGCTTGCCCGTCTCCGCGTTGTCGTTCTTGACGAAGCCCAGCTTGAGCTTCTTGCGCGATGGGTAGGCCTCGAGTACCTGATCGACAAAGGCGGCGACCTCCGCCAGACAGTCGACCTCTCGCAGGTGGAGCCCCAGGGCCAGGGTCTGGAAGGACGCTCGATGTCTCTCCACGACCAGCCGGAACCACTCCTTGCCCAGGTCGTCCTCGGCCACGTCGAGCATCTTCTTCCAGAAGTCGCTGCGGCGCTGTGGTGCCTTGAGAGTCTGCATCGCGGCGTCCAGCTGCCGGACGAGCTCGGCCGCTGATGGCCGCGTCGCGGGAGAGTCCTGCGTACACGCGTCGATGATGGCGGCGAGGTCTGGCTGGGCCTCCTCGCCTGGCCGCAGTAGCTGACGCAACGTGACGCCAAGGGAGAACACGTCGGCCGCCGGCGACCAGCTGGGATTGTCCTGACGAACTTCGGGTGCTGCCGTGGCGCAGGCCAGGGCCGTTCCCATCTCGCCGGAGATGAGCCGGGCGAGGCCGAAGTCGATGAGGACGGGGAAGTAGTTGGTGTCGGAGAGCACGACGTTGGAAGGGCTGATGTCGCGGTGGAGGATGTTCCGCGAGTGGATCAGTCGCAGGGCGCGGGCGAGGCAGCTACCGATCTGCGCGACGATGGCCGCGCCGAACGCCTCTTCGCGTCGGTCCAGCGGCAAGCCGTCGATCCAGCGGTAGATCTCGATGCCGACGTCCGCGTTCGAGGGGAGGCCCGGCTCCGGGACTGCGGCGAGTCCGATGTGCCGGAGGTCGTAGATGTACTGGGAACCCTCGTCGCGCCGCAGCTCGGCGTCCTTGAGCATGCCCACCATCTCCACGGTCTCGAGGAAGCGCTCCCTCTGTGCGGTCGTCAGCAGGGGGACCTTGCGAAGGGCCCACTGCTTCTGGTCCTCGAGGAATCGGAAGATCTCGGCCTGGGTGCCGGTGTGCACGGGTTCGTAGGACGCCGGCATGTTGATGCGTTCCAGGGCTCCGTCCAGCAGCACCTTGCGCTCCTCGGCGTCGCCCGGGAAGAGTCTCGATCGACCGGCCAGCCAGGCCGCGAAGAGGCGGTTCGTGAACTCGGTATCGCCGAAGATCCCCAACTCGCGCAGCGTGAGGAGGTGCTGGTCGACCTGGGCCTCGGTGTACACGAGGCGGTTCAGGCCCGCGGGCTGCACCATGGCGCACCAGTTGTTGAGCATTTCCAGTACGCGATTCGTGCGACGCTGGATGTCCCAGTGCCCCTCCCGGTAGGCGCCAGCCAGGGCCACGGCCGTTGGATAGCAGTCCTTGGGCTTCCACTGGCTGACGTCGTCGGCGTCGTTGAGCACGTCGCGCATGTACGAGGCGATGGTGACCGACTCACCGTCGCGGAGCTTCTTGCCGAGCTTCTTGAGCACGATCTCCACCGTGGTGCGGTCGGCCCAGATCTGCCCCTTCTCGTTGAGCAGCTGGTGGAGGTCGTCGAGCACGTATTTGAGGACGTAGAGGTTCTCGGTCCGGTCGGAGAGCAGCCGCCGCGCCTCCCGCGTAGTGTGCAGGCGGTCCGAGGTGGCCGTCAGGATCAGGCGGTTGAGGTCGGCCTCGTCGAATCGCTTCAGCCTGTCGGGACGGAGGAGCCCCATCAGGTTGGTGCCGGCACGGGTCTCCATGCTCAGCAGGCCGATGAGCCCGATCTGGATCGGCGCCATGTCCTCGAGATCCGGCCTCGACCAGTGGCGTTCCAGGCGGTCCTTGAGGAGGTTGCCGAGCACGGGGCCCTCGTGCCGGGGAAAGAGTAGCTGCGCCTCGTCGAAGAGCAGGATGATGCCGCGGTAGCCTGCGTTCTTGGCGGCCTTGCGGACGTGGTCGAACGCGTGCTCCCCCGGGAGATTGTCGGGAAGGTCTCGGCGGATGCCCGTGATCCCTGCGCCGAGGTGTTCCTGCAGGTCCTCCGAGACGGACTCCCAGATGCGCTGGTAGTCCAGCCGTGCGCCGCTGTAGTACGACGTGCAAACGACGGGGGTGGCGACGAAGATCTTGCGCTCCTCGTCGGGGCGGCACAGGTACTGCACCAGCGTGCTCTTGCCGAACCGCCTGGGGGAGAGCACCGCGAACGAGTTGCCCTTGGTGAGGCGCTGCTCGATTTTCCTGTGCTTCTGCTGACACCCGATGGGGTGCCGCTCGACGTTGCGCCAGTCGATGCTGTCCGACCAGTTGAAGGGGATCAGCGCAGTCTCCCGTTCGAATCCCTCCCACTTGAAGCTGGTTCGTTCCCCCAGCTCCCGGCCGCCTTCGGCCTCCACGGGCTGGAAGGAGATGGTCAGCGGGTCCTTGCTCTGCCCTTCCGCGGGCTTGCGGACGGGGATCTTGATCCCGAAGCCGAAGCGGTAGCCTCTCTCCTCGGCGGTCCATTCGTGCTCGTCGATCTGGATCTCGTCCGGATGCGGGGCATCCCAGTCCGAGGGCCACAGCTCGCGAAGTGAGGTCTGGGCCTCGAGCCCGAGCTTGATGCGGATGCTCCTCTTGCGATCGGAGCGGATGACGAACGGCGCCGAAACGTGCCCGAATGGTCGGTCCGGGTCGCCGGTGGGCCAGTAGACGAGCGGGACCTTCTTGCCCCGCGCGTCCACGAACGCGTGTTCGATGGCGATCCGGGGGAGACTCGGAGCCGGGCGCTTGACCGTGAGGGACTCGGGGGTCGCGAGTCGTTCGACGAAATTGTCGAGCTGGTCGAGGCTGGCCTTGGTCGCGGTGCCGGCGAGGTCCTCGAGCTTGGCGATCGCGTCCTCCAGCTGGAGGATGCTCATCTGCCGGTTCTCGAAATCGTCCCAGGTCTCCAGTCGCTGGACAAAATGTCCGAAGACCTCGGCGGCGATCCTAGGCCGCAGCAACTCGATCTCTCTTAGCGCGTCGCGCAGCTGGTCCACGGGCGCGCCTTCGTCGAGACTCATCTGTAGCCAGACGCGGTGGGCGTCCGGGGCGTCCTGGATATGCCGCTCCTCCTCGCGGAGCTGCTGCAGGAATCCCTCCACGTGGCCCTGGAGGTCGTCGCCGTCTGACGGCGGCGGGATACGTCCCAGGATGTCGAGCGCACGATCGCCGAACTCCCGGGCTCGCCCCAGCACCACTCGCGCAGCTTCGCGGATTTCGACGTCCACCAGTCCGAGCGCAAGGCCGGCCGCGGATGCGTCCGGAGGAGGGGCGGCCTCCTCCTCGCCGAGTTGCCAGATCCAGTCGGGCAGAACCTCGAGAAGCTCCTTGTCGGCGAGCAGGTTCGTGATCTGTCGCAGCTCCTCAGGCCTTAGGCGCTCCTCGATGAGGCCCTCGATCGCCCCGCCCAGCACGGGATGGGCCTCGACGATCACCCGCTCGGACGCGTCGAGTTCATCACGGAGGGTGGCCGGATCGGGGAGGATGGCCTTCCATCGGTCGAGGTCCTTGCCGACCTCGACGACCAGATCTCCCAGGGTCAGCAGTGATCGCGCGTCCTGCAGGGTCTCGCTGGTCTCGCCCAGCTGCCGGGCACGTGTCTGGATGCTCTCCCGGATCGCCTCGAAATCGTCCGCCTCGTCGAAGCGCTGCAGGTGAACCCATCGAGAGACCGTGTCCCGCACCCAGGCCTCGTCCGGCGCCTCTCCCTCGGTCGGAGGTGGAGGCGGCGCGGGGGGTGGAGGAGGCGGAACCTCGGCAGGTGCAGGATCGTCCTCGTCCAGATCGGAGAGAAGCTCCTCACCGGAGCCGCTCACGGTGGTCGAATCCTCCGGCTCCTCGTCACCCTCGGCGTTCGCCTCCGTCGGGGCGTCCGCTGCCGGGGGATCCGCGACCGGTGGATGCGCGACAGGTGGATCCGACTCCTGAGCTGTGGGAGGTGGCGCGGGCTCCTCGATGGGTTCCTCTTCGGGCGGAGCGGTCGCCGGCCTGGAGGTGACGTCCTCGAACTTCACGCCGGCCGCCCACTCGCCGATCACGGACAGGGGGCTCTCGGCGGAGCTGGCCTCGTCGAGCATCTCCTGGAGCCGGGAGTCGGAGTTTCGATCGGCCAGCCGCCCCAGGACCTCGACCAGCGCCGTCTCCCATGTGTAGCTGTCCGGCGGTGCGATCTCGCGGATCTCCGCCGCGACCTCGTGCAGCTCGCGGCGTAGCTGTGTCGGGTCCATGTCGGCCAGAGCGGCCGTCCAGATGGCAGCGCTCAGCTCGACCGGCACCGGGATCTTGGCCAGCTCCTCGAGAAACGCCTGGATGGTCCACGGCGTCTGCTCACAATGGACCACGAGGGCTTCCAGGACCCCTTCGTCGACGGCTCGCAAGATGCCGTGCCTGTCGTCGTCCGTGAGCCGATTGCGCCGGATTCTCCCGGACAGCAGCGCCTGGACGCGCGGCTCCGGGACCGCATGACGGTCGAGCGTGAAGCGCCGCCACAGCTTTCCCAGCGCCCCGACGAGGTCGACGGCTTCGCCCGCCGGCCTGGCGGACGGGCGCCAGGCGCCACGCAGCTGGTGATCCTCTCCGGCGAGGAACTGCAGGGACGCCGGTCCGAGCTGGACCGGATCGCGCCTGATCAGCACCAGCCCAAGGGACGAGCTGGCCAGCTCGCCCAGGGTCGACGAGAAGCCCTCGGGCGGGTGCTCCTGGACGAGATCGAAGACCGAATCGACCGAGTCCAGCGGCGTACCGCTCTCGGCCGCCCTCGTCAGCAGCCTGAACGACCCGCGATGTTCCTGTGGCACGGTCCGGAGGAGGTCCCGTCTTGCCATCTGGATACGGGCGATGAACAGCGTGTCGTGGTGATCGCGATCCCGACCGGCCTCGCAGTACCAGCGTCCCCCGCACAGGCCCACGAGTGGCCCCTCGGCCGTCGATCGCGCGGGCACCACCAGCAGTTTCCGTCCGTTTCCGGTGATGTCGTCGAAGAGAAGTTGCTTCCAGTTGTCCCCGTCGAGTCCAGAAACCCAGTTGGACAGGAAGTCGAGAATCTTGATGTAGTGACTTGGCACACCGCCCCCTTTGACGTGGACACTCCACTCCGGATGTCGCAATCATAGCTCGCAGAAGCGACCGGGTGCGGCCGTTCGATCCACCTTCGCACCTCCGTACCCCCCCCTCCACCTCGGCGGCCTCAATTCCCGTTGTACCCGAACTCCCGACTCCCCAGCCCCCGCTTCCATTTGTCCTCCCGCTTCAGCACCTCCACGACGCCCGAATGCGGATGCGCGATCTCCAGCACCCTTCTCTCGACACACCCAGTCGATCCTCATCAGGCCACGTCCTGCGGTGAAGGACCTTTGCGTTGGACAGCCTTTGTCCTGGGGTAGATCTAAAACAACCAGGACGAAAGGAGCTGACCATGAAGCTCAGCCATGCCCAGCGTTTCGCCCTGATCCACGCCTACGCCCCCCTGTACTCCGTACCTGTGCGATTCGCCCCCGGCGAGGACGGGTTCTCGTTGCGGACCCTGCGGTCCTTGCAGCGCAAGGGGCTCTTGCGACCGGACGAGGACGGAGACTTCGAAGAGGCCGTCCTGACCGACGCCGGCCGGGAAGCCCTCGAGCTGACGTCCGTTGCCCCCGCGACCCTCGAGGAGGCGGTGCGGGGCGCGGTCCGGCTGCTGATGGACGACGACCCCGAGGAGTACTTCGCTGCCGCCGACGTACCCGCTGTATGCGTCGACGAGGACGAGGTCCTCGACCGCTTCTTGTGGACCGACACCAGCCGCGTCCTCGCCGCCATCCGGGTGCCTGGCGTGATGGCCTATCCCCCGTTCGGCGAAGACCCGGATGTGCTGCTGGATGCGGTGGCCAGGAGGGTCACCGAGGTCGGGTATCCGGTGGAGCACGAGAGGTACGGGGAGCTGGTATACTTCTCGCCTCCCGAGTCCGACGAGGAATGACGCACCGCTGACCTGGCTCACCTCCCTTCAGCAGTTCTCCACCAGCGGCTCATCCAGCAGCCCCAGCATGCTCGCCTGGGACACCGCGTCGGGCATGGGGAACTCCTCGTCCAGCTTCTCGTCGGCCATGAAGTACTCCGCAACGAGCAACTCGAACTCGTCGGCGATGCGATACAGGTCGCCGTTGCCCACCAGGGTGCCTCGCTCGACGACGAGCTGGACGATGTCGGGGTCTCCGGGCGCCTGGCGCATGTAGAGCTTTGCGCCGTACAGGGCTTCATTGGAACGGTCGCATAAGACCGCGATCCTGCCCACGATCTTTCGAACCGGCTCCAGGGGATGGATCGCCTGGAAGATGATGATCGGGCCGAGCCTGGGCACGGGCTCGGTGCCCACGAATGCGTGGACCTCCAGACCTCCATCTCCACCGACCAGCGCCATGATGTGATCCCGGCAGCCTTCCTCGTGCCACTGGACCTCGGCCCCACGGGATCGCAGGACCTCCATCAGGCCGGCCAGCACGGCACCCGTGTCACGTCTCGCTGACGAGTGAAAAGGCGACTTCATTTCAGGACCTCCTCCCATGACGGTTCACGACTCCGAGACGATACGGTCGGCCAGCGCCGAGAGCTCGCTAGACCGCTCCACGTCTCGCACCCACTGTTCGGGCAGGGCCTCCACTCCACCTCGTGCACCCACCATCGCCCCGACGAGTGTGGCGAGGCTGTCGCTGTCTCCGGGCGTGTTGGCGGCCTCGAGGATCGCCGTCGTGGGGTCATCCGCATGGCGAATGAAGGTGTACACGGCCGCGGCGATGGCCTCGTCCCCGCGCCAGCCGAGAAGGCGCTGCAAGGTCACCTCCGGCTCTATCCCCCGCAGCGCCTCGTCGATGGCCCGCGTTATCTTGCCTGCGGTCCTGGCGCTGTGCCGGCACGCCGCAGCGACCATCTCCGACGTGACCTGCGTCACCGACTCTCCGCGAAGGAGCCGGACCATCCCCACGGCCATGGCCCCTGCCGCGCTCGTGGCCATCGGGTGACGGTGGGTCAGCAGCGAGTGCGCGACGGCCCATTTTTCGGCTCGGACCTCGTCGTCTGCGTGGACCAGACCGAAGGGGTAGGCCCGCATCACCGAACCACACCCGCCCGCGTTCTTGCCTCCTGCCTCGCGCCAGGGCACACCTCGCTCCAGCGAGGCACACCCCGCGCGACACGCTCCCCCTGGCCCCCGGTGTCCCCCCTGAGGGTGGTTGTTCCAGTCCACGAAACGCGCGGCGATGAGCTCCATCGTCCCATCGAGATCCTCACCCCGCTCCCGCCCCTCCAGCAGCCCTTTCATCACCGCCTCGGCCATCTGCGTGTCGTCGGTGTACGGCGCGAACCGCTGACCGTCCCGCGTCCAGTACAGCTCGTACCCCTGAACTCCCGCGGGTCCGTACTTG
>CAZLEO010000080.1:0-33548 GCA_964558555.1 uncultured Rickettsiales bacterium | reverse complement strand
GCCTACCTGCTGATCTTCACCCGCAACGGCAAGATCTACTGGCTCAAGGTCTACCGGCTGCCCCACGGCGGGGGGGCGGCCAAGGGGCGCCCGCTGGTCAACCTGATCCCCATGGAGAAGGACGACCAGGTGGTGTCCGTGGTGCCGGTGCGGGAGTTCGACGACCAGCGATCCATCGTCATCACCACGGTCCACGGCCGGGTCAAGCGCACGAACCTGCAGGCCTACAGCCACGTCAAGTCCATCGGCATCATCGCGTGCTCGCTGCGCGACGACGACCAGGTGCTGTGCGTGCGGCTGTGCGAGCACGGCCAGGACATCCTGCTGTGCACCCGCGACGGCAAGGCCATCCGCTTCTCCGAGGAGGACGTGCGGGAGATGGGCCGCACCGCCTCGGGCGTCAAGGGCATCACCCTGGTGGGCGAGGACCGCCTGGTGGGTATGGACGTCATCGAGGAGGGCGCCACCCTGATGACGGTCACCGAGAACGGCTACGGCAAGCGCACCGACGAGGCCGAGTACCGGCGCCAGCACCGCGGCGGCATCGGCCTGATCAACATCAAGACCCGCGGCCGCAACGGCCCGGTGGTGGGCACTGTCCAGGTGGACGACGAGACCGAGATCATGCTCATGACCGACCGCGGGCAGATCATCCGCACCGCCGTGTCGGGCATCTCGGTCATCGGCCGCAACACCCAGGGGGTGACCCTGATCCGCCTGTCCGAACCCGAGAAGGTGGTGGCCATGGCCCGCATCAACATCGGCGCGGACGAGGACGACGAGTCCTCCGAGGACACCGAGTCCACCGCGGATGCCGATGGGTCGGACCCGTCGGACCAGGACGAGCCCACCGACGACGCCCCGGAAGACGGCGCGGATGACACGCCCGCCGAGGACTGATCCCTCCCTGACGCTGCTCGCGGCGGTCGCGCTGGTCGCGGTCACGGGGTGCAGCTCGCCCGAGGGCCAGCTCCAGCGCGCGGATCGCCTGTGGGAGCGCGGCGAGCTGGACCGGGCCGTGGAGTTCTACCAGCGCGCCGGCACCAGCGAGGACCCCACCGTCGGCGGCGTGGCCCTGCTGCGCGCCGCCGAGGTCCAGCAATCCACGGATCCGGCCGCGGCGGAGACGTCGTGCGAGCAGGCCGTCGCCCGCTTCGCCGGCAGCGACCCGGCCGCCGACTGCCTGAGGCTCATCGCCGATCTGCGCCGCGACCGCCTCGACTGGTTCGGCGCCATCGACGCCTACCGCGAGTTCATGTCCCAGCAGGCCGACGATCCCGCCTGCGAGGACGTGTTGCACGAGATCGCCCGCTGCTACGTGGAGCTCGGTGAACCCGAGCAGGCCCTGATGGAGTGGACCGCCCTGCTCGAACGCTACCCCGACGGCCGCCGCGCCGCCGCCGCCCTGCTCGGGGTGGCCCGGTGCCACGATCTGGCGGGGGACGTCGGGCTGGCCGTGACCGTGTACCAGCGCGTGCGGGAGCGCTTTCCCACCGCCGAGGAGGCCGTGGAGGCCCTGGTGGGGGAGGCCGGCTGCCTGGAGTCCCTCGGCGATCTCGACGGCGCCGAGGCCCTGTACCGCGCCGCCCTGGACGAGCATCCCAACCCGGACATGGTGCAGCGCCGCCTCGAGCTGTTGCAGCGCTCCCGCTCGATTCGACTCCCGCCATCGCCTTGACCCCTCTCACGCGTGCGTGTTAGTAACGGCGCGCACGAGCGTGACAGGTGTTGACCAGCAGCCGGCCCCGCAGGGGCCAGAGCCCGGGGAAGAGGAGACTCCTCCCACCAGGGGTTCCGTGGTCAAGGTCACCGCGGTCGCGCTGGCTCTTTGGTTGCTGGCGGTCGGTCTGGGCCTAGGCCTCGTGGGAGGCAGGTTCGCGGTGGCGTGCGGTATCGGCGGCTTCATCGCCCTGGTCAACTTCCAGGTGATGTGGGTCTCAACGGCCCGCGCCATGGAAGGGAGCCGGAGCGCAACCGTGTGGTCGGTGCTCCGCTGGCTTGCGCTCGGCGGAATGCTGCTCGTACTGGTGGCGCTGGTCCGGGTGGACGCGGCCGGTTTGCTGGTGGGCTTGAGCGTGGTGGTCGCCGCGATCTTCATCTCGACGATCCTGGGCTTGGTCCGCGGATGAGACTATGCAAGTGATCCTGGCGAGTGAGTTCAGCTGGTTCAACCTGATACCGGCAATCCAGGTCGAAGGGGTGAACCTGATCCCCTTCTACCACTCGTGCCTCGTGGCGGCGATCATCCTGACCCTTGCGCTGGCGGCGCGTCTGGCGCTGAACAAGAAGCTGAGCAGCCCCCGCGACGCCCTGGTGCCCGACGCCAACCTGCGTCCGCGCAACCTGTTCGAGCTGATCATCGAGTTCGTCTACGGGCTGTGCAAGCAGGAGCTGGGCCACAACGCCGCGCGCTTCTTCCCCCTGCTGGGCGCCCTGTTCATCTACATCCTGCTGTGCAACCTCATGGGGCTGGTCCCCGGCTTCGTCCCGGCCACCAGCTACATCGAGACCAACATCGGCATGGCCCTGATCGTGTTCGCGGTCTACAACATCTCCGGCCTCGCGGCCAACGGCATGGGCTACGTCAAGCACTTCCTCGGCCCGGTCCTGTGGCTGGCGCCGCTGATGGTGATCATCGAGGTCATCGGCCACTTGTCGCGGCCCCTGAGCCTCAGCGTCCGCCTCTACGGCAACATGTTCGGCGACCACACGGTGCTCGCCATCTTCATGCACGAACTGCCCTCACAGACCCACCCGCTCCTGGGATACGGTCTCCCGGTTGTCTTCCTGGGTCTGGGCACCTTCGTGTGCACCGTGCAGGCGTTCGTGTTCACCCTGCTGACCATCATCTACATCAAGCTCGCGACGGCTCACGACGAGGAGCACTGAAAGAGACAACGGGTCCCCCAGATGGACCCTGGAGGTTATGCAAAGATGACTCTGATTCACAAAGCTACGGTCCTGCTGTCCGGTATCGCCGCCTTCGCGCTGCCCATGGTGGCCTTCGCCGAGGACCCCGCCGCCGCCAGTGGCGGGGGTGGCGGAATGATCGCCCTGGGCGCCGGCGTGGCCATCGGCATGGCCGCCCTCGGCGGCGCCCTTGGACAGGGGCGTGCCGCCAGTTCTGCCCTCGAGGGCATCGCCCGCAACCCGTCCGCTTCCGGCAAGATCTTCACCCCGATGATCATCGGCCTGGCGCTCATCGAGTCCCTGGTCATCTACGCGCTGGTCATCGCCTTCATGCTGCAGGGCAAGGTCTAGTCCCGCAGCCGGGGTGAGGCGTTCGCGGCGGCCCCCCCGGCCGCCGTGGCGGGACGTGCCGTACGCGGCGTCGTCGCGGCGTCGACGGCGCGCGCGTATGAATTGACACCCCTTTTCCCCCGTCGATAACATCGATTCCCCCGCTGGCGGTTGCCATGGGGGAAGCGTGCGCAACCCGTCGAGAGGAGTTCACATGAGACGCGGGACGATCCTGATCGTGGCCGTGGCATTCACCCTGGGCCTGGCAGCCATGCCGGCTTCGGCCAAGCGCAAGAAGAAATCGGACGAGCCTCCGCCGCCGGACGCGGGCGCCTGGTTCGACTACCGCGGGACCCAGTGCTACAACCCGCCGGCCTTTACCGACGAGCCCAACGAGCCCAAGCGCCGCATGCTGCGCCAGAACGCCATGGAGGAGATGCTGCGGCTGCTGCGGGGCGAGGTCAACGAGCAGATCGTCGTGGACGAGCGCAAGATCGACGCGTGGGAGACCGACTTCCTCGGCCGGCCCAAGGGCATCGAGCCCTTCGTCGGCGACGGCCTGGACAAGTGCAAGGCCTACGCCGAGGGTGAACTGGGCCTGTCCTCCTACGTGTCCTGGCTGGCCGACGGCGGCAAGCGCGCCACCGAGGGCGACTGCCACACCCCCCTGACCTACGAGCTGCACCAGAACATGAGCGTCCAGGACGGCTGGCAGGTCCGCCGGCACATGTGCAAGGACGACCAGGTGCTCATCGAGACCACCACCTCCAACAAGTACACCGTGGCCGACTCCGGCGACTACGACACCACCGTGTGGATCAACCCCGAGGGCGACCTCGAGCAGCCCGAGGCCGGCGAGGGGTACCCCTGTCCCCACTGCCCGGTGGGCGCGGTGGTGTACCGCTTCGAGTTCGAGGGTGAGGATCGCGAGCCCGACATCCAGGTGCTGGGCACGTCCAAGGAGTTCCAGGCCCCGGCCAACGGCTTCATCAGCTTCACGGTCAACGACCTGAGCTACTTCGACAACACCTTCCACGAGGCCAACGGCGTCATCGACTACCTGCCGCTGAGCATCTACCCGCCCATCCTGGGTGTGGACGTCGGCGAGTAGCCACCCCCACCCTCACCCTCACCCTCACCCTCACCCCCGCTCGAGCTGGGAGAAGCACGCCACGACGCCACCACGCCACCCCCCCCCCGTTTGATCATGGGGGGGCTTACGGCGTGGCGTCGGGGCGTCCTGGGGGGGTTGCGCAAGCCACAGGTTCGGTCGGCCTGGTCAACGAGGGATTACCCCGGATCTAGAACCCCACCTTCACGTGCTGCACCTCGATCGCGTCCGCGGTGATGGTCATCCGCGCCACGGTGGGGGCGCCGCCGCGTGAGGGCCCGGCCGATCCCGGGTTGACGAAGCGGACGCCGTCGAGGGTGTAGTCGGCGGGGCGGTGGCTGTGGCCGAACACGACCACGGAGACCTCGTCGAGATGGGCTCGCTGGAGGAAGTCGAGGGAGGGGTGACCGATCTGGCCGATGTCGTGGATCAGCAACAGGCGGTGGCCCGCGAACTCGAGGCGCTGCTCGTAGGGCCAGCTGCCGGCGGGGTCCATGTTGCCCGCGACCACGGTCAGCGGCGCGATGCGCTCGAGGCGATCGGCCACCTCGGCGCTGCCCACGTCCCCGGCGTGCAGGATCTCGTCGCAGTCGCGCAGGGCGCGCACCGCCTCCTTGCGCAGGGTCCCGTGGGTGTCGGAGATCAGCCCGACGATCTGCATTCGTGCGCCCTCCGGCGGCGGAGTCTGTCACAGCTGCCAAACCAAGATCCAGAAGAAGATGCATTGCTAGAATAGGGCGCGGAGGATCACCGTGCCGACCGTGGTCAATTGCCCCAAGTGTGGGCGTCCGAACGGGATCAGGTTTCCCAACTGCATGTACTGCTCGACCGAGCTGCCCAAGGTGGACGAGGCGGCGGGCGAGGAGGAGGCGGTCAAGGGCGAGCGGATCGAGCAGGCGCTCGATCCCGCGCTCCTGGCGTCCCTGCCCCCGGGGCTGCGCGCCCAGTTCGGCGCCGTGTCCGCCAAGAAGGGCTCCACGCCGCCACCCGCCACGCCAGCCACCCCGCCACCCGCCCCGGCGGTGAAGCCCGCCGAGACCGAGGTCAAGGTGGAGGCGCCTGCCGCCCTGCTGGACGATCTGAACACCATCACCGGCGAGCTCCAGCCCATGGGCGACACCGTGTCCTACGACGAGACCCTCGGGGACATGGCCGTGGAGTCGCTCATCGCCGAGATCGAGGCGGACGACCCCACGAGCATGCCCGAGCCGGTCCTGCTCGAAGAGCCCGTGGACCTCGAGCCCCTGCCGGTCTCCTCGATCCAGGAGCAGTACGTCCCGTCTCCCGACCGCCCCCTGGCCGTCCTCCAGGGCCGCGGCCCGTGGGGACCGCGCAGCGCCGAGGCGCGGCTGCTGCTGCTGCCCGATCCCACCTACCAGCAGCGGTTGCCGTGGCTGCGCGCGCGGCTGCACAACCTGCTGGGCCTGGACGCGTACACGGCCAACCTGTACCTGCAGCGGGCCTTCCCGGTGTACCTCGAGCACTTCGACAGCCGCGAGGAGGCCGACGAGCTCGCCGCCGAGCTGGACCGTGGCGGCATGGGGGTGATGGTGCTGACGCGGTCCATGATCCAGGCCCACCCCCAGGCAGTGTCGGTGCGCGCGGCCGCCATCGAGGGCGATCTGGTGGTGTTCGGCGTCGAGGACGAAGATGCCCCGCTGGTGACCGTACCCCAGGGGGACATCGAGGCGGCGTTCACCGGCGAGATCAAGCCCATGGAGGCGCCCGATCAGCCCCTGGTGGAGCGCAGCTTCTGGCGCAACAAGCCCCGGCCCAGCCTCACCTTCGACGAGGTCGGCAATCCCTACTGGGTCCTCGACCTGGTGTCCCCCCGCGTCATCGTGCGCGTGCGGTCCGACCGCTTCGACTTCTCCGTCCTCGGCGACGACAAGGGCCCGTCGTCCCTGTTCAACCTGCGCTCCCTGCCCGCGGTCCTGACCGGGCGGGAGTTCGCGGCGGACGACCTGTTCAAGCGGGTGCCGCGGGTCAAGCGGGAGCGCAACCCCGAGGCCGACGTGAACCCGGACCAGCCCCCCGAAGAGGTGGTCCTCTTCGACGAGTACGTGATGATCCAGACCGTGGCGCGCCGGTACCTGACGCAGCGCGGAGGTTGAAGCCATGAATCCCGCCATCCGGCTGCGGCGCGGCCGCGAACGGCGCCTGCGCTCGGGCCACCAGTGGGCCTACAGCAACGAGATCCAGCGCCCCGACGACCCGCCGCCCGCGGGTTCGCTCGTGCAGCTGCAGGATCACCGGGGCCGCTTCCTGGCCCTGGCCGCGTACCACCCCAACGCCCTGATCGCCGCGCGGATCTGGTCCCGCGACGAGGCCGAGGCCGTGGACGAGGCCCTGCTGCAGCGTCGCCTGGCCGAGGCCGCCCGCCGCCGCGCGACCCTGGTACCCGGCTGGGAGGCGCACCGGCTGATCCACGCCGAGGCCGACCTCATGCCCGGCCTCGTGGTGGACCGGTACGGCGATCTCGCGGTGGTGCAGAGCACGTCGGCCTTTGCCGACACCCTCACCGGGACGATGGCCGACCTGCTGCAGCGCGAGCACGGCTGCGCGTCGGTGCTGCTACGCAACGACGCCCGCGGCCGTCAGCTCGAGGGGCTGGATCGCGACGTGCGGCCGCTGGTCGGCGACGTCCCCGATCGCGCCGCCGTGGACGAGGGCGGCGTGCAGATCCACTTCGATCCCACCGGCGGCCAGAAGACCGGCCTGTTCCTGGACATGCGGGCCAACCGCGACCGCGTCACCGCCTGGGCCGGCCGCGGTCGAATCCTGGACCTGTACAGCTACGTGGGCACGCTGGGCGTGCGCGCCGCCGCCGCGGGCGCGGATCACGCCACCTGCGTGGACTCCTCGGCGCCGGCTTGCGAGCTCGCCCGGCACAACGCCGCCGAGGCGGGCGTGGGCGATCGCGTCGAGGTGGTCTGCGGCGACGTGCGCGACACCCTCAAACAGGTCGAGCCGGCGTCGTTCGACGTGGTGATCTGCGATCCGCCGGGCCTGATCCAGCGCCGCAAGGACGTGTCCAAGGGCGTGTCCACCCTGCGCCGCCTGGTCTACCTGGCCCTGCGCGCCGTGGCCCCGGGGGGCCTGCTCGCCTCGGCCAGCTGCTCGTACCACCTCACGCGCGACAAGCACGCCGAGGTGGTCGAGGGCGCTGGGCGGCGCCAGGGCCGCACCGTGCGGCGGGTCTACCGCGGCGGTAGCGGCCCGGACCACCCGCTGCTGCCCGCCCACCCCCAGACCGACTACCTCGACTGCATGGTCTACCTCGTGGAGGGCAAGCCCCTTGGGCAGTGAGCTGCCCCCTTCGCTGCTGGGCGACCTGCGCGCCGCGGTGGGGGATCTGTCGGTTGACCCGGACGAGCTGGCCGGGTACGCGACGGACCGGTCCTCGGCCGAGCCCTGCGTGCCCGCCGCCGTGTGTCGCCCCCGCTCCACCGCCGAGGTCTCCGAGCTGGTCGCCGCCTGCGCCGCGGCCGGGACACCCGTCGTGCCCCGCGGCGCGGGTACGGGCAAGGCCGGCGGGTGCGTACCCACGCCGGGATCCGTGGTGTGCAGCCTCGAGAACCTGTCCGGGATCCAGCGCATCGCCCCCGAGGACCAGCTCGTGGAGGTGCTCCCCGGCACTCTCACCGGCGAACTTCGATGCGCGGCGGCCGAGGCGGGGTGGTTCTTCCCCCCCGATCCGGCCAGCCTCGACGAGTGCACCGTCGGCGGCAACGTGGCCACCAACGCCGGCGGCCCCAGCTGCCTCAAGTATGGAGTCACCGGCGACTACGTCCTGGGCCTGGAGGTGGTGCTCGCCGACGGCCGCGTGGTCCGCCCCGGCCGCCGCTCCATCAAGGGGGTCGCCGGCTACGACCTGTGCTCCCTGATCACCGGCTCCGAGGGCACCCTGGGCATCGTCACCCGCGTCATCGCCCGGATCGTGCCTCGCCCCCCCGCCGTGCTGACCGCCTGGATCACCTTCGACGACACCCTCGCCACCTGCCGCGCCGTGGCCGCGGTCATGGGCGCCGGCGTCCAGCCCCGCACCGCCGAGCTGATGGACCGCGCGGTCCTGCACGCCCTGGGTCGGGACGAGGGGGCGGCGCTGCTGATCGAGGTGGACGGCACCGAAGCCGGCTGCCGTGAGCAGATGGCTGCCCTGGAGCGCACCCTGGCCGACCACCCGGTGCGGGACCTCCAGCTGGCCAACGACGAGACCCACCGCCAGACCCTGTGGGAGATGCGCCGCGAAGCCAGCGTCGCGGTCAAGCAACCCTTCGACCGCGCGATCAGCGAGGACGTGGCCGTACCCGTGAGCCGCATCCCCGACCTCGCCCAGCACCTCGAGCGCATCGGCGAGGACCACAACATCACCGTGGCCGCGTACGGCCACGCCGGCGACGGCAACCTGCACGTGAACCTGCTGTCGAACGGTCCCTCCCTCGGCGAGGCCACCGAAGCGGTCATCCGCGTCGCCCTCGACCTCGGCGGCACCCTCACCGGCGAGCACGGCATCGGCACCCTCAAGCGCCCCTACCTGCCCCTGGAGCACCCCCCGGATCTGCTCGACGCGCAGCAGCGGATCAAGGCGGCGCTGGACCCGGCGGGGGTGCTGAATCCGGGAAAGATCTTCTAGCGGCGTTCGGGGAAAGTCGAACCTTCCTGACTCCCGCACATCAAGGACCGGTCGCCGCTCCTCGGCATCGGGAGAACGCTGGCCACGATATCGGCCGGCTGCGCAGCGGGCTGGCGTTCGAGGAGCCAAGGCAGGTGTGGACGCTCGAGCTGGGAGAATCACGCCACGACGCCACGACGCCACGACGCCACGCCGGACAGGAGAGAGGTTGGGCGGGGTTGAGTTTCGGCTTGCAGCGGATCGTGATCTCAGGGAGGGAAGGGAACGACTGCATTCGCTGAACGGCCCGGCCGCAACCCAGCCGACTACTCGGGCGGCGCCATGCAGCTCCAGTTCACGCGCACCATCGAACCCGAGTGGGGCAGCACGGTGACGATGAGCAACGTCGAGATCCTGGACAACTACGCCGAGCGAGCCGGCGGGGGGATCGAGACCGGGGGCATCGGCTACCTCGAACTGGATCAGTGCACCTTCCAGGGTAACGTGGCGAGTGAAACGGACGGCCCGGCCATCTTCATCGCGGACGACACCGGGGCGACGTTCACCGACTGCGTGATCGAGGCCAACGAGTCCCCCATCTCCGAGGGCGCCATCTGGTGCTCGGGTACGCAGGGTGTCTCGCTCATCGACAGCACGGTGACCTCGAACATCGGCGGCGGTATGGGCGTGTTCGACTGCTGTACGCTGGTGTCGGAGAACACCGACTGGGGAACTGGCGCCACGGACAACGACTCGTTCGACGTGTGGATGTGGGACCAGGACCTCTACTACCACGATTACGGCGCGGGCGAGACCTTCACCTGTGAGGGGACCGGGGAGTGCATTTGAACGGTTTCGTCGGACCGATGAACGCCCCCTGAAAGTCCCCCTCGAACGACAACACATCTCCCATCATCAAGAGGCCTTTTCACACGCTTCATGAACGCCTATCCTCCCCCGCAGACCATTCTGCGCAGGAGGACATCATGGACCTGATCTCCCTGGATACCTGGACCCCCGAGGACGTCGTTCAGACCGTGGAGCTCGGCCGCCGCGTCAAGGCGCAGCCGGAGCAGTTCCGCGATGCCATGGCCTTCAAGACGTTGCTGATGCTGTTCGAGAAGCCCTCGCTGCGCACGCGCGTGTCGTTCGAGGTGGGCATGACCCAGATGGGCGGCCACGCGATCTACTACAACATCTCCACGTCGCCGCTGGGCAAGAAGGAGAGCATCGAGGACTTCGCGCGGGTGGTCTCGCGCATGTGCGACATCATCATGGCGCGGCTGTACAAGCACGAGCACATGGAGATCCTCGGCCGCGATTGCTCCATTCCCGTCATCAACGGCCTGACCGACTTCAGCCACCCCTGCCAGATCCTCGGCGACCTGATGACCATCGAGGAGCACAAGGGGCAGCTGAAGGGATTGACCCTGGCCTATGCGGGCGACTCCAACAACAACGTCACCCACTCGCTGATCTTCGGCTGCGCGCTGGCCGGCGTGAACATCCGCGTCGGCTGCCCGCCGGGCGAGGCCAACGAGCCTCAGCCCGCGGTGCTGGCCAGGGGACGCGAGATCGCCGCGGCGACCGGGGCCGAGATCTCGGTGCACAACGACGCGGTCGAGGCCGTGACCGGCGCGGACGTCATCTACACCGACTCGTGGATGAGCTACCACATCCCGCCCGAGCAGCGCCCCGAGCGGCTCGCCCTGTTCATGCCGTATCAGGTCAACGCCGAGCTGATGGCCCACGCGGACAAGGAGGCCATCTTCATGAACTGCCTGCCCGCCATGCGCGGCGAGGAGCAGACCGCCGAGGTCATCGACGGGCCCCAGTCCGTGGTGTTCGACGAGGCCGAGAACCGGCTGCACATCCAGAAGGCGATCATGCTCAAGTTGATGGCGCTCGCTTGAGCCCGGACGGTTCGATCGTCCCCTTCGTCCTCGCCGCGGGATTCGGCAACCGCCTGCGGCCCCTGACCGACGTCTTGCCCAAGCCCGCGGTCCCGCTGATGGGCCAGCCCATGGTGGGGCACGCCCTGGCGCGGCTCGCCCGGGCCGGTTGCAGTCGCGCCGTGGTCAACGCCCACCACCTCGACGAGGTGCTCGTGGAGCGGGTGACGGCCTGGCGGGATCGGTTCCAGCCGGATATGCAGCTGGACTACTCCGTCGAACAGCCCGAGATCCTCGGCACCGGCGGGGGGCTGGTGGCGGCGCGGTCGCTGCTGGGCTCGTCCTCGGTCGTCGTGGTCAACGGCGACATCCTCATGGACTTCGACCTGCCCGCGCTGCTGGCCGATCACCGGCGGTCCGGCGCGGCGGCGACCCTGCTGATCGCCGAGCACCCGGACGTGGAGAAGTTCGGCGCCATCGTCACCGACGGCGAGGGCCGGGTCCTGGACCTGGCCGGCCTTGCCAGCCGGTCCGTTGACGCGGCCGGTGGTGTCGCCGGCGCAGAGCAGGGGAGGGGCGTGTTCGCCGGGGTGTACATCGTCGAGCCCGAGGTGTTCGAGTTCCTGCCCCCGTCGGGCTTCGCCTGCGTCGTCCGGCAGGGTCACGTGCCGATGATGAAGGCGGGCCTGGACGTGCGCGCCGTGATCCACCGCGGCACCTGGAACGACCTGGGCACCCTCGAGCGATACCTGCAGACCCACGCGGACCTGCTGGATCACGGGTTCCCCGGTGGGGTCGCCGGCGCCCAGGTGGAGACCGCGGGGATCGCCTACGGGCTGGACGCGTTCGGCGTCGAGTACGGCGATCGCGCCGCCGTGGATCTGCACGGCCGTGCGGTCTTGCAGCCACCGGTGGCCCTGGGCGCCGGGTGTCGCGTGGACGCCGGGGTCGTCCTGGGCCCCCACGCCGTGGTGGGTGAGGGGGCCCGCGTGGGCGAAGGGGCCGCGGTATCCCGCGCGGTGGTGTGGCCGGCCGTCTCCGTGGCTCCGGGCGCACGGATCGTCGAGGCGGTCTGCTATCGCGATGGTGGCGGGGACGAGGCCGCGACCTAGCAGCGATCGGGGGGGGTGGACGCTCGAGCTGGGAGAAACACGCCACGACGCCACGACGCCATGACGCCACGCCGGACAGGAGAGAGATTGGGCGGGAGCGAGTTTCCGCTTCCAGTGGAATGTGATCTCAAGGGGGAAAGGGAACGACCACATTGGCTGGACGTCCCCGATGCATCCCAGCTTTCCCAATGACCCTTGCCTTACGTTGCGACCGTGGCGTCGTGGCGCCGTGGCGTGCTTCCCCTTTCAGGGTCCTTCGCCTCGCCCATACAGCCACGGATAGGCCTCGACTCGGGGACGTTGAAGGTCTTTTCCGAATTCTGCTAGGGCGCGGTCGCGGTCAGCTGAAGAGGTACCCGGATCTCCGACGGCGATCCCGTGGTCGTCGCCACGATCTCGGGGGTGTACTCGGCGGCGTTGCCCGGCGCCTGGAAGGTCACGACCACGGCCAGCTGCCCGGCCGGGGTCACCCCGACGGTGAACTCGCCGGGGGCCAGCGAGACGTGGTCCGCGCCCGTACCCTCGACGGCCAGCTCCATCTCCACACCGGCCTTGCCGCTGGTCTCGATGAAGGTCACCTCGGCGGTGGCGGTCTCGCCCGCGTCCGCGGATAGCTCCAGCGACGAGGGGGTCACGTCCACCGAGCCGTCCCAGCCCATCCAGACGGTCTCGGACCCCTGGTGACTCAGCACCTCCCAGCATCCGCCCAGCAGCAGCCCGAGGATCACCAGGAGCGGGACGCGCAGCGTCATCACTTGCTCTCGAACTCGTCGATGAGCATCTCGATCTGGTCGTCGAGGTCGAGCACGATGTTCTCGAACTCCTCGGCGGGCGCCTTCTGGGCCACGGACATGTAGCGGATGGACTCCAGGGCGGTGGTGGCCTTGACCACGCAGGCGGCGAGGTTGGCCAGGGAGCGCAGCAGCAGCACCTCGGCGGGCTCGAAGTCGCGGGAGCGGCCGCGGGTGGACAGGGACAGCACGCCCACCGCGGACTCGCGGACGATCAGCGGGAACACCAGCGTCGAACCCAGCTGCACCAGGCCCACCTCGTCGCGCACCTTCTCGGTGACCGGGTGGAGCTGCGCGTCGTCGATGAGCACGGGCTCCAGCGAGTCGATGGCCAGGCAGTACTCGGGGTACAGGGACAGGTCGATGGCGTGGCGCTTGAGGTTGGGGTCGTCGTGGCTGGCCAGGACGAAGGCCTCGCTCTCGCCCACGCCGGTGAGCACGATGTTGCAGCGCTCGCAGGAGATGGCGTCGGCGGCGCGCTTGACCAGCACGTAGAAGGTGTCGTCGGGCTCCAGCGAGCTGCAGATGGCCTCGGTGATCTCGATGATGGTGGTCAGGTCGCGGTCGTAGCGCTTCGAGCCGGTCGCCAGGTCGCTGATGGGCATGCGGCGGACCGACTCGGACAGGGACAGGTCCTCGGACAGGTTCACGTCGGTGGTCTCGTTGAGGGCCTCGCCCGAGTGGACCTTGATGCGGGCCATGAGCTCGTTGGCCATCAGCGGCTTGACCATCACGTCGGTCACGCCCGGGCTGTCGCGCACCGCGTCGAGGTCGTCCCCGCCCCGGTCCACCAGCGCCACCAGCGGACAGGCCGAGCAGTCCTCGTTCCCACGGATCGCGCGCACCACCGAGGCGTAGTCCCCGCCCTGCAGCTGAGTGGACAGGAACAGCAGGTCGGGCTTGAAGACGCGCACCTCGTCCAGCACGTGGTCGAGGTCGAACGCCTCCTGCACGGTGTGGCCCAGGGGGGTGAGCGTGCCGCGCAGGAAGCGCGTGACGTCCGGATCCCCGTCGGCGACGTAGATCTTGAGCTTCTTGGTCATTCGTGGCCCTCGCCGCAGCCTGAACCGCCTCGAATCGTCGGGCGGTGGGAATCCCTAACTCTACCGCATCAGGTGGCCTGCTGCAGCTCGATCAGGACCCCGCCGGTGGACTTGGGGTGGAGGAAGATGATCCGCGAGTCGTGGGCGCCCACCTGGATGTCCTCGGTGACGAACCTCATCCCGGCGGCGCGCATGCGGGCGACCTCGGCCTCGAGGTCGTCCACCTCGAGGCAGATGTGGTGGATGCCCGGGCCCCGCTTGCGCAGGTGATGCGCCACCGGGGCGTCGTCGTCCATGGGGAAAAGCAGCTCCAGGCGGGTCTGCCCCACCGGGAAGAACTGCACGGTCGTGCGGGCCTCGGGGACGTCGTGGGTGCCCCCGTTGGCGGTGCCCAGCAGGGTCTCGTAGCGCTCGGAGGCCTCGTCGAGTTGCTTCACCGCGATACCGATGTGATGGATGCGCTTGATCATGCTGGTACAATACGTAGGGACCCTCACCCTCGTCCAGGGGACTCGATGACCGAGTTGTTCGAGCTGCGGATCACCCGCTACCGCGACGCGGAGAGCTTCCAGCACGTGGTGGAGCTGCTGTCGCGGCTGTTCCCGCGCCGACCGCGCGAGGAGCTCGCCGCAGGGCTCGCCGTGACGCCGGTGCACCTGACCCACAGCGCGACGCCGATGGCGGCCAACGCCCTCGAGTCGGTGCTCGTGGAGCTGGGCGCCTCCGTGTCCGTCAAGACCGTGGACGAGGCGAGCACGTCGTCGAGCGCGCTGGAGGTCGGCGAGGAGTTCCTCACCACCCTGAGTCACCGCCGGACGGGTAGCCGGCCCCCGCCCGATCTTGCACCCGCGGTGAAGCCGGCCGGCGAACCGGCTCCGGAGCCCGACGCCTCGGTCAAGCCCCCCTGGGAGCAGGATTGACGCCCCCTCCGGGGAGCGGCTCGCCCGACGCCGACCCCTGCGACGCGCCGCTGATCTCCGTGGTCGTGCCCACGTCCGGCCGGGCCGATCTGCTGCGCACCGCCCTGTCGTCGCTGGCCGACCCTGACGCGCCCGCTGCCGAGGTGATCGTGGTGGACAGCGGGCCCCCGGACGGGGTCCACGCCGCGTGCGCCGCGTCGCCCCTGCCCACGCGGTTGCGGCGCCTGGACCGGCCCGCCGGCTTCGCCGCGGCGGTCAACGCCGGCATCGAGCTCGCCCGGGGCCGCTACGTGCTGGTGCTCAACAACGACGTGCGCGCCGCGCCGGGGTTCCTCGCCGCCCTGGCGGCGACGGCGCGGACGTCGGGCGCTCAGCTGGTCGTGCCGCGCGTGCTGTCGCTGCGCGAGCCGGACCGGATCGACAACACCGGCAACACCCTGCTCGCCGACGGCCTCAACCTGTGCCGCGACCGGGGCGCCGAGGACGGCCCCCAGCACCGCACCCCCGTGGATCCGCTGCTGCCCAGCGGCTCGGCCATGCTGCTGGACCGGGCGCTGCTGACGCGCATCGGCGGCTTCGACGAGGGCTTCTTCGCCTATGGCGAGGACGCCGAGCTCGGCCTGCGCGCCCTGGAGGCGGGGGTCGCGCCGCGGTACGCCCCCGACGCGGTGGTCCACCACCTGGGTGGGGGGACCTGGGGTCCCCGGAGCCTGCGCAAGGCCTACCTCGTGGAGCGCAACCGCGCCCGGCTGGCCGTGGCCCACCTGCCGTCGAGCTGGCTGCCGGGTCTGCCCCTGCGCGTGGCCGTGCGCTACCTCCACCACGCCCGCTCCGCCGCGGACGGCGGCGGCCCCCTGGGCAGCTACGGCGGCGTGGCGCGTCGCTGCGGCGCCGCCCTCGCCGCGGGCGCGGCCCTGGTGTCCTCGCTGGGTGGGTTGCCCGCCGATCTGCGCCGTCGCGGCCGCGTGCGTGCCCAGGCCAGCGTCGCGGACGGCGAACTGGCGGACGTGCTGTCCAGGCGAGTGGTGGACGCCGCCGAGATCACGCGCAAGCGCCCCTGGTGAGCCCTGCTCAGTCCCCCATCATCTTGCGGTACAGCGGCGTGACGAACGAGTCCCCGCCGTTGGCCACCAGCGTGTGCCCGTTGACCGACGCGGCCCACGGGCTGGCCATGGTCAGGAACAGGAACGCCACCTCGCGCGGCTCGAGCAGCCGGCCGAGGTTGCTGCCGTCGATGGCCACCTGCCGCACCCGCTCGGCGTCCGGGTAGCGCTTGAGCCCGGGCGTGTCGGTGGCGCCCGGCGCGATCACGCAACAGGTGACGCCCAGGGGAGCCCACTCCACGGCCAGGGCCCGGTGCATGGAGCTCAGCGCGGCCCGCGCGGCGCCCATGCCCGGCATCATCGGGTACCCCTGATCCACGTCGGCGGTGATGGTCAGGATGCGCCCGCCGTTGCGGCCCATGGACTGCTCGAAGGTCTCGTGGATCACGTTCCAGGTGCCCAGCAGGATGCGGTCCAGGGTGCGGCGGAACAGCTCCGTGCTCAGGGCGGCGGCGGGCACGGGCTCCTGGCCGCCGGCGACGTTGATCAACACGTCGATCTCGCCGAGATCGGCCCGCGCTGCGGCCACCATCTGGGCCACGCTGTGCATGTCACCCTTGCCCTGGATCTCGGACTCCTTGCGGTTGCGCAGGTCCACCCGGTCGATCAGGGTCACGTCGTCGGCCACGTCCAGGCCGGGGTCGTCGAGTTCCCGCGCGTATCGAGTCAGGGACGCGCGGATCCCCTCCTCGTACAGGCGATCGGTCATGACCACCCGGGCGCCCACCTCGCGCAGCAGTCGCGCGGTCCATACCGAGATCAACGAGGTGGCGCCGGTGATCAGCACTCCCTTGCCGTCGAGTCCGAACAGATCCATGCCGTTTACCTCACTCGAGTTCGCCACAGGCGGTGTCGTTGCCGCCGTCGCAGGCCGCCTGGAACAGGGCCCGCGCGCGCGTCGAGTCCCGCGGGACACCGCTGCCGTCGCGGTACAGGTAGCCCAGGTTGGTGCAGCCCCAGTGGTGGCCGCCGTCGCAGGCCAGGCCCAGGTACTTCGCGCAGGCGGTGTAGTCCTGGCGCACGCCGTTGCCGTGGTAGTGGGCGAGGCCGAGCTCGGTGCAGCCGGCCATGTCGCCCTCGTTGCAGGCCTCGGTGTACAGCCGCGCGGCCTCGCCGTAGTCCTGGGCGACGCCGCGGCCGAAGGTGTACGCCTTGCCCAGCTCGCGGCACCCCGCCGGCCGCCCCCCCACGCAGGCCTGGCGGTACAGCTGGGTGGAGTGGGCCAGGTCCAGGGGCACGCCGTGGCCCTTGTAGTAGCTGTAGGCGAGCTCGTGGCAGCCGGCCATGTCCCCGCCGTCGCAGGCCTGGCGGTACAGCTCGGCGGCGCGCTCGTAATCCCTCAGCTCGCCCTTGCCGCGGTAGAAGGCCTTGCCGTGCTCGGTGCAGCCCTTGGTCTTGCCCATGGCGCACGAGAGCCGGAAGTGCTCGGCCGAGGCGTCGTAGTCCACCGCCACGCCGCGGCCGAAGTAGTAGACGATGCCGATCTCGTAGCAGCCGCTGGCGTCGCCCCCCTCACAGGCCCGGCGGTACAGCTGCACGGCCCGCTCGTAGTCCAGCGTCGCCCCCTTGCCGCGGTAGTGGGCCAGCCCCAGCTCCCGGCACGCCCCCATGTTGTCGCCGTCGCAAGCCTGCCGGAACATCTCCACCGAGGCGTCGTAGTCCTGCTCCACGCCGTGGCCCCAGTAGTAGGCCAGGCCGAGCTCGTAGCAGCCGGCCATGTTGCCGCCGTCGCAGGCCACCCGGAACAGCTTGTCGGCCAGCACGTGGTCCTGGGGTACGCCCTCGCCGTTCTTGACCAGGATGCCCAGGTTGCGGCAGCCCTGGTGGTGATCACCGTCGCAGGCGATGCGGTAGTACTGCGCCGCGCGGGACCGATCCAGGGGGACGTCGTCGCCGTTGTAGTAGTGGTTGCCCAGCTGGTTGCACGCGTCCGCGTCGCCCGCGTCACAGTTGCGGGAGTACAGCTGGGGTCCGGTCGACTCCTGCACCGCGCCCTTGGCCAGGGCCACGTACTCGATCTCCACGGTCCGGTGTACGTCCTGGGCCGAGACCGAGGCGTGCTCGTACTTGGCCAGGTAGGCGCGCGCCAGCTCCGTCGAGGTCTCGTCGGGTTCGTTCATCAGCGGCTCGATGGCCCGCCACTCACGCTCGGCGTCGGCTCGAAGGGCGGCCTCGGCCCCGTCCAGGGCCAGCTCGCGCGCCGCGGCCAGCGCCTCCTCCGCTTGCCGCGCCCGCTGCGCGGCCTCGGACAGATCCCCGCCGTCGGCGAGCACCGAGGCGGACGTCGCGAAGCTCGATCGAGAGGCCAGGACCTCGCCGCACAGGACCGGCAGCGCCTGGATCAGCCCCTCGAGGTCGGGCGAACTCGTGGAGTCGGCGGCGATCCGCTCGCCCGACGCCGTGTCGTGCGCCTGCAGCGTGATGCGGAACTCGTCAGCGGCGCGGATCACCTCGCCCGAGACCACCACGTTGGCGCCCAGCGCGTGGCCGGCGCGCGCCTCGCAGGCGTCCGCGCAGCCCGTGAGGTCGGCGTCGTCGAGCAGCGCGCGGGTGTTCTCTCGGGTGATCAGCTCCCACCGGGCCTCGCCGAGGTAGAGCAGGGCGGCGGATCGGATCTCGTCGGTGAGGTAGGCCGAGCCCACCTCCTCGAGGCTCCCGTCGCCGGCGATCTCCAGCACTGCCACCCGTTCGCGGGCCTGCGAGGCGGGAACGATCAGACAGGTCAGGACGACGGCGCCGGTCAGCATGAGGTCGCGGTACATGGATCTCCCTCGTCGCGCGCGTTTCATCATAGTGGAATCCCACGCCCGCGGGAGGTGTCCCGGGAGGAGCGCGAGGGGTGGTAGGCTTGTGGGCGTTGTGGGACGGGAGGAGACGATGACCGCGCTGCGAATCCTGGTGATGCTGGTGATCGTGATGCTGCCGGGCTGGGCTCGGGCGGCGGGCCCCGTGGTGGTCACCACCGTGCGAGGCGAGGTGACGCTGGGCAGCGGTGAGGCCCTGGGCGCGCCCCCTGCGTTGATCCCCGAAGGGCAGACCCTGACCGTACCTGCGGGCGGCACCGTGATCCTGCTGTGGCAGGGTTCGGCGCTGAAGTTCGACGGTCCTTGCGAGGTGAATCCGGCGGCTCTGGAGGCCCCCGACGAGGGCCGGATCGAGCAGGCGTCGGCGCTGCAGGGGTTGCTGACCCGCCAGGGCTCCACCTCGCGGCCGGCGGCCAGCCGCGGCGGGGGCACCGCCAGCCTGGCGCGCCCGGTGGCCGGCCTGACCTTGCTGGGTCTGGGCGACGTGCGCTGGTCGTGCGAGGGCTGCGGTGAGATCGACGTGGTCGTGGAGGACGCCCGGGAGGAGACCGTCGTGTGGTCCGGCAGCGGAGACGGCCTGGTGCGCTACGACGGCCCCGCGCTGGAGCCGGGCAGCTACTACCTGCGACTGGGTGGCGTGGATCATCTGTTCCGCGTCACCGCCGCCGACCATGCCGCCGACGTGGCCCTGGCGCTGGACGCCGCCGAGGCCGTCGCGGCGACCCTGCCCGACGATGATCCGGCCGCCCGCGTCGGCATCGCCGCTGCCGTGTTGCTGCACGAGGGGCTGATCACCGACGCGCTGTACCGCGTCGATCGGGCGCTCGCCGACCACCCCGACGATCCCCACCTGAAGCAGATGCTGGTGGACTACGAGACCCGGGCGGGCCTGCGGAAGTGAGCGACACGCCGCCAGAGGAGCCGAGGGTGTCCGAGGAGCCCGAGGTGGAGGCCGCCGATGTGTCGGACCAGCCGGAACCGACGCAAAGCGTCGAAGAAGGACGTTCCGACGGAGACCGTCGGAACGAGGAACCTGGGGAGATCGAGGAGTCCGGGGAGCCCGAGGCGGAGCCGACGCAGAGCGTCGAGAAACCTCCCGCCGATGTGCCGGCCCGGCCCGCCCGGCTGGACATGAACCCCACCAGCCGGCTGGCCCACCACTTCAGCTACGAGATCGCCCAGGCGCTGGTGGTCGGCGCGGTGGTGGCGATCCTGGCCTTCGTGGTCCTGGGTGGACGGTTCGCCGACCTGTACCTGTGGCTGCGGCCTGCCGCCCCGGTGTCGGACCAGGTGACGCTGCTGACGGTGGGGGAGGAGGCGCTGTACCTGTTCGACCCCACGGATCCCACGCCCGTGGTCACGCCGCGGGCCCTGCTGGCCGAGCTGGTTGGGTTCGTGGACGCGGCAGGGGCGTCGGTGGTGGTGCTGGACATCCTGCTGGACCGCCCCGCCGAGGGGGACGAGCGGGTCGCCGCGGCCGCGCGTGAGCACGGCGCGGTGATCGGGGCGGAGCGGTTCGTGGTCAGCGAGCCGGGGCGCGGTCGCGAGTTCGCCGCCGGCCCGGCCGCGGCGTACGGCGACACCCTGGCCACCGGATTCGCCAACCTGCACGAGGAGCAGCACGCCCTGTTCTCCAGCGGCGACCTGCTGGTGCGGCGCACACCGCTGGTGCGCCGCGTCGCGTGGGCCCGCCAGGAGAACCCCTGGCCCATGGGGCTGGTGGGCGGCGATCAGATCGACGCCCAGGTGCGTGCGTCCATGCCGCTGCTGGCGGCGTACATGCACGCGTCCGGAGGCTCGGCGGCGGACCTGCAGCGGCTGCTCGACGAGGGGTGTACCGGCGCGCCGCTGACGTGCGACCTGGACGCCGACGCCCTGGGCCTGCCCCCCTTGCCCGGCGGCCTGCACGACCTGCTCGAGATCAGCTACCGCGGCCCCGAAGGGGCCGACCTCATCCCCACGGTGCGGGCGGCCCAGGTGTTGCGCGCGGCCGGGGAATCCGCGCTGATGCGGTCCGTGGGCGTGGAGCTGCCGCTGACCGTTCCCGACGACGTGGCCGCGGTGATGCGCGACCGCGTGGTGGTGATCTGCCGCGTGGACGAGGTGGCCGCCAGGGCAGGGGACCGTTTTGTCACGCCGTACTCGTTCCCGCTGCTGCTGGGCGCGGACATGGCCGGCGGCCGCATCCAGGCCCAGGTCATCGACAACCTGCTGGCCGGCCACCACCTGCGGCACGTGGGCGCGTGGCTGCCGGTGGTGCTGACTGCGCTGCTGCTCGCCGGCATCTGGGCCACGCGCCGCCGCCTGCGCGAGGACCTCCACTGCGCCGTGTGGCTGGCCGCGCCCGCGGCCCTGGTGGTCGCCGGCGCCGTGCTGTTCCGCGTCACCGACGGCCTGGTCCTGGACCTGGGCCTGCCCGTGGCCGCGTGCCTGGTGGCGCTGCTGGTGCTGCGCCTGCACGGCTGGGCCCTCGAGGACACGACCCCCGACTAGGAGAGATCATGGTCCGCGCCCTGCTCATCACCGCCTTGCTGGCCCTGCCCGGGCTGGCCTCGGCCACCACCTCCGGGACGCCTGCCCGCGAGACGCTGGCCGTGCTGTACTTCGAGAACCAGGGCAACGAGGACCTCGAGCCCCTCAAGGTCGGGCTGTCGCAGATGCTCATCACCGACCTCACCGGCACCGAGGGCGTCACCGTGGTGGAGCGAGCCCAGCTCCAGGCCATCCTCGACGAGCTCGAGCTGGGCCACTCCGGCGTGGCGGATCCGGCCACCGCGGCCCGGGTGGGCGAGCTGCTGGGCAGCAAGTGGATGCTGCTGGGCAGCTACTTCGAGCTCATGGGCACCCTGCGCATCGACGCGCGCCTCGTGCGGGTCGAGACCGGCGAGATCGTCCACGCCTTTGGCGTCAACGACACCACCGCGTCGTTCATGCAGATGGAGAAGAGCCTGGCCGCGTCGTTCCGCGGCGCCCTGGTCGCCCAGTCCGCCGCCACGACGATCCCGGACGGCCCCAGCGGCATCGCCGATGCCGGCGGCACCCCTGAGGACGACGCAGTGGCCGACGCCGGCAGCCTCACCCGTGGGGGGACCGAGGCGGCGGCGGACACCGCGGTCATCGCCCCCGACCCGAAGGCCATCGAGGCGGCCGTGGCCTTCTCCGAGGGCCTGATCTTCCTCGACCGCAGCGACGTGCCGCGCGCCCGCGAGGCCTTCGAGCAGGCCGTGGCGGCCAGCCCCCAGCTCGAGGCCGCGAAGCACGCCCTGTCCTCCCTGGAGATCTGACCCACCCCACACCTGTGTAGAATGGGCGTGCCCGAACGGGAGGATCGCGTCCATGATGTCCATACCCCGCCTGCTGCCTGGCGCCCTGATCTTGCTGATGTTGTACCCCCTCGGTTGTGACTCCGGCTGGGAGCCCCCTGGCGGCCAGGTGGACGACGACGACAGCGGAACCGGCGACGACGACGACGCGGCCGACGACGACGACGTGGCGGTCACCGACGCCGACGGCGACGGCTGGGACGAGACCGTGGACTGCGACGACACCGATCCGCTGCTGAACCTCGACGACGCCGACGGCGACGGCGTGAACACCTGCGACGGCGACTGCGACGACACCGAGTCGGACAACTTCCCCGGCAACCCCGAGGCCTGCGACGGCATCGACAACGACTGCAACGGCTACCCCGAGCAGGACGGCGACGGCGTGTGCTCGTTGTGGGTGCTCGAGGGGAACGGAAGCTCGTGGACGTCGCGCTCGATGAACCCGGACAGCTCACCCCAGGCCCCCTCCGCGCCGGTCGAGGCCGCGTTCACCATCTCCGATCTGGGCAAGGCCTGGGTCCTCACCGCCGACTCGTGGCACGTGCTGTCCACCGGGTCCCTGTCGTGGCTGGTCTCCGGCGCCCGCGACGACCTCTTCCCCGAGCTCAGCGGCCAGACCTTCCAGGCCGCCGTGGCCACCCCCGCCAGCCACGCCGGCACCACCGAGGCCTCGGTGATGCTGTTCACCGCTACCGAGGCCCACGTCTACACCTATGACATCACCACCGACGTCGTCACCTGGCTCTCCTCGACCGAGTACGACGAGTCCTGGGACGTCCCCGAAGCCCCCGATCCCGCGGTCGCGACCGCCGCGTGGATGGACATGGAGAACGTTCCCGGCTGGGTCACCGAAGGCGACCCCCTCGTCTCGTGTGGTGAGGGCTCCCACGACATCGAAGGCTACGCCGCCGTCCTCGATCCCAACGGCATCTTCCTCTACGACGCCGTCACCTGCCTCGAGTGGTTCACGGTGCTGCCGTCGGCCACCTGGAACATCTTCACGTTCCCCGGCGCCCCGGCGACCTACACCGCCCGCGCGACGACCTGGACCGGATCCGCGCTGTTGTTCTTCGGGCCCTAGCTCGCGTCCGGGGCACGTGCTTTCAGCGTAGCCAGCAGAAGTGTCGATGTTGGAGCTGGAAGAAACACGCCACGACGCCACGACGCAACGACGCAACGCCGGAAACGAGAGAGGATGAGTGGGGGAGGGATTTCGATTCCAGCCAGCCATGATTCGAATCCAGGGTCTTGCGGTGGCCGCTGTCGTCCTCAGCGGCCTTCGACACCGCGGCCGCGGGCACTGCCCCGCCAGTTCCTGTCGATCCTTGCCCTACGTCGCGCCCGTGGCGTCGTGGCGTCGTGGCGTGCTTCCCCTATTTGGGGGTCCTGGCCACGCCAATTCAGCCACGGATGGGACTCCGCTCGACGGTATGCGCGGCATTTTCCGAAGTCCGCTAGCTCGCGTCCTCGACGATCATCGTCTTGATCTCCTCGAAGTCGGAGAACCCCTTGCCCACGTGCAGCAGGGTCATGTCGGGTCGAACGATGGCCCAGGTGGGGTAGCCCAGATCCTCGCCCATGGCGTCCCAGTAGGGCTTGAACATGGCGTAGCCGAAGCCGCGGTCCTTGAGCAGGGGGCCGCCGTGGCCGTACGAGGAGAGGTAGGAGTCGAAGGCGGCCTGGGTGGGCTCGCCGATGACGTTGCTCAGACCCTCGCCGAGCAGGCTGATGAACTCCGTCTCGATCCCCAGGTCGTCCATCTCGGCGAGGAAGTCGGGGGCGGCCTCGGCCATGACCAGGCAGAAGCTGCAGTCGGGCTGGGTGGAGTCGACGACGAGGTAGCGGCCGTGGAAGTCCCACAGGTTGACGAGCTCGCCGCACTCGTCCTCGAGCACGGCGGTGGGGAAGACCGCGCCCAGCGAGGCGATCCAGGGGGTGTCGAGGTCGCCGGGGTTGTCGGTGGGCCAGCCGCAGGCATAGGGCTCGGTGCGGGGGACGTAGGGGTCCTCGATGGGCTGGCCGGGGTCCACGGAGACCGTGGCCGTGCCAATGGCGGCGAGGGCCATGTTGCCGTCGGCCTGGATGCCCAGGTCGCTCAGGGCGTACTCGCTGTCCCAGCCCAGCTCGAGGGGGGTGTCCAGGGAGGCGCTGGCCACGGTGGTCAGCGGCGAGGACATGTACATGTTCTCCGCCGCGCCGCGGAAGAAGTCGGCCGCGCCGCCGTCGTTCTCGGGCCAGCCGAAGCCCCAGTACTCGGTGCGGTCCTGGTCGCCGCCGAAGGTGGGCTCGTAGCAGGTTTCGTAGCCCGCGATCATCTCGGCGGTCCCTGCGAGCTGGATCGTGCAGCCGGCGCACAGGTAGGGCTGGTCGAGGAACTGCACACCCTCGTACGTGCGCGTGTACTCACAGTCCGTGTAGCCCTCGGCCTCGGCCTCGGCGTCGAAGTCCAGCGTCCAGGTGACCTCGGCGGTCACCACGTGGGCGTCCACGGTGGCCGCGGTGGCGTCGTCGTCGTCCGCCACGTCGTCGTCGTCGCCGACGGTGTCGTCGTCGTCCCCGGCCGTGGCGTCGTCGTCGTCGCCGACGATGTCGTCGTCCCCGACCGCGGAGTCGTCGTCGTCGCTGCCCGAGCAGCCCCACAGCAGCGCGGCGCTCGCCGCGAGGATCAGCCATCGTTGCATGTCCCTGCCTCCTTCCGTGGTCGATTGTAGCCCCTCTCGCCGGTTCGGTATGCTCTCGGGTCGGGAGGCTCGTGAAGCGCATCGTCCTGGTCCTGGTCTTCTCCGCACTCGTCCTGCTGCTGCCGTGGGTCGCCAGCTCGGCTCCCCTCGACGAGGGCGAACGCGCCCACGCCGAGGGTGACCTGGCCACGGCCCTGGTCCAGTGGTCCCTGGCCCTGCAGGACGCCCGGGATGCCGGTGACGCCGCGGCCGAGCTCGACCTGTTGCTGCGCCTGGCCGCGGTGAACCGGGACCTGGGGCGGCTGGCCGCGGCCGGGGAGATGCTGGGGATGGCCGAGGGGGTGGCGAAGGGGTTGGGGGATCCGAACGGGGAAGGCCGGGTGTACACGGCGACGTGCCTGGTGGCCCTGGCCGGTGGGGACGCGCGGCGGGCCGAGGACCTGGCGGTGCGGGCGTTCCAGCTGCACCAGGCGAACGGCGATCCCGCGGGCGCGGCCAACGCGGCGGTGAATCTGGGCCTCGCCCGGCGGGCGCGGGGCAAGAACGCCGAGGCGAGCAAGGCGGTCCACGCCGGGCTGACGCTGTTCCAGACCCTGGGGGACGCGCGGGGCGAGGCCGACGCGCGGGTGAACCTGGCGTCGCTGGATCGCCAGGCAGGGCGGATGCGGTTGGCGAGGGAGCACCTCGAGACGGCCCGCGAGCTGTTCGCGGCGAGCGGGGACGCCCAGGGCGAGGCGGACGCGGTGACCCACCTGGGACTGCTCATGCAGGACCTGGGGCAGGATGAACGAGCCGAGCAGCTGTACCGCACGGCGCTGGCCACGGCGCGGGATCGCAAGGACGTGGCGCGGCAGGCGGGATTGCTGATGAGCCTGGGGACCCTGGCGCACGGGCAAGGGGACACCGCCGGGGCCGAGGAGCACTACCGGGCGGCCGAGGAGGCGTTCGTGCTCGCCGGCAAGGATCGGGCCGCCCTGGGCGCGGCGCTGAACCGGGCGTTGCTCGGGCCGGGGGATGTGGACGAGTTCGACGCGCTGCGTCAGCGCGCGCGCAAGGTGGGGGACCGGCGTCTGGAGGCCATGGTCGCCCTGAACCAGGCGACGCTGCTGCGCGAATCCAACCCCGCCGCGGCCACGACCCTGGCCCGCCGGGCCCGACTGCTGGCCGACGATCTGGAGCTGGCCGAGGTGCGGTGGCGAGCCCTGTACGTGGCCGGCACACTGGACCTGGCAGCGGGCCGCGTCGACGGCGGCGTGGACCGGCTGCGTCGGGCCGTGGACGAGCTGGAGCTGGCGCGGCGCGGGCTGGCGCGGGAGGAGTCCCACGCCTTCGTGCTCGACCACGAGGAGGTCTACCAGGCGCTGATCGACGCGCTGGTGGACCGCGGCGACGGCTTCGAGGCGCTGGTGTACGCCGAGCGCCTGCAGCAGCTGACCCTGGGCCCCGCCGCCGCGGCGCCGGACGACGCGGATGCCCGTCAGGTTCAGCAGCTGGCGACGGAACAGGCGTGGGTCGAGGGCGCCCTCGCCGCGGAGCTGTCCGGCCGCGCCGACGGCGAGGAGGACACGGAGCGCGCCGCAGCGCTGCGCGAGCAGCTGTCGCAGATGCGCGTGCAGTTCGCCGAGACCGTGGACAGGCTGCGCGCCAGCCACCCGCAGTTCGACCGGCTGGTGCGGGTGGATCCCGAGGATCTCGAGGCGGTTCAGGGGGACCTCGCCCCGGGCGTGGTCGTGCTGCAGCCGGTGGTGCTGCCCGATCGACTCGCGCTGCTGGTGTTCCACCGCGACGGGCTCGAGACGGTGACCGTGGACGTGTCCGGCGAGGAGGTGCAGCGCGCGGTGAGCCGCCTGGCGCGGTCCCTGCGGTCGGGCGACACCTACGATCCGGCGTGGACCGACGAGCAGTGCGACAAGCTGGGGCAGTGGTTGCTGGCCCCGGTGGCCGAGCACCTGCGGGGCGCGGACGTGGTGGTGGTCTCCAAGACCGGCGCGCTGCGCCAGCTGCCCTTTTCCTTGCTGCGCCACGAGGGCCGCTACCTGGCCCAGCAGGCGGCCGTGGTCGGCGTGACCCACATCGGCTCCCTGCGGGGCCCGGGTGGGGGCGGCTTCCACCTCACCGGCGACTCGTTGCTCCTGCTGGGCAACCCCGACGGCAGCCTGCCCGGCGCCGAGACCGAGGTGACGTCCCTGGCCGAGCAGTTCCCTGGCGCGACGATGCTGCTGGGGCCGGCGGGCACGCGCGACGCGCTGTACCGCGAGGCCGGCGGCAAGTCCACGGTGCACCTGGCCACCCACGGCGTCATCGACGCGGTGCAGCCCGACCGATCCCACCTCGTGCTGCACGGGGGTGAGGGCCGGCTTTCGTACCGGGAGATCCCCGGCCTCGCGCCCTACCTCGACGGCTGCCGCCTCGTGGTCCTGTCGGCCTGCGAGTCCGGCCGCGCCGTGGACGCCGAGGCGGGCGGCGACGAGCCGGTGGTGTCCATCAACGGCCTGGCCGCCCAGTTCCGGCGCGCGGGGGTGGAGACGCTGGTGGGCACCCTGTGGAAGGTGGACGACCAGGCCACGCTGCGGCTGATGCAGACCTTCTACGCCGAGCTCGCCGCCGGCGCGGACATCGCCCACGCCCTGCAGGCCGCCCAGCTGTCGCTGCTCGCCGACGAGGGGGTCGCCCATCCGTGGTACTGGGCCGCCTTCGAGGTGGTCGGCGACTGGCGGTGACCTCGCGTCACACCCGTGACACACCCGCGTACACCGCAGCGGGGCAGTGACACACTCCTGAGCGACTCGTCCAACTGCTGAAAATAATTATGAAAAAAAAGCTGGTCCACCCCCTGCGGGTGTGGCAGAAGTCCTGGCGCGCGTCTTGCAGCTGTTGGGGCTGCCGCTCACGGCACGACACGGAGGACCCCCGATGCGTACAACCCTCCTCGCCGCCTGCCTCGCCGCCGCCGCCGGACTGGTCGCCTGCGACACCGTCGACAGCGGCCCCGTGCCCTACTCGGGTGACGAGACGGACCTGACCATCCCCGCGTACGGGCACCTGCCCGACGGCCTGGACCTGGACGCCGAGTTCGAGGCGCTGTTCTGCCCCGACGATCCGGTCATCACGCTGGAGCTGGCGCTGATCGACCGCGTCCGGGACGCGTTCGCCGCCCACGGCGCCACCTACGACGAGGGCGAGAACCCGTTTTCGATCCGCTACGCCGTGTACAACCTGCGCAACGCCGACGTGGTCGAGCACCTGATCGCCGCGCACGACGAGGGCGTGGACGTGCAGGTGTTGATGGAGGCCGACCAGCTCGACGAGGCCCGCACCTGGAACTGGGCCGACGAGGCGCTGGTCGACGCCGGGTTCGAGTTCGTGCCCGACCACCGCTCCATCACCGACGACGAGATCATCACCGCCGACCTGGTGGGCATCGACGACCCGTCGGGCCTGATGCACCTCAAGTCCCGCCTGTACGCCACCCCCGGCGGCACGACCCTGCTCACCGGCTCGATGAACCCCGGCGACAACGCCGTGCACAACGACGAGACCCTGCACCTGATCAACGACCCGCGCATCGTCGAGCGTTACGCCGGCGTGTACGACGCCGTGCTCGCCGACAAGGGCCTGCACAACACCTTTGACGAGGACGAGGCGGTCAACGCCCTGTTCGCTCCCGCCGACTCCGGGCCCCGCGCCGTGACCCAGCTGCTGCAGTGGCTGTCCGAGGAGGACGAGCAGATCCTGCTGATGGTGTACTCCCTGCGCGATCTGACCGCACCGGGCTTCTACGACTCCCTGGTGGACATCCTCGAGGACCGCGTGGACGCCGGCGTGCCCGTGTACGCCATCACCGATCTGAAGCAGTCCGACGGCTACTGGGACACCACCGAGGACGCCCTGCGCGACGCGGGCGTGACCGTGTGGGAGGTCTCCAACCTCACCACCGAGTACACGGCCATGCACCACAAGGTCGCCGTGCTGGGCCGCACCGACATCCGCGTGATCACCGACGCGGGCAACTGGTCCAAGGCGGCCATGGGCAGCTCGTCGTCCACCGCGTCCAACGTCGAGTCGGTGCTGTTCGTGGACAGCGCCGCCCTGGACGACAACCGCACCGGCCGGCGCTACCTGGCCCAGTTCATGCGCGTGCTGTCCAAGTACGACCACTACGGTGAGGAGGGCCGCGAGCCGGCCTTCGGCGAGGTCTACGACACGCTGACGGCGCTGGACGGCTGGCCCACCGTGGACGTGGACTTCGTCGCCGAGAACGTGTTCACCGCCTGGGGCGAGAACGCTTACGTGCGCGGCAACCTCGACGAGCTCGGCGAGTGGGGCCTGCTGAACGACGGCGTGGCCCTGAAGACCGACGAGTTCTCCTACCCCACCTGGACCACGGACGAGCCCGTGCAGATCCCGGTGGGGACCTGGTTCGAGTGGAAGATCGTTTCAGGCACCGGCGGTACGGATGTGCGCTGGGAGTCCGGCGAGAACCGCTACGACTTCGCCCAGGACCCGGCCCTGGTGGACGTACCCGACTCGGCCAGCGGTAGCTGGCGCTGGTAGGCCCGCACCACCATCCCCCCCGCGACCATCATCCACCCCACCGCCATGCCGCACGTGGCGAGGAACGCCGGGTTGTTGTGCATGGCCGTCAGCTGTAGCGCCGCCACACCCAGGTACGTCAGCACCGCGTAGGCCACCCCCAGCGCCACCAGCTGCGCGTCCACCCGCGGCAGGAACATGCCGCACGCCAGGGGCAGGAACGACGCGGTGAACAGCAGGTACACGCCGTACTGGGCGAAGATGGCCACCGAGCCGCCCGTGGGGTTGGCGAGCTGGCCCAGGGCCAGCAGGACGACCGGGATGGCCAGCACCACCAGTGAACCGCGTCCGAAGCGCAGGGCCCACTTCTTCGGGTCCAGCCCCATCACCCGGCCGACCGCCGGGAAGACGTCGATGGTGAAGATCGACGCCAGGGCCAGCAGGATCCCCTCGAGGGTGGACAGGCCGGCGCACAGCATGCCGATGCCGATGACCACCTGCAGCACCGGCGGGAACGTCTGGAAGATGTACAGCGGCACCACCTGGTCCACCGGGGTGGTCGCGGGAAGCGCCGCGCGGGCGTACAGCCCCACCACCAGCACGCCCAAGAAGACCAGGCCCGCGGCCACGGCCACGCCCAGGAACGTGCGCACCTGGCGGTCCTCGCGCAGGTACAGCGCCTTGGACACGATGTGCGGCTGGCACACCAGGGCCAGGCCGACGAGGAAGTTGCAGACGAACACCTCGAAGAGGTTGCGGAAGTACAGCGACGCCGGGTTGACCACGGCCACGAGGTTCGGATCCAGGGCGGCGAGGCGGGTCAGCAGGCCGCCGTCGCGCCACAGCAGCGGCAGGCCCGTGCCGATGAGCACCAGGGCCACCGCCAGCATCACCACCGCCTGCAGCGCGTTGGTCCACGCGTGGGTGTTGGCCCCGCCCACCAGCACGTACAGCACCACGAAGGCGGTCAGCACCACGGCCACGGCCGCGGGCTGGACCCCCAGCAGGCCCGACAGCACCAGCGACAGCGCCACCACGATCAGCACCGCGTAGCTGATCAGGCCCAGGGACAGCGCCGAGAACGTCGCGCGCAGCCCCTTCGACTCGTACCGCGTGCCGATCCACTGGGGTACGGTCAGCGCGGCCACCTGGTTGCCGATGCGGCGGAAGCGCGCCGTGAACACCACCAGCCCCAGGGTGATCCCGCCCGCCGCGGCCACGCCCAGCCCCAGCAGCCCGGCCACCCCGTAGTGGAACACCAGCCCCGGGTTGATCACGAAGGTGGCCACCGACGTCAGCTGCGCGGTCAGCGACAGCCCCACCAGCGCCGCGGGGATGTCGCGGTTGCCCACGGTGAACCCCTCGGCGTTGCGGGTGCGCAGGGCCCCGCGCACGGTCAGCGCCAGTGTGACCAGCACGTACAGGCCGATGGCGGTCCAGGCGAGGTGTGTCATGGCCGAGCTCCCGTCATGTTGCGTTTGCGAACGGACTGCGTGCGCGCACGAGCGGCGATATGTGCCGAGTTTATGTGCGTTTGCACAAAAGTCAACGGTTTCATGCTGCGACAGCGAAAAGCCGGTCCTGGTATCATCGGGACTCCCCCGGAGGTTCGATGCGGCCGCCGTTCGTTTGCGTAGTCCTCACCCTCGCGCTGGTGGCCGCCGGCTGCCAGGACCAGTCCACCTTCTTCGACTACGACGGCGACGGCTACGCCGACCACGTGGACTGCGATCCCAACGACGCCGAGATCCACCCGGGCGCTGACGAGGTCTGCGACGAGCTCGACAACGACTGCGACGGCGACGTGGACGAGGACGACCCCATGGGCCTGACCACGTTCTACGAGGACGCGGACGGCGACGGGTTCGGGGATACGTCCTCCACGGTCGACGCCTGCTTCGCCCCGACGGGGTACGGCGAAGACGCTACGGACTGCGACGACACCGACGCGGCGGTGTACCCCGGCGCGCCGGACGTCTGTGACGAGATCGACGACAACGACTGCGACGGCGCGACCGATCCCTCGGAGGAGGACGGGGACGGGGACGGGGCGTCGAGCTGCGAGGGGGACTGCGACGACAGCGACGCTGCCGTGGGCCCGCACGCGACCGAGATCTGCAACGGCGTGGACGACGACTGCGACGGATCGTTGACTGCGGACGAGGTGGACGCGGACGGCGACTCGGAGATGGCCTGCGTGGACTGCGACGACGCGGACGCCGACCTGAACGGCCTGGACGCGGACACCGACGGCGTGTCGTCGTGTGACGGGGACTGCGACGACGCGGACGCGGGCACGACCGCAGACAACGGGTGCTGACACCCGGGGAGGAGCCGATGATGATCCGAACCCTCTTGTGGACCCTGCCGGCCCTGGGCCTCGTCCTGGCCGCGTGCGGCGGCGACGACGCCGACGACGACGCGGCCGATGACGACGACTCCGCGGTGACGGACGACGACGACTCCGCAGCCACCGACGACGACGACGACGCGGCCGTGGGAGAGGCCCCGGTGCTGGCCGGCCTGTCCGTGACCCACGCCATGGCCGGCGACGAATGCCGCGCCTACGTCACCTTCACCGGCACCGACGCCGACGGCGACATCGCCACGTCGTCCCTGTGGGTCGGCTTCAACCCGGCCCCACCGTTCTCGTGGAACTTCGACACCGGCACCCCCCCGCCCGTGTACGAGGTGCCCTACGCGGTCGACATCCTCGTCTCGGACGGCGCGGTCGTGCCGCACGTGCCCGCCGAGGGCGTCTACGACGTGGAGGTGTGGGTGTTCGACGAGGCGGACAATGAGTCCAACCACCTCACCCAGGCGAAGTGGCAGGCGCCGACGCAGGACTGTCAGTAGCCCCCTACCAGACCACCGTCCCGCTCCCCGATCCCTCCACCACCTCGTAGCGGTGGTCCGCCTCGATGCCGGTGATCGTCTCGGTGTCCCCGCCCACCCAGCGCACGGTGACCTCGTCGATGACCGTGTTCTCCCCCAGACCGAAGTGCTGGATGTGGGAATGCTGGGTGTTGGAGTGGCCGCCGCCGCCTTGCACGTCGCGCATCTGGGTGACGCCGCCGGCGGTCAGCGTGATGCGGGCGCCCACGGCGTCGCGGTTGGTGTCGGTGCCGCGCAGGTCGAACTGGACGAAGTGGTTGTCCTGGCCGACGCGGTTGATGAACAGCTGGACGTAGGGGTAGCCGCTGCGGTCGGCGAGGAACAGGTCGAGGTCGCCGTCGCTGTCCACGTCGGACCAGACCACGGACACGGCGTCGTGGACCGCGGTGGCCGTCTCGTAGGTGATGTCGGTGAAGCCGTCGGGGCCGTCGTTCCGGTAGAACTTGGCGTAGTGGCCGCCGTAGAGGGAGGCCACGACGATGTCCACGTCCATGTCGTTGTCGAAGTCACCGAACTGGGCGTTGACGTCCCCCTCGTCGTAGATGAAGCCGTACTCCAGCAGCTGGTTGTCGAACGTGAAGTCGGGCTCGCCGTTGCTGACCAGGAACATGGACGGGTCGGACCACGGCTGCACGCGCGGGTGGGCGAGGTTGCACATGAACATGTCCATGTCGCCGTCGTTGTCGATGTCGCCGAAGTCGCCTCCGTAGGTGTGGCCGCCGGTGAGGTGGTCGTCGTCGTAGACGATGTCGTCCTGGGCCGCGCCCACGTCGAAGCTCACGTCCACGAAGGTGCCGTCGCCCTGGTTCTCCCACAGCTGGTTGGGGTACATGTGGTAGTTGCCCACGAACACGTCTTGCCAGCCGTCGTTGTTGTAGTCGTTCCACATCACCCCGTAGACCGAGTAGTTGTAGTCGAGCGCCATGCCGGCGTCCTCGAGCTGCTCGTCGAAGACCCCGTCGTCGAGGTTGACGAAGTAGTGGTCGGCCATGGCCGAGTCGTAGGGGTAGGTCTCCAGCCAGTTGCCGTAGTACAGGTCCAGCAGGCCGTCGCCGTCCGCGTCGCCGAAGCCCGCGGCCGTGGACGGATCCACGTAACCCACGCCCGACTCCTCGACCAGGGTGAATTCGCCGCCGTCGTTGAGCAGCAGACGGTTGGCCGCGGACTCGTCGACCACGTAGTCGCAGTCGTTGTCCATGCCGTCCTTGATCTCCTCGGCGCCCGGGTTGAGCTCGGCGCGGGTGTCGTCGCAGTCGCCGTCGGCCACGGAGAAGCCGTCCGCGTCGCGGTCGGTGGTGTCCACGCCGTTGTCCACCACGCCGTCGCAGTCGTCGTCGATGCCGTTGTTGGCCGTGTCGTACGCGCCGAGATAGACGGCCGCGTCGTTGTCGTTGCAGTCGCCGTCGGCGATGGAGCTCCAGTCGCCGTCGGCGACGGAGGTGTCGGTGCCGTCGTCGGCGATGCCGACGCAGTCGTCGTCGA
>CAZLEO010000079.1:26664-33737 GCA_964558555.1 uncultured Rickettsiales bacterium | reverse complement strand
CTGAAATCGCCTTCCCTCGCCGCTCCCGGCCGGCCCGTCGCCTACCACCCATGCGCCCTGGAGCGCCGGCCGTGTCAAGGGTCGCCGCGCAGCGGCGACAGGCGAAGCCTGCTCGCCCTTGACTCGGCCGAGCACCAGGGCACCCTGTCCTAGCGACGGGCGGTCCGCCTCCGCACGATCCAAGCCACCGCTCCGATCAAACCGCCGATCCCCGCCACTCCCCCACCCCAGCCGCGTTCCGCCATCCCACAGTTCGATTCGCACCCCCCACCCTCGGCGCTCGAACCCGGAGACTCGGCGTCCAGCTCCGGCAGATCGACGCACCACGGCCCGACATCGTGCACCTCATCCGGCCCGTTCATGACCCTGTGACGCTCCACCTCGATCGCATCCACTGCGACCGGTCCATCGCCCAGGGCCACCAGCCGCAGCGTATGAAAACCGTCGGTGTCGAAGTTCTCCTCGTATGCGACACCGTCGGCTGCGGCCGTCGCCGTATCGACGACACCTCTGCTGCTCCCGTCGACGAAGACCTCTGTGGATCCGCCGGCCAGCCCGGCGACCGCCATCCACCGCACCGTTCGTCCCCAGAACTCGACCTCGACGGCATCCGCAGCGGAGTAGGACACCATGGACCCATCGGCGCCACCGAAACCGGCGACGTGCTCCCATCCCGCGCCCTCGTAGCGCAGGGGACAGGCCTCCTCCTCGAGCCTGAGGAGCCGATCCAGCAGGGACCAGCTCTGCCCGTCGTCACAGGAAAAGAAGGTGCCGTAGTGGGTCGATAGCATGAGCGTGGGTTCGTTCGGATACCCGGGTACGGACACGATGGAGAGAGGGATCGATCCGAATGGCAGCTCCACGATCTCCCAGCTGTCGCCGTGGTCGCGTGTGCGCGCCAATCCTGGTGGCTCGAGGATCACAGCCGCAACGGGATTCGCCGGCTCCCCGAGTACGACTCCCTGAGTGGCACACCCTGGTAGCGACTCGAGTTCCTCCCACACATCGCCACCCCTGGACCGCCAGACGCCACCCTCCCCGGTCACGACGAGTAGCGTCGTGTTCCCCTCTTCATCCAGGGGAAACAGCCCCGTGAGACGTGTGGAATCGGGGATCTCCAGCAACATGTCCCAGGATTCCCCCCGATCGGTCGACCGCATGACAGCGGACGGGCGGGACTGGATTCCAAAGAGGGTGCGGTCGTCTGTGTAGTGCGGTGACAGGGCGATCTGCGGAATCTGGGATTCGGGCTCACCTGGATCCCAGACGATTTGCCAGGTGAGACCGGCGTCGTCGCTGCGGGCCAGGGCCCAGCGATTGGCGGTCTCCACGTTGCCCACAGCGTACATCTGGCCGTCCTCGGCAAAGGAAGACGGGAGGTGGAGCTTGTGGAGATAGCGCAGCGTGGGAATGTCGATCCGCTCGAAGCTCAGCGCGCCGTCCTCCGATCTCAGGAGGTCGCGGTCGGCGACGAGGAAGAACACGGGATCATCGGGGAACTGGGGAGCTGGATAGGCCTCCTCCACGTATGAGTGGGGCAGGTCCGTGACCGACCACGAGCTGCCACCGTCCCGCGTCACCAGGAGGCCCGCGCCGTACGAGCCGATCCACGCCCGGGGATCATCGGGGTATCCAGGGGACACGGCCACGGCGCGTACGTAGTCCGGCAGCAACGTGCACCACTCGCTCCAGTTCGTACCACCTTCGTCGCTGCCGTAGAGCCCCTCGAAGCTCGCCAGCAGCAGCGGAGAGGCTCCCCCGGCTGTCGCACTCAACCTGCGGTAGTGTCCCCAGGAGGCGGACTGACCAGGCGTGATCGGCGGGATACCCTCGCCACACCCGCGCCAGCTGGTTCCGCCATCCTCGGAGCAGGCAGCCGCGAAGTCCGGACTCACGGCGATCAGCCGACCACTCGACGTGACCAGGAGGTCGCGGACCTCGTCGTCGAACTCGATACCCACACCGGAGACCGCCCCCTCGGTCCAGGTCCAGCCCCGGTCTTCGCTGCCGGCGATCCTGCCGTCCTCGGTGCCGATCCAGAGGCTGTCGTCGCTGCCGAACTCCGGGGAGAGGGCCAAGACCCGCGCGACGCCCGCCGCGCCCGGGGGTGCACACCCCCTCCAGCTGCCCCCACCATCGTCCGAGCACCACAGATCGCCGTCGCCAATCGCGGCGACGAACGGGTCTCCCGGGAATCCGGGAGCCGTCGCGACGCGGGTCACGGGCCCCGCTCCATCCCAGGTGACCGTTTGCCACTCGCCTCCGCTCTGGGCACGCGTGGCCAGGCCCTGGTCCGTGCCGGCGAACTGCACCCCTGACGTCGTAGGGGCGACCCAGTGCACGGGCGTCCCGTCGGGCGCGAGCCCGAGGGCCCATGTCCTGCCACCATCCTCACTGATCAGGACCTCCGGCGACACGCCATCCGCGGCGACGAGTTCATCCGGGGAGACGAAATGGAGCGACCGCAGCACCTCGGACAGTTCCGCCGGCGCGGTGAACTGCCACGAACGCCCCGAGTCGTCACTGACGAGGATCAACGGTCTCGTGGGGAAGTGGTACTGCGCTGCCACGCGCACGCCGCCATCGGTCTCCACGGCAGCGACCTCGGTCATCACGTCGTGGGGGACATGGGCCGGGGCTCGAGAGCACACCGCCAGACTGCACAGGAGAGCAGCCCAGGTCCGCCAGATCGTGGTCTGGTCGTTCTTCACGGCGACTCGTAGAGCGCCCCGCGCCACACTGCGTAGCCGAACCCCGCTCCCAGGTCGAGGTTGAGGCGCCACACCACGTCCCCTTCAGGAGTCACTTCGTCCATCTGACCGGCCGAGGACCAGGTGATCAGCGTGTTGCCGTTGGGCAACCGCGACGCATCCCCGTACGCGTAGATCCCGAAGGGTGGATCGGGGTTGTACTCCCAGATTCGCTCGACGACGAAGTCCTCGTAGTCCACCCGGAACTCGCTGGCGCGCGTCTCGAATCCGCCGTAGGGCCCGTTGTCGAACACGACCAGGCCGTCCTCGAAGAACTGGAACTGGTGCTGCCCCTCGAACCAGTTGTCTTCTCCGCCGACGATCTCGAAGTCGCTGTCCTCACCGCCGAGCGTCCACAGCACGTCGCCTGACGCCCGATCGATCTTGAAGATGCAATCGAAGTGGAGACACCCCACCAGGTAGGCGTCCTCCTCCGCATCGTAGTCGATGGCGTTGCAGTGCCCCCACCTGTTTCCCCCGTCATGGTCGTGTTCCGGGTCGTATTCGGTGTTGTCCCAGATGTTCCAGATCTCGGTTCGCTCGCCGTCGGCGTCCACCTCCACCAGGCGATCGCCGTCCACCTCCACGCCGTACATCTCGCGGCGGTCGAACTCCAGCAAGGTGATCGTGCCCTCGGGCAGTTCCAGGAAGTCGTGGTGCCCGTAGGGAACCGGAATGCGATCCGCCTCTTCGCCGTCGACCGTGGTCCGGATCACCTCCCGCACCTCGCTGTACTCCCCCGCAGAGGCCCACCCCTGCCAGGTCTTGTACAGCACGTGCTCACCGTCGTGGCTCGGGTGGGTCCGGGTGATCACGTACCCGTCCCCCTGGGCGACCGAGTGCCACCAGACGGTCTCACCGTCGGCGTCGAGGATGACCGACGGCCCGGGGATCAAGGTCGTGTAGACAAAACCGCCCGACGCGCGTTCGGGATCGAGGACATCGGGGTCGACCGAGGCCTCCGGGATGTCCTTCCGGCCCCCGCCCGTGACCAGGGTCTCCACCTCGCTGGAAAACTCCACCCCGCGGATCAGGGCGACGGCCTGGAACCGATACTCGTTCGAGGGTTTCATTCCGAGCAACACGGCCTCGTGCCTGCCGTCATCACCGACACGGCACGGAGCCGTGAACTCGGATACATCCTCGAGCCCGAATCGGACCCAGGCGTCCTCCACGTCCTCCTTGTCCACCGACCACGCCACCGTGAACACCGATGCGATGCGATCGCTGGCCAGGACCTCGATGTCGAACCGTGCGGAAGCCTCGGGGCCGTCAACAGTCTCCCCGCAGCCCAGAATCGAGGCCAGGTACAGGACAAGCACCCACGCGATGCGCTGGGATCGTCGGATAGGGCGCTGGCGTGGACGAGTCAACGTGGATCCCATGGTAAGGGGAAACGCACGCAGACAGCGAACTATTGCGCGCGCACGAAACGCAGGCGATCTACTGGCCGTAGAAGGACTCGAACCATTCCATGTAGCCGAATCCGGACCCGACACTCGCGTTCAGCTGCCAGATGATCTCGCCATCGAAAGTGACCTCGTCGATCTGGCCCAGGGCACTCCAATCCACCAGAGTGTTCCCTCCCGGGAGACGTTCCACATCGCCGAAGCCCAGGGAGAACGCTGCGGGTTCCAGTGTGTACTCCCAGACCGTCTCTGCCTCGCCAGTATCCGTATCCAGAGAGAGCTGGACGACCCGAGAGCCTTCCTCGACGACGCGGTTGTCGAAGACCAGGAGCCCGTCTTCCAGTACACGAAAACGGTGCTGTCGCTCGAAGAAGTCAGTGCCTCCGACAGGTGTGACGAAGTCACTGTCCTCGCCACCGACGATCCGGATCACATCCCCCGAACCGCGATCGATCTTGTACACCGCATCGAGATTCCGCATGGACACGTGGTAGGTGTCGTCCAGCTCTTCGTACTGTATCGCGTTGGCGTGGGTCCAGCCGCTTTCGGGGTCGTAGTCCTCCAGTGAATCGAACTGCTCGTGATCCCAGATCGACCACACGGAGATCTCCTCACCCGACTCCCCAACCTCGACGATCTGATCGCCAGCAACGAGTTCCCCCTCGACGGAACGCACGTCCTCCACGAGGACGGCCAGGGTCCCATCCGGCAACTCCGCGAAGTCGTGGTGAGCGCCCTCCAGGGGCAGCATTTCTACGTGACTGCCATCGATAGAGACCCTCACGATGATTCTCTCGCGGTTCTCGTACGCCACGCCGGAGGCGACCTCGTAGTACACGGACGAACCGTCCCTCGCCAGCGCCACTCGCGGAATGTAGAACGTCTCCCAGTCCCCTCCCTCGGGGGGCTCGAGCTCATGCCACCAGACGCATTCTCCTTCACGGTCCACGATGATCGGTAGAGATGGAAACGACACCGTGCTCGTGGCGATGAAGCCGCCGCCGTGATCTCCCGTCCCCGAGACCTCGATGTGGGGCAGGACACCTGGCGGATTTCCCGTGGTCACGAACGCGCTCTCGCTGAACAGCCAGCCCTCGTCGTGTTCCTCCACCGCTCGAACTCCGTACTCGGCGCCGGGCTTGAGGCCCAGGACGATCGCAGTGAAGACGTCTCCATCCCTCGTGGCGGGCACGGGTGGCAGAGATCGACCCACATAGTCCCAGACGTCCAGATGTGCCGCGTACAGGTCGTCTGTCGTGGCGTCCCAGGTCACGGTCGCCACCGTGGGGATCTCGTAGGAGATAACGGCATCGATCCAGTAGCGGTTCTCCTCCTCCTCTGGCTCTCCTTCACAGCCGAGAAAGATGACTGCGAGCACCACCATCACGATCGTCGCGAGGTTCGGCAGTTGATTCGTCACTTGAAGAACAACCCCGACAGCAACGGACCGGCACCCCAACAGGTCCTCAAGATCCCGCGGTCCACGCCGCCGGCGCTGGCGAGATCTTCCTGGCACCACAAGGTCTCTTCCGCTGTTCCGTGAACATCGATCCGGAGCGTCTCCATCCGGTCGACGTTCTTGCCCAGGCGTTCACCGACCCGATCGACGAGTTCCCGTGGGTTCGTGGCATCGCTCATGGCCTCGCTCATTCGAGCGCCGATCCCGTCGAGGTCGCAATCCTCATCGCGTGTCCTACAGAGCAGAGCGTCGCGCGCCGGTGTGATCGGGTCGATCGGTTCGAGGCGGGATCCCAGATCGTACTGCTCCCCACTCGTCGTGGCGCGTGTCCATCCGGAGATGACGTCAAGAGCCCCTGGATGGGCGGTCACATCAAACGTCGTCGGTTCCAGTCCCACCAGCGCGTGGGAGGTCCTGGGAACTTCGGCTACCAGGTCGGTGGAGCGGTCGCCGCGCCAGGCGCGAATGTTCACCAGGTGCGGTTGCACCGGGAGGTTCCGGTCGAAGCCTCCGGTCAGGGCCAGGATGGGCCTGTCGAGAGTTTCCAGTTGAGATCTCGTTGCCGAAGCGTACTTGAACCAGGAGGTCCAGAAGTTGACCTCGATCCCCTGGAACGGCTCGGTCCGGGTACCCGCGACAATGGCCTCTACGGCCGCCCTGTGCTCCCGGATCTCCTCTCCGAGGCCGTTGATCATGTCCACATTCACTTTTTTTTGCGACTTCAGGTATCGGAGCCCACGTTCGTCCTGGGCTGTGAAGTCCGCGGCCGGGTCCTCTGCCGCGGGACATCCAATCAACACCACCCCGGCGATCTGCGGATCTTCCACGGCCAGGGCCAGCGTCAGGGTGGCGCCCTGGCTGTGACCGAGGACCACGATCCCGTCGTCCCGGATCTCGTCTCGTTTCCTCAGCCAGGCCACCGCAGCTACAGCGTCCTCCTTGAACAGGTCGAGCGTCGTGGTATCAGGGTCCCAGTCGAACTCCTCCTTGGCACACGCCCCACAGCTGTTTTTTTGAATACAGCTGCGCTTGTCGTATCTCAGGGAGGCCACGCCCTCATCGGCCAGACTCCTGGCGATCTCCGCGAACAGAGGGATCTGCGTGTCAGCGTGGTAGAAGAGCAAGCTCCCCTTGGAGATCTCGTCACGGCTGTTGGGGCCTGAACCGTGGATCAGGACGACCGCGGGAAAGGATCCTTCACCTTCCGGCAGCGTCAATGTCCCCGCCAATTGGGCGCCATCACCAGGATGCTCGAATGTGACATCCAGGGACTCGCCCGCGGATACGTCACAGGGGCTCAGCAAGAACAGGACGATTGCGGGTATGAAGGCGAGCCTCATGACGCAAGCGTACAGGAAGCGACGCAAAGCGTCGAAGAAGGAACGTTCCGACGGAAACCGTCGGAACGAGGGAGGTGGGGGGTAGGGGGTGAGAGGCGATATGAGAGAGGGGCAC
>CAZLEO010000079.1:0-26654 GCA_964558555.1 uncultured Rickettsiales bacterium | reverse complement strand
GGCCGGCGCGGGGGCGCGCCCCCCACAAAAAACCCCGGCTCGGCGGCGCCCGGCGCAGCGCCTTCCCCCTGGTCGGGGAACAACCTCAACTTCAGCTCAGCTTCTGCCTCAACTTTGCGCCTGGCTGCCTCTGCTTCTACCTCCACCTGCTCCCCGGGGTTTCCCCTGGCCACCGCACGCCCCGGTCCACCTCTGCTCCCGATTCGGCGCGGACGTCAGTCCGCGATCTTCCTCATGTAGGCCGGACGATCCAACGCGTCCATGTCCAGGTCCATCTGCTGGTCCAGCAGGGCCTGCTTGTCCCGTTCGAGGACCCTGGTCTCCTCGATGGATGTTGTCGGCGCCGCGTACTCGCGCGTGATGCGCTGCTCGCGCACGGCCGTGGGCAGATCCAGGGGGTCCCTGGCGCCGGCCCAGGGTGTGACGGGCTGCGTCCGCGGCGGGACGGGCTTGAACACACCGCTGATGGGCGGCGCGCTCGGGTTGACGACCTGCTCCTCCTGGGCGAAGCCGGTGGCGATGACGGTGACCTGCACCTCGTCACCCATGGAGTCGTCGATGACCCAGCCGAAGATGATCTCGGCGTCCTCGTGGGCCTCCTCCTGGATCAGCGTCGCGGCCTCGTTGACCTCGTAGAGCTTGAGGTCGCTGTTGCCGGTGATGTTGATCAGGATGCCCGTGGCGCCGGTGATGCTGATCTCGTCCAGCAGCGGGCTGGAGATGGCGCGCTGCGCCGCCTCGACCGCCTTGAGCTTGCCGCTCGCCGCGCCAAATCCCATCAGCGCGAGGCCCTGGTTGCTCATCACGGTGCGGACGTCGGCGAAGTCCACGTTGATGATGCCCTTGACCTGTATCAGCTCGACGATGCCCTTGACCGCGTGGAGCAGGACCTCGTCGGCCTTGCGGAAGGCGTCCATCATGGAGGTCTGCTCGCCGGCGATGCTCAGCAGGCGCTGGTTCGGGATGACGATGAGCGTGTCCACGACCTCGCGCAGCTCGCGAATCCCTGCCTCGGCCTGCCGGCGGCGCTTCTTGCCCTCGAAGTTGAACGGCTTGGTGACCACGCCCACGGTCAGCGCGCCGATCTCCTTGGCCGCGGCCGCGATGACCGGCGCCGCGCCCGTACCGGTGCCACCGCCCATCCCGGCGGTGACGAAGACCATGTTGGCGCCGTGCAGCTGCTCCTTGACGGCCTCGATGCTCTCCAGCGCGGATTCGCGACCGACCTCGGGGCGAGCGCCCGCGCCGAGACCGCCGGTGATATCGGTGCCGATCTGGATCTTCTCGGTCACCTTGAGTTCGCGCAGCGCCTGCGCGTCGGTGTTCGTGGCGATGAACGAGGCCCCTCGGAGGCCTGCATCCACCATGGTGTTGACTGCGTTCCCGCCCCCGCCGCCGACGCCGATCACCTTGAGGTTGACGAGCTCGTCACCTTGGGGCGTCGCGGTCCGGACCTCGGGCATGTCTGCGAAAGAAATCGTCATCTGCTACCCCGTTTCTGCTTCTGCTTCAGCTCCTGCTTTCCGCGCTCTTCCTCTGCACCGCCCCCGGCCTAGAAGAATGCCTCGGTCCACTTCTTCATACGGTCCTTGACTCCCTCGAAGAAGGAGGGGGATCGACCCCGGACCCGTTGTTCCTCTTGATCGTGGGCCTGCCCGTACTTCACCAGCCCTGTCCCTGTAGCAAAGATCGGACTGGAAATGACCTCGGTCAGGCCCGCCACACCTCTGGGTACTCCGCGACGCGCCGGCATGCCGAACACCCGCTCGGCGAGCTCGGGCATGCCCGGCAGGATCACGGAACCGCCGGTGAGGACCACGCCCGCGGGCAGGTGGTCCTCCCACCCCGTTCGCGACAGATCCTGCTGGACCAGCGAGAAGATCTCGGTGACCCTCGGCTCGATGATCTCCGCCAGCGTCGTGCGGTTGGTGGTCCTCGTCCGCGACCCACCCACGGACTCCACCTCGAAACCCGAGTCGTCGTCGATGAGCGAGGTCATCGCGCAACCGTGCTTCTGTTTCACCGTCTCGGCCTCGGTGGTGGGCGTTCGCAGGCCGTAGGCGATGTCGTGCGTGATGTGGTCCCCACCCAGCGCCAGCACGCTGGTGTGGACCACGGCGCCGTCCACGAAGATGGCGATATCCGTGGTACCGCCACCGATGTCCACGAGCATGACCCCCAGGTCGCGCTCGTCCGCGGTCAGCGCCGCCTCGCTGCTGGCCAGCTGCTCGAGGACGATGTCCCTCACGTTCAGGTTGCCCTTGTTGCAGCAATTGACGATGTTCTGCGCCGAGGTCACCGCGCCTGTGACGATGTGTACCTTGGCCGAGAGCCGCACGCCGCGCATGCCGCGGGGGTCCTTGATGCCCTCCAGGTCGTCGACGATGTACTCCTGGGGGATGATGTGGATGAGCTCCCGGTCCATGGGTATGGCCACGGCCTGTGCCGTGTCCAGCACGCGGCCCACGTCCAGATCGGTGACCTCGCGGTCCTTGATGGCGACGGTCCCCTGGGAGTTCAGCGAGCGGATGTGACCGCCGGCGATGCCCACGAACACCGAGGTGATCTCGGCGCCGGCCATCAACTCGGCCTCCTCCACCGCCTTCTTGATGGACTCCACCGTGGCCTCGATGTTGATGACCACGCCCTTGCGCAACCCCTTGCTGGGGTGGGTACCGATGCCCACCACCTCGAGGCCCTTGTCCGTCTCCTCGCCCACGATGCAGGCGATTTTCGTGGTACCGATGTCGAGGCCCACGATGAGGTTCTGCTTGCTCACAGCTCGGCCCTCCACGTGGCCACCACCTGGTTGCGCAGCGCCAGGTCCAGCCGGGAGACGTCGTGGAGGGCGACCAGCTCTCGGTCCAGCAGCGCGTCCAGGCGCTGCAGCCCCACCTCGTAGCTCTCCTCGGCCAGGTGAAGCGTGGTGCCCGAATCGGCGAGGACCACCTCGAAGCCGCCGCGCTCCAGCACGCGCAGCTCGCCGATGTCGGACTCGTCGAGGTGACTCGTCTCGTCCACGGCCGCCACCACCTCCAGCGCGTTCTGCAACCGATCCCGGCTTCCCACCGGATCCACCCCACGATCGTCCACGGTCACGCCGGTGATCACGGGCATGTCCTGCCACTCACCTGCGTCCACGGGCTTGAAGACCTCGCCCTCGTGATCCACGAACCACAGCTGCCCGTCGGCGAGCAGCGTCGCCGGCTCGCGCTCGAACACGGTGATGGCCAGGCGGTCGGGGTAGGCCCGTCGCATGGAAACCGAGTCCACCCACTCCAGCTTCTGGATCTCGTCCGCAGCCCGGTCCAGGTCGATGGTCACCAGGTTGTCCCCCAGCTCCACTCCACTGGCCACGAGCAACTCTCCGCGCTCCACCCGCTCGATCCCCCGGACGTCCATCTCGGTCAGGCACAGCACCTGGCTGTCGCGCACGGCCTCGGGACCGAACATGGCCCCGGCCGCCACCGCAGCCCACGTCCCACCGATGACCACACCCTTGGCCGCGGCGTTGGCCGCGTCCCTCAGACTCGGCAGCGCGAGGAATCCGCCATCCCGCTGACGACTGATTCCCATGCCAACGGCTCCCATGAACCGGACCCAGGCGCGACGGCCGGCCTCGACCCCCTCCTGGAGATCGGGGAAGCCGTCCCGCATGTCCTCGGCCTGGTTGCGCAGACCCACGCGCGTCCGCACGGCCACGCGCCTCCCCACCTTCGCCGAGGTCACCGCGCTGTGGACACCCAGGCGAGCCGACGTCCTGACGCCCCAGCGGACGCGAGGGAACAGCACCACCGCCGCGGCCCGCACACCCGCCGCAGCCTTGCAGCCGGCCCGCCAGGCCAGGGTGGCCGTGGCCACCACGACCAGGGCCGTGATTCCCGCCACCTTTCGGGTGACCGCAGCCAGGGCCGCGCCGAACCAGCCCGTGCTCTTGACGACGTGCCGCCCGCCGTCCACCACCAGCTCCAGGCCCGCCTCCGCCCACTCGCCCAGCTTCTGCCCACCGACGTTGCTGGCCTGGCGGAAGCTGTCCGAAGGCTGGTTGCGCGCCAGGGGCGGGCTGAGCTTCTCGGCCTTGCGCTTCGCTCGCGCGGGCTTGCCAGACCGTTTCTCGGCCGGGCCCACGGGCGTGCGGCGCCGCAACTTGCGGTTGGAGGAGCGACGAACGGTCTGGCTGTCCAGGACGCTCATGCTTCCCTCCCCGCCGTCTCCAGCCGGGCCGTGGACAGGATGCGCTCGGCCAGGTCCTCGAAGGACAGGCCGGCCTCGCGGGCCGCCATGGGCACCAGGGAGAGCTCGGTCATGCCGGGCACGGTGTTGACCTCGAGCAGCACCGGCGCCCGGCCCCCGCCGAGCAGGAAGTCCACGCGCGCCACCCCTTCCACGCCGAGCAGGTCACAGGCCTGGCTCGCCATGGTCTGGAGGCGCGCGCTGATGTCCGCGTCGATCTCGGCCGGACAGATGTAGGAGGTCCGGCCGGACGTGTACTTGTTGGTGTAGTCGTAAAATCCCTCGTGGGGGCGGATCTCCACGGGCGGCAGCGCCTGGCCGTCCAGGAAGCTGACCGTGACCTCGGGACCGGCCACGAAGGTCTCCACGAGCACGCGACCGTGGGGCGCCGCTGCCTCGAGCGCCGCGACCAGTTCGTCGTCGTCGCGGGCGATGGAGATGCCCACGCTGGATCCCTGGGCCGCGGGCTTGACCACCACGGGGAGATCCAGGTCCACCGAGGTGGCGACCCGCGCCTCGTCGGGCTCGAGCACCACGTCCCTGGCCACGGGCAGCCCGGCAGAGGCCAGGATGCGCTTGGTCAGGACCTTGTCCATGGCCACGGCCGAGGCCCGAACCGACGATCCCGTGTACGGGATGCCCACGACCTCGAGCAGGCCCTGCACGCAGCCATCCTCGCCATACGTCCCGTGGAGCATGATCACGGCCACGTCGGCTTCGCAGTCCAGGAGTTGCTGGGCCAGATGACGCCCCGCATCGATCTCGACCACCTGGTGGCCGCGCGAGCGCAGGGCCGCGGCAACGGCTGCGCCGCTTGCCAGGGAGACGTCGCGCTCGCTACTCAATCCTCCCAGGAGGACCGCGATCGTCTGCGCTCGCGTTCTATCTTTCATGGGCCGCCTCAGACACTTCCACCGCCATTCGATCATGGTAAAAAGCGCCGACATTGTCAATGCCGGCGGCGCCGAGATCTGACGTTTTTTACCGTGGATTGCGCCTAGTCTCGGCGCTTTTTACCATTGACCCGGTAAGCCTGTCCCAGCTCGACCCCCGCCCCTTTTTTTGCGCGCTCTTTCGCATACCTGGTGAGGAGCTGCAGATCGTGCACCGTGCCCTCTCCCAGGTTGACCGCCAGGTTGGAGTCCTGGTCGTGGATCGCCACATCACGCAGCCGGATGCCTTGCGCATCCACCGAATCCAGGATCTCCCGCGCCGTCGTCTCTGGCGGGTCCTCGAACAGACGGATTTTCCCCACCGCTCCTGAGGGAAGCGCCACATCGTCGTCCGTGGGATTTCCGCCGAAAAGGTCTCCGGATCGCTTGAAGCAGAATCTGGCGCCGGCCACGGCCCAACGGTTCTTTACCGGAAACGGGCCGTCCACCTCGCCCAGCTCTTCCGGGCGCCGCTCGGACAGCTTGCCGCGCTCGCTCACCAGGATGATCGCGTCCAGGTGCTCGGCCAGCACCGGGTAGCAGCGGCGGATCGCGCCACCCACCGTGGCCCAGCTCCCGGCCAGGCTCGACGGGGCGCTGGCGCCGTGCTGCGCAGCGACCCTCGCGACCGCCGCCAGGGTCGCCCCCGCCGACGCCGCGAACGTGGCCGAGCCCTCGGTGCACGTCCCTGTCTCGTCCAGCTCGACGACGTCGTCGAGCCCGGCCGCGACCACGACCACACCCTCGAGGCCACCGCCGCGGAACACCACGCCGTGTCCCCTGCCGATCACCCGGACCTTGACCTTGTGGCGACGACACCAGTCCAGGAGCTTGCCCAGGCCCTCGACGTCGCTCACCTGGACCAGCGCCTCGGCCGGACCCCCGCAGCCGAACGCGGTCCACCGGGACAGGGACTCGTCCAGCAGGACCTCGCCCACCCCGAGACGTAACAGCGCCTCCCGCTTCGCAGGATCCTCCAGAGGACTGACCTTGCGCCGGCCTCGCCGGCGTAGGCGAGCGGTCTGATCAGGCGTCACCGTCCTCCTCGTCCTTTGTCTTGAGTCCCTCGAGCAGTCGCAGGCCCACCTGGTTCACGTCACCCGCGCCCAGGGTGATGACGATGTCGCCCTTCTTCACCATGCCGAGCAGGTGCGCGACGATCTCGTCGCGACCGGGCAGATAGATGGAATTCTTGTGACCGTGATCGCGCAGGCCCTTGTACAGCCCCTCGCCGGTCACCCCTTCGATGGGGCGCTCGCCCGCGGCGTAGATGTCCGTGACCACCAGCAGGTCCGTGTCGTTGAAGGCGCTCATGAACTCGTCGTGCAGGTCCTGCACGCGCGAGAAGCGGTGGGGCTGGAACACGGTGATGACCCGCCGGCCGTACCCCTCTCGGGCCGCCTGTAGCGTGGAACGGATCTCCACGGGGTGGTGGCCGTAGTCGTCGATCACGGTCACGCCCGCCTCCGAGCCCAGGGACGTGAACCGGCGCGACACGCCGTCGAACTCGTTCAGGGAGCGGCGGATCACCTTGAAGGGGATGTCCACCTCGAGGCTGGCCGCCACCGCGGCCAGGGCGTTGAGCACGTTGTGACGCCCCGGCATCTTCAGCTCCACCTTGCCCAGCCAGCGGTCGTGGTGCATGACCGTGAACTGACTGATCCCGCCGTCGAAGTGCAGGTCCACGGCGTGGACCTCCGCCTGGCTCGACAGGCCGTAGGTGATGTAGCGCTTGTGGATGTGCGGGATGATTTTCTGGATCACCGGATGGTCGAGGCAGATCACGGCCGCGCCGTAGAAGGGCACCTTGTTGATGAAGTCCAGGAACGCCCGCTTGAGCGCCTCGAAGTCCCCGTAGTGATCCATGTGCTCGCGGTCGATGTTGGTGACCACGGCCACGGTGGGCGACAGCTTGAGGAACGAACCGTCGCTCTCGTCGGCCTCGGCCACCAGGTAGTCCCCGTCCCCGAGCTTGGCGTTGGTACCCAGGGAGTTGAGGCGGCCGCCCACCACCACGGTGGGATCCAGGTTGGCCGCGGCGAGACAGTGCGCCAGCATCGACGTGGTGGTGGTCTTGCCGTGGCTGCCGGCCACGGCCAGGCCGTGCTTCATGCGCATGAGCTCGGCGAGCATCTCGGCGCGGGGGATCACCGGGATCCCCTGGTCCTGCGCGGCGAGCACCTCCGGGTTGCTCGACTGCACGGCCGTGCTGGTGACCACCACGTGCGCGGTGGCCACGTGGTCGGCGCTGTGGCCGATCTGCACGGTGGCGCCGAGGTCCACGAGTCGTTCGGTCACGGCGCTGCGGCGCAGATCCGATCCCGAGACCTCGTAGCCCAGGTTGATCAGCACCTCGGCGATACCGCTCATGCCGATGCCGCCGATGCCGACGAAGTGCACGCGCCGCGTGCGGCGGAACAGGGCCTTCATCCGTTTCTCCGCTCTGCCAGGGCCTCGCACTGGGCGGCCACGTCGTCGCCGGCGGCCGGGCGGCCGATCTCGGCGGCGGCCGCAGCCATCCGCTCCAGCGCCTCGGGATCCCCGGCCAGTCCCTCGATCTCCGAGGCCAGCCGGCGGCCGTCCATGTCGCCGTCGAGCAGCAGCCGGGCTGCGCCGCGATCGGACAGGGAGCGCGCGTTGAGTTCCTGGTGGTTGTAGATGGCGTAGGGGAAGGGAACGAGGATCGACGGCAGCCGACACACGGTGATCTCGGCCACGGTCATGGCGCCAGCGCGACAGACCACCAGATCGGCCCGGGCGTAGGCCGACGCCATGTCCTCGATGAAGGGCACGACCTCGATCCGGTCCGCGTGTCCCCCCTCGTCGTACGCCCGTCGCACGTCCTCGAGGTCGGCCTCCCCGGTCTGGTGCAGCACGGTCATCCGCTCCAGCAGGGCGGGATCCAGCTGCTTGACGGCGTCGGGCATTGCCGTGTTGATGTGGTGCGCTCCCTGGGAGCCGCCGAAGACCAGCAAGTGGATCCCGTCGCCCTTTTCCTCGTCACGCGACCGGGTGAGGCGCTCGGCCACTGCGGGCCGGATCGGGTTGCCCGTGTACACGGCCTTGCCGCCGGGGAAGTGCTCTTCGGTGCCCGGGAAGCCCACGAACACCCGATCCACGAACCGCGCCAGCACCGAGTTGGTGTAGCCGGGCACGCTGTTCTGCTCCATCACCGCCGACGGGATACCCATCATCCACGCCGCCAGCAGCAGGGGACCCGAGGCGTAGCCCCCCACGCCCACCACCACGTCGGGCTTGGCCCTGCCGAGGATGTTCATCGACTGGGCCAGGGCCACGGGCAGGCGCGCCATGGACCACAGCCGCGTCGGCAGGGACTTGCCCTTGAGGCCGGACACGGAGATGTAGCGGATATCGAGCTGCTCGCGCTCCTTGATGCGGCCCTCGATGCCCGCCTCGGTGCCCACGAACACCACCTCGCAGCCCGGATCGCGCAGGCGTGCCGCCTCGGAGATGGCCACCCCGCTGAAGAAGTGGCCGCCCGTGCCGCCGCCCGCGATGACCCAGGTCAGGCTCAAGGGTCCTCCTTGCGGGGCACGGAGCCGCCGCCGAGGGGGGACCATCGCCGCCTGGGCTCGCCCCGCCGGCCACCCCGTACGCGCCGGTTCTCCACCAGCGCCTGGGACGAGATGTTCAGCAGGACGCCCACCATGAACAGGTACGCCACCAGCGACGAGCCGCCGTAGCTGACAAAGGGCAGGGTCAGCCCCTTGGTGGGCAACAACCCGGTGACCACCATCATGTTGATCACCGCCTGCAGGCCGATGATGAAGGTGATGCCGGTGCCCAGCAGCTGGCCGAACAGGTCCGGCGCGCGCCGCGCCACCGAGGTGCCGCGGGCGATGAACAGGCCGAAGGCGGCCAGGGTGGCGAGCACGCCGAGCAGCCCCAGCTCCTCGCCGACCACGCTGAAGATGAAGTCCGTGTGCGCCGCCGGCAGGTAGAACAGCTTCTGGGTGCCCGCGCCCAGCCCCACGCCGAACACGCCGCCGCGGTGGAACGCCAGCCAGCTCTGGATGATGTGGAAGCCGGTGTCCGCCTGATCCGCCCAGGGATCGAGGAACGCCAGCAGCCGCCGGCGGCGGTACTCCGCGCCGATGAGCACCACGAACGCCAGGGGCGCGGCCACGGCGAAGATGGCCGACAGGTGCACGATGCGCGTGCCCGCCACGAACATCATCGCGAACAGGATCGAGGCCAGCACCGCGGTGGTGCCGAAGTCCGGCTCCATCAGGATCAGCGCCAGGGCCACGGCCGAGACCATGAGGTGGGGCAGGATGCCGATGGAGAAGGTGCCGATGTGGTCCTGCTTCTTGGTCAGGGAGTACGCCAGGTAGAGCACCAGGGCGAACTTGGCCAGCTCCGACGGCTGCAGGTAGAAGTACTTGAGGTTGATCCAGCGGGTCGCGCCGCCCATGGTGCTGCCGATGCCCGGGATGAACACCCCGATCAGCAGCAGCATCACCAGGCCGAGCAACGGGTAGGTCCAGCGCTGGTAGATCTGGTACGGGATGCGCGACGCCACGACCATCGCGCCCAGGCCCACCGCGGCGAACAGGATCTGCCGCGTCAGGTAGTAGTGCTCCTGGCCGTACACGTCGGCCGCGCGGACGCCGGCCGCCGAGTACACCATGACGATGCCCAGGGCCACGAGGCCCAGCACGCAGGTGAGCAGCACGTGGTCCATGCGCCGTTGGACGGGCCTCATGTCAGCTCCTCCACCAGCTCGCGAAAGGTGTCGCCGCGCTGCTCGTAGTCGCGGAACTGGTCGTAGCTCGAGCAGGCGGGGCTGAGCAACACGGCGTCGCCGTCGAGAGCCCAGGCCCGGGCCACGGTCACGGCCGCGGCCAGGTCGTCGACCACCTCGAAGCGGACCCCCGTGCCCTCCAGCGCGTCACGGATCATCGGGGCGGCCGCGCCGTAGACCACCGCGCCGCGGGCGCCCGCGGCGAGCGCGTCCACCATCGGGCCGTAGTCGCCGCCCTTGTCCTTGCCCCCCAGCAGGACCACCGCCCGACGCCCGATCCCCTCCAGCGTCTTGGCCGCCGAGGCGACGTTGGTGGCCTTGCTGTCGTTGTACCAGTCCACGCCGTCGAGGCCGCGCACCCACTCCATGCGGTGGGGCAGACCGCGCAACTGCGGCAGGGCCGGTTCCATGACCGCCGGATCCGCGCCCGCGGCGCGGGCGCAGAGCACGGCGGCCATCAGGTTCTCGATGTTGTGCGCGCCCGGCACCACGAACCCGCCCAGGTCCAGCCGACCGTCGGGATCGCGCAGCACGATCGCGGCGCCGTCCAGGAACGCCCCGGCCCGTCCGTGATCGGCCAGGGAGAACGCCTGCAGGCGCGCAGGCACGCGCGAGAGCATGTCCACCACGATGGGATCCGCGGCGTTGTAGACCAGGGTGTCGGCGGCGGTGAGGTTGGCGAAGATCTGCTCCTTGGCCCGGCGGTACTCGTCGAAGGACGGGTAACGATCCAGGTGGTCCTCGGTGCAGTTGAGCATCGCCGCCACGGTCGGATGAAAGGTGGGCGCCGTCTCCAGCTGGAAGGAGCTCACCTCCACCACGGCGACGCCGGGATCGCCCTGCATCACCCCTTCGCTGACGGGCAATCCCAGGTTGCCGCCGACGAACGGGTCGAGGCCCGCGGCCTGCAACAGGTCTCCGGCGAAGGTGGTGGTGGTGGACTTGCCGTTGGTGCCGGTGATGCCGACCACCGGGCAGTCCAGCCGGGACACGGCCAGCTCCAGCTCGCCCACGACCCGCACGCCGGCGTCCAGGGCACGGGCCACGTGGGGTTGCTCCAGCGGGATACCCGGGCTGATCACGATCAGGTCGGCGCCGAGGAAGTCCGCGTCGCGGTGCTCGCCCAGCACGAGCTCGGCGCCGGCCGCCCGCAGGTCGTCCATTGCGCCGCCGAGCTGGTCCGCGGTGCGACGGTCCGTGGCGATCACCTCGGCGCCCAGGCTCGCGCACAGGCGCACGGCCCCCAGGCCGCTGCGGCCCAGCCCCATCACCAGGACCCGTCGTCCGCGCAGCTCCACGGTCACCTCAGCTTCAGCGTCAGCAGCGCCATCAGCGCCAGCAGGATGGAGATGATCCAGAACCGCACGATGATCTTGGGCTCTTCCCAGCCCGACAGCTCCAGGTGATGGTGGAAGGGCGCCATCTTGAACACCCGCTTCTTGGTGAGCTTGTAGCTGCCCACCTGGATGATCACGGACAACGTCTCCCACACGAAGATGCCGCCCAGCAGCACCAGCAGCAGCTCGTTGCGGGTGATCACGGCCACGACCCCGAGGACCCCGCCCAGCGGCAGCGAGCCCGTGTCCCCCATGAAGATGGAGGCGGGGAAGGTGTTGAACCACAGGAACGCGAGGCCGGCGCCCACCACGGTCACCGCGATGATCCCCAGCTCGCCCGCGCCGTGCACGTAAGGCACGTTGAGGTACGCCGTGTACGTGGCGTTGCCGGCGATGTAGGCGAGCACGCCCATGGCCAGCATGGAGGTCATCACCGGGCCGATGGCCAGGCCGTCGAGGCCGTCGGTGAGGTTCACCGCGTTGGCCGCGCCCACGATGACCACCGCGCCGAAGGCCAGGTAGGCGTAACCCAGCTCGATGCTCGTGTCCTTGAAGAACGGGATCGGCACCGAGGTCTCGAGCAAACCCTGGTTCCACAGGTAGGCCAGCACCGCCGTGGCGATGACGAACTCGATCATCAGCCGCGTCTTGCCGGACAGGCCCGCGGTGTTCTTGCGCGCGATCTTCTGGTAGTCGTCCAGGAACCCCACGATGCCGAAGCCCACCGCCACCACCAGCACGCACCACACCAGCGGCTGCTCGGGCCGGGCCCAGAGTATGGACGACAGCACGATCGACAGGATGATCAGCGCCCCGCCCATGGTGGGCGTCCCCGCCTTCTGCAGGTGGGACTGGGGGCCGTCCTCGCGGATCGTCTGCCCCGCCCGGATGCGCTGCAGCCAGTTGATGAAGCTCGGGTAGGCGAACCAGCAGATCGCCAGCGAGGTGATCATCGCCGAGGCGTACCTGAACGACAGGTACTGGAACACGTTGAACACGATGTGCGTGTCCGAGAACTGTACCAGCCAGGTCAGCACGCCATTCTCTCCTCAAGTCCCTGGACCACCCGCTCCATGCGCATGCCGCGCGAGCCCTTGACGAGCACCCGGTCGCCGGGCTGCAGCTGACTCAGCAGCAGGTCCACGACCTCTTCGGTGTCCTCGAGGTGCCGGGCGTGGGCCAGGCCGGCGTCGAGGGCGCCCTGGACCGTGTTCCGGCTCAGGGGTCCCACGGCCAGCAGCTGGTCCACACCCAGGCCGGCGGCGGTCTCGCCCACCTCTCGGTGCAGGTCGGGCGAGGTGGCGCCCAGCTCGAGCATGTCCGCCAGCACGGCCGTGGTCCGGCCCTCGGTGCGGCCGCCCACCAGGGTCTCGAGGGCGGCGGTGACGGAGCGGGGGTTTGCGTTGTACGAGTCGTCGATCACCTGGATGGCGCCCATGCGCACCACGCGCATGCGCCCGCCGGTGGGCTGCAGACCGGCCAGGGCGTCGGCCGCCGCCTCCATGGGGACGCCGGCGGCCCAGGCCACCGCCAGCGCAGCGCAGGCGTTGAGCACGTTGTGCCGGCCGGGCAGGGGGACGAGGAGCCGGACCTCCTCGCCGTGCACCGAGATCCGCGCGGTGCTGCCGTCGAGATCCAGCGCGTCCACCTGCAACACGCGGACGTCGGCGCCGGGGCTGGCGCCGAAGCGGACCTCCCGCGTGCCCTCGGGCCGCGGGAACAGGCTCGAGCGTGGATCGTCGGCGTTGGTCACCAGCAGGTCGCCGCGTCGGGCGTCCTCGAACAGCTCGCCCTTGGCCCGGGCCACCGCCGCCAGGTCGCCGAACGACTCCAGGTGCGCCGCGGCCACGTTGGTGATGACACGGATGGTGGGCTCGCCGATGCCGGCGAGGGAGCGGATCTCCCCCGACGCGCTCATGCCCATCTCCAGGACCATCCAGCCGTGCTCCGGTTCGAGCCGCAGCAGCGTCAACGGCAGGCCCACGAGGTTGTTGAGGTTACCCTCGGTGGCCAGGCCGGGGCCGGAGCGCGACAGCATGGCCGCCACCATCTCCTTGGTGGTGGTCTTGCCGCTGGAGCCGGTCAGCCCGACCACGGGCACGTCCGCGGTGCGGCGCACCCAGCGCGCCATTTCCCCCAGCGCCGCGAGGGTGTCTGCCACGGCGACGCGCAGGGTGCCCTCGGGCAGCTCGGTGGCGGCCGCGGGGTGGTCCGCCGCCACCAGCACGCCCGCGCCGCGCTGCTTCAGCACAGCCTCGACGAAGTCGTGCCCGTCGAAGCGGTCTCCCTTCAGCGCCACGAACAGCACACCGGGGCCGGCGAGCCGCGAGTCGGTGGTGACCCGCCACGGCGCGTCGCCCAGGGCGCCCTCGACGCTGCCGCTGACCGCCTCGGCCAGATCGGACGGGGCGAACTCGTACGGGGGTGCGAAGGCGCTCATCAGCTCCCCCTCCCCTGCAACGCGTCCAGCGCGACCTGTTGATCCTCGAAGGCCAGGGCCCGATCTCCCACCACCTGGACGCGCTCGTGCCCCTTGCCGGCCACCAGCACCAGGTCCTCGGGCCCGGCGTTGCCGACGGCCGCGTGGATGGCGGCGCGTCGATCCGGCTCCACCTCGTGGGGCGTATCGGTCCGGTTCACCCCGGGCAGGATCTCGTCGATGATGGCCGATGGGTCCTCGCTGCGCGGATTGTCCGACGTCACCACGACCCGGTCCGAGCCGGCGGCGGCGGCCTCACCCATCAGCGGGCGCTTGCCGCGATCCCGGTCCCCGCCGCACCCGAACACCGTGATCAGCTCGCCCGGCACCAGGGGGCGCAGGGCGTCGAGGACCCGCTCCAGGGCGTCGCTCGTGTGCGCGTAGTCCACCAGCACCCGCGGCAGGTCGTCGGAACCCCCCTGGTCCGCCGGCAACCGCACCGGCTCGAGCCGCCCCGGGATACGACGCAGGGCGCGTATCCCCTTCTCCACGGCCTGCTGCGGCAGGTCCATGGCCTCGGCGATCCCCACCGCGAGGGCTACGTTGACCGCGTTGAACGAGCCCACGAGGGCCGACTCCACGGCGATCTCGCCGCGGGGTGACGTCAGCGTGCCGCGGATACCGTCCAGATCGAACGCCAGCTCCGCCGTGGGGCGGATGTCGGCGTCGACGGCCGCGTCCGCCGAGACGCGCAGCACGTGGGGCCACAGGCCGGCGAATCGATCCGCCCAGGGATCGTCGGCGTTGACCACCAGCCGCTTCCGGGCCTTGGCGGATCGCGTGAGCAGCTCGGTGACGATGCGGGACTTGGCCTCGAAGTAGCTCTCCATGTCGCCGTGGTAGTCGAGGTGGTCGCGGGTCAGGTTCGTGAAGGCCGCCACGTCCAGGTGGCAGCCCACGGCCCGCCCCTGCTCCAGGGCGTGGGAGCTGACCTCCATGACCACCGCCTCGACGCCCGCGTTGCGCATCTCGGCCAGGGCGTGCTGGAGCTCCGGGCCGTCCGGGGTCGTGTGCGCGGTCTGCCGCACGCGGCCGCCGATGCGCACGCCGGTGGTGCCGACCGCGCCCGCCGCGTTGCCGTTGCGCCGCAGCATGGACTCCAGCAGGTAGGTGATGGTGGTCTTGCCGTTGGTGCCGGTGATGCCCGCCAGGGTCATGCTCAGGGAGGGCTCGCCGTGGAAGGCCGCCGCGAGCCGGGCCAGGGCCCGCCGCGAGTCCGGGACCACCAGCACGCTCACGCCCTCGGGCACCTGCTCCGGGGCGCGCCGGGCCAGCACCGCCACCGCGCCCGCTGCCACGGCGTCGTCGATGAAGCGGTGGCCGTCGGTGACCGTCCCCTCGACCGCCGCGAACAGGCTCCCCGGCACCACGGCGCGCGAGTCGCACGTCAACGAGACCAGGGCACCGGCGCCGTCGCCGATCAGCTGGACGTCGTCGAGCAGGTCCGCGGCCGCGGTCACGGTGAGGCGGGGTGTGTTCATTCGTCCACCCCGAAGGTCAGGTGGACGCTGTCCCCCTCCATCAGCGGTGCGCCCGCCGTGGGGATCTGGTCCACCAGGAATCCGCTGCCCTCGACCTGGAAGGCCACCTGGCGATCGGCCAGGGCGGCGAACGCGGCGCGCATCGTCATGCCGCCGAGGTCGGGCATGGCGGTCTGGCCTTCCAGATCGTCGGTCAGCTCGTCCACGGAGAGGGCGAGCTCGGCGCCCTCGTCGGCCACGGCGTCCAGCATGGCGTCGTCCTCCGCGGCCACGCCGGACAGCGTGCCCTCGTCGGACACGTCCTCGCCTCCAGCGGCGAGGGCCTCGTCATCTGCGGGCTCCACCGGCTCGGGCAGCGGCGTCTCGCCGAGGTAGTGCAGCGTCCGCGTGACCACCTCCTTGAACACCGGACCGGCCACGGTACCGCCGTAGTGCTTGCCCTTGGGCTCGTCCACGACCACCACCACGACGATCTCCGGGTCGTCCAGCGGCGCGAACCCGACAAAGGAGCTGACCCACAGGGAGCGGTCATAGCGGCCGGTCTGGGAGTTCACCTTCTGGGCGGTGCCGGTCTTGCCGCCGCAGGAGTAGCGATCGGGCCGCGCGCGGGTCCCCGTGCCCCCCTCCTGGACCACGAGCCCCATCATGCGCCGCACGTGGGCGGCCACGTCCTCGTTGAAGCAGCGGTCCACCACCACCGGGTCCCGCACGTCCACCAGCTCCCCGCCCCGATCGTGGATCGAGCCGATGATGCGCGGCTGGTACAGGGTGCCTCCGTTGGCCACCGCGCTGAGGGCGGCGGCGATCTGGATGCCGGTGACCGAGATCCCCTGGCCGAACGCGTGGGTGGCCAGGCCGATGCGCTTCCACGAGCGCCAGCCGCGCAGGATCCCGGCGGCCTCGCCGGCCAGGTCGATGCCCGAGGACCGGCCGAACCCGTAGCGCACGTACGCCTCGTGCAGCTGCTCGGCGCCCAGGCGCTCGGCGATCTTGGCCGAGCCGATGTTGGACGAGACCTGGATGATCTCCTCCACGGTCAGCTCGTCGTAGTCGTGGGTGTCGTGGATGGTGTTGCGGCCGATCCGGTACGCCCCGTGCTCGCAGTGGAAGGTCTCTTCGGGGGTGACCAGGCCCAGATCGAGGGCCGCGGCCACCATGAACGGCTTCATGGTGGACCCGGGCTCGAAGGTGTCGCTGATGCCGCGGTTGCGGTAGTGGTCCCGCGTCACCTCGGAGAAGTGGTTCGGGTCGAACGACGGCGCGTTGGCCATGGCCAGCAGGTCGCCGCTGTGCGGGTCCATCACCAGCACGAAGGCGCCCGAAGGCCGGTACAGCTCCACGGTCTTGGCCAGGGCCTCCTCGGCGATGTACTGCACCTGGCGATCGATGGTCAGCCGGATCGAGTGCCCCTCGGTGGACCGCTTGACCACCACCCCCTGGGGCGTGATGTTGCGACGCAGGCCGTCTCGCAGGGAGACGTAGGTCTCCTTCTCCCCCATCAGGATCTCGTCGTAGCGGGCCTCCAGCCCCTCGAGCCCGTTGCCGTCCAGCCCCACGAACCCCAGCAGCTGACCGGCGAACTGCCCGTTGGGGTAGCGGCGCTTGGCCTCGGGCGTGGCCCGGATGCCGTCCAGATCCAGATCCTGCACCCGCCGGCTGACCTCGGGATCCACCTGGCGCCTGAGCCACACGAAGCGGCGGTCCTTGCTCAGCAACGTCTCCAGCCGGGTCTGCTCCATGCCCAGCACCGGCGCCAGCGCCTGGGCCGTGGCCGCAGGGTCCTCCACCAGCGCCGGATCGGCGAAGATGGAATCCAGCGTCACCGAGACGGCCAGCTCGCGACCGTTGCGATCCTGGACCGTACCCCGTTTGGGGTGCAGCACCACCGTGCTCTCGTACTGAGCGGCGATGCGCTTGGACAGCTTGGGATCCGGCACCACCATCAGCGACACGGTGCGGTAGCACAGCAGGCCGATGGCCAGCGAGAACAGCACCACCACGGCGGAGGTGCGCCAGTGCACCACGCGCCGACCGGCGGCTTTCTGATGCGGCCCCTTCAAGGAACGTCGGGGGCGCGCGTGCGTAGGTCGGATGCCCCCGATCATCGCACCCTCACTCGACCCGGCGGATGACGCCCGGCGCGGGCTCGGCGAGGTTCAGCTCGGCGGCCTGGCCGCTGAGGTAGGCGGGGGAGCGGAGCTCGGCGAGCTCCGCGGTGAGCAGGCGCTGGGATCGCTGCAGCTCCGCGCGCTGACTGCGCAGCTGGTGCACCTCGTAGTTCAGCTGGGTCGTCTCCATCTTGGCCCAGGCCACGAACAGCCCTGCGGCCAGCAGGTACACCAGGGCGATCCAGGGCAACCAGCGGGTCCAGGCGCCCCTGTTCTTGGGGCGGGCTGCCGCCCCCGATCTCGGGTCATCCGTTCTGCGATCGAGCTTCGACATCAACTGCACCATCCGCTACTGCAGTGGCCTATCCGCGAGCATGCTCCGTCCGGACAGCGACCCGGAGCCGGGCGGAGCGCGCCCGTGGATTTCGGCCAACTTCTTCTGCCGAGGGCATCACGGCCCTCTTCTGCTTCCGCTTCAACAACGGCTTCTGCCCGCAAACACACAACCCGAGATCAGGGGGGCAGGTACACGGGTTCTCCTGCTGTTGCAGGAACCTCTTCACTTGTCGGTCTTCCAGCGAGTGGAAGGAGATCACCACGAGCCGGCCGCCCGGCTCGAGCAGATCCACGGCCTGGGGCAACGCGGCGCGGAGCTGGTCCAGCTCCGAGTTCACGTGCAGCCTCAGGGCCTGAAACGTCCTGGTGGCCGGGTGGCGCCGCTTGCCGCGGCGGCCTCCCATGGCCCGCTCCACCACCTGGGCCAGATCGGCGGTACGGGCGAAGGGCTCGGACTCGCGTCGCCGTACGATGGCGCGCGCCACGCGGCGGGAGTTTCGCTCCTCCCCCAGCGTCCAGATGATCCGAGCCAGCTCCCCTTCGGGGAGGGTGTTGACGAGATCGGCGGCCGACTGGCCGCGATCCGTCTCGTATCTCATGTCCAGGGGACCGTCTCGCAGGAAGGAGAAACCACGCCGAGGTTCGTCCAGCTGGTGAGAGCCCACGCCCAGGTCCATCAGTATCCCCGCGAGGGATCCTCGACCCAGCCCATGTTCTCGCGCCCGCTCTGTCATCGCCCCGTACTCACTCCTCAGCACCAGCACTCGCTCAGCAAACCGCAATAACCGCTTCTGCACTGCTTCCACTGCAACCGGGTCACGATCCAGAGCCAGGAGAAGTCCCTGATCTCCCAGCCCGCCGGCCATCGCCTCTGCGTGGCCTCCCCAACCTGCGGTGGCGTCCAGGTAGTTTCCGCCAGGCCTGACCTGGAGCGCCGCCAACGTCTCTTCGAGCATCACCGGGAGGTGTCCGACCACCCGGCGTCAGTCCCCGCCCTCTTCCATCGGGAAGACGAGGTCGTCCACGAAGTCGCCGACATCCAGGTTCTCCGCCTCGGCCTGCTGACGCTGCAGGAGCCGATCCGGGTCCCAGATCTCGAGGGTGTCCATGTAGGAGAGGACGACCGCCTTCTCACCCAGCCCCGCCTTCTCGCGCAGGTGCTGGGGAATCAGGACACGCCCTTGACGATCCACCTGGACCTCGGCGGCGACGCCGAGGAAGACCAGGGCGAACGATCGGGCGGCCTTACTGAAACGGGGCTGCAGCGCTACTTTCTGCTCCAGCTTGTGCCACTGCTTCTGCGTGTAGCCCTGCAGCCCCCCGTCCCAGTAGGTCACGACGATGGTCGGCTTCTGGCCCTCAGGGGAATGCTCTCGCAGGGCCTTTCCCAGCCTCGACCCGAGGGCAATCCGCCCCCTGTCGTCGAACACGCTGGTTTGTTGTCCCTGAACCCCGAGCATGACTGCTTGTCTTCCCCGCCAAGACCGCCAACTTCCGCCGCAACTCCCTACAACCAACCACTTCCAACCACGTGCGCCCACATTACCCCATTTTCCCCCCGAAGGGGGAAAAAAACTGAGTAAAAGTGGGGGGTGCAAGCTCGCGGAATGGCTTGGTTTTTCGACCCGCGGGGGGTCCACTAGATCTTGGGGTACCAACCCCGATCTACCACTACATCTTGTGGTGTCTTCCCGGTCCCGGCGGATTCCCGACCGGAGACCTGCTCCGGGCCCCCGCAAAGGGGTAGAATCCGGGCCGTCAGAGAGGCACCGATGTGACCAGTATCCGACCCATCTGCGCCAATCGCAAGGCCCGCCGCGAGTACGAGATCGGCGAGGTCATCGAGGCAGGCCTCGTCCTGCTTGGATCCGAGGTGAAATCCCTGCGGGACGGGGGCGCGCACCTCAACGACGCGTACGTGCAGTTTCGCGAGGGCGAGGCCTACCTGGTGGGCGCGCACATCGCCCCCTACCGCCACGCCAACCGGCTCAACCACGAGCCGCGTCGCGAGCGCAAGCTGCTGCTGCACGCGCGCGAGCTGCGGCGCCTGCACAGCAAGGTGGCGGAGCGGGGGCTGACGCTGATCCCCCTGCGCATGTACTTCGTCGGCGCGAGGGCCAAGGTGGAGCTGGGCCTGGCCAAGGGCAAGAAGCTGCACGACAAGCGGGCCGACATCCGCAAGCGGGAGGCCGATCGCGACATGGAGCGGGCCATACGGAGGCGCGAGTGAACCGCCGCGTATTCGGGGCGGCGATCCTGGGCCTGGCCCTGGTCGCCCCCGTCTGCCCGGCAGCGGCCGACGAGATCGCCGCAGACGTGCAGCAGGCCTGGGACGCCGCCCGCACCCCGTCCAGCCCCGGCTGGGAACCCGCGGTGCCCGCCGCGAGCGAGGCGCCCGCCGTGGCCGAGGCCACCGCGCTGGAACAGTCCTTCGACCTCGCCGCCGCGCGGACCGCCTTCGGGGACGTGTGTGAGGGCCTGCCGACCGACTGGACGGCATGGACCGTCGCCTGCGAGGGCGCCGCGCGGACCGCGTACGGCCTCGGGGACGACGACGCGCTCGATCGCGCGCTTGAATCGTTGCTCGCGCGCAGGCCCGACCACGAGCTCGCGGTCGGTCGGTTCCCCCCGGATGTGCGCGAGCGCGCCGACGCGCTGCGCGCCACCCTCCCCAACGCGTCACTGGAGGTGGCCGACAGCCTCGCCGAGGTCACCCTCGACGGCGTCCCGCTGGGCGTGGCCCCCCTGCGGCTGCCCCGACTCCCCGCCGGCGAACACCGCATCTCCTGCAACGGCTGGAGTCACACGTTCCAGGTGGGGCCCGGCGGGGCCGTCGCGCTGGCCTGCCCGGCGCCGGCGGATCTCGACGATCCCCTCCCCTACCTGCTCGCGACCTCCCGCGGCGAGCCGACCCTCGCCGAGGTGGCCGAGGGGACCCATGGGATGGATCCCGGCACATGGGTGTTCTACGGAGCCGAAGAGGGCAGCGCCGTGCTCGTCCACGCCCCCGCCACCGGCCCCGGGCCGTGGCTCCAGGCCGTCCGTCGCGTGCGCACGCCCGCGGATTGATTGACAGAAGGCCTCGATCGAAGGAGTATCCCGCGCATGCACGGGATTCGAACAGCTGCGCTCGCGATGACGATCGTCCTGACCGCCGGGATCGGCGCCTGCTGCGGCTCGTCCGCCCCCGCGGGCACCGGGCTGACCATCGGCGACCAGGCCCCTCCCTTCGAGCTGCCCGACGTGTACGGCGTCCGGACGCGGTCCCTCGAGGCGTTCGAGGGCAACGTGGTGCTGCTGAACTTCTGGGCCAGCTGGTGCATGCCGTGCCAGATGGAGATGCCCGAGCTCGAGGCCCTCTGGACCCGCTACCAGGACCAGGGTTTCACCATCATCGGGGTGAGCGTCGACGAGAGCCAGCGCGACGCCGCCGTGTTCCTCGACGCCATGCCCGTGAGCTTCCCCGTGGCCTGGGACGGGCACGGCGAGGTGGGGCAGACCTACCGCGTGCACTCCCTGCCCCGGTCCATCCTCATCGACCGCGAGGGACGGGTGCGGGCACGCTACGACGGGTTCGACACCGCCACCTTCGACTCGTTGACCCGTGAGGTCGCCGGTCTGCTGGAGGAGGCTCCGTAGATGAAACGCCACATCCTCGCCGCGGTCCTGCTCCTCCTGGCCTGCGTGGGCGTCTGGGGAGGCATGGACCTCACCGCCGAGCACCTGGCCGTGCTCACCAACCCCGACCACCACAGCTGGTGCACCGTCGAGGGCACGAAGTTCGATTGCGCCAAGGTGAGCCAGTCCCGCTGGGCCGAGCACCAGATCTTCCTGTTCACCTTCCCCCTGCCCACCTCGGTGCCGCCCATCGGCTTCTACGTCGTGTTCGCGGCGCTGGTGCTGCTGGGCTGGTGGCGGCGCGGCGGCCCGGACTACCCGGCGTCCCAGGCGCGCGACGACACCCTGGCGTTCGCCTGGCTGCTGTTGCTGCCCGCGGCCGTGGTCGATCTGCTGCTCATCTACGTCATGAAGTTCGTGCTGCAGACCTGGTGCATCGTCTGCCTGACGCTGGACGTGACCACGGCGCTGCTGCTGATCCTCACCCCCTTCGCCCGCACCACGGGGTGGGACGGGCTGTTCAAGTCGGGGGTGCTCGGCGGGATGCGGCACTACAACTGGCTCGTCGCCGGGGTGCTGTTCTGCGCCGCGGTGGTGATCGGCCAGACCTGGTACGCCGGCGGCCTGCGCGAGGCCATCGTCGAGGAGCAGCGCACCTTCGTCGACGAGTTCTGGACCCAGGAGCCCACCCTGGGCGACATCCCCGCAGACGTGCCGCGGCTGGGTGACGCGGACGCGCCGTTCCACGTGGTGGAGTACGCGGACTTCGAGTGCCCCTACTGCGCGGTCTGTTCGGCCCGCATCCACGCCCTGATCGAGGCCTACCCCGGCCAGGTCGACTTCGTGTTCCGGCACTTCCCCCTGGGCACGGACTGCAACCCGTACAACCGCAACAACATGCACCCGGACGCGTGCGCGGCCGCGTATGCGGCGGACTGCGCGGGCCGCGAGGGCCAGTTCTGGCCCATGTACAACGCCCTGTTCACCGCCTTCGAGAACCGCCCCCGCGGCCAGCGCGTGGAGATCGACCAGATCCGCGAACTGGCCCACGATCTCGGCCTACCCGCGAGCGACTTCTTCTACTGCCTCGAGGACGAGACGGTGCGCGCCGGCGTGATCGCAGCGGTGGAAGAGGGCCGCGCCGCGGGCGTGCGGGGCACGCCGGCGGTGTTCGTCAACGGCATCATGCTGGGCGGAGGGGCGGCCGCGGCCCAGCGCCTGGAGCTGATCATCCGCGACCACCTGCGCGAGCAAGGAGTCGAGCTGGATGCCCCCATCACCTACCCCGAGCTCTGAGTCCCCCAGACGCTGGACCCGCATCGCGGTGGAGGTCCCCGCCCCGGCCGCCGGCGCCGTGGCCGACGCCCTGCTGGACCTGGGCGCCACCGGCATCGCCGAGGAGTACCCGGAGCTGAACCGCGGCGGACCGGCCGTGTCCACCAGCGCGTGGGCGCCACCACCGCCGCCGGCCGCGGACCGGGTGACCCTGCTGGCCTACCTGCCCGACGGCGTGCCCGCGGCCGATCTGGTCGACCCGCTGCTGGGCCGACTGGCCGCGCTGGACGACGTCTTCGCGGGCCTCGCCAGCGTGGAGGTCCACGTCCAGGCCATCGAGGAGGAGGACTGGGGCAAGTCCTGGCGCGAGCACTACACCGCGGTCGAGGTGGGTGAGCGCCTGGTGATCCGCCCGTCGTGGGAGCCGCCCGCGGCGGGCGACCGCCTCGAGGTGGTCATCGATCCCTCCATGGCCTTCGGCACGGGCACCCACTTCACCACCGTCGGCTGCCTCGAGGCCCTCGAGGACGCCCTGCGCGACCGCGCCGACGCCTCGGTCCTCGATCTGGGCACGGGCACGGGCATCCTCGCCATCGCCGCGGTGAAGCTGGGCGCGGGCGCGACCGTGGGCGTGGACACCGACGCCGAGGCCGTGACCGTGGCCGCGCGAAACCTGCAGATCAACGACGTCCAGGCGTGCATCGACGTGCGCCACGGCGAGCTCGCCGACGTGGGCGGCCCCTTCGACGTGGTGCTGGCCAACATCCTCGCGCCGGTGCTGTGCGACCTCGCCGCCGACCTCGCGGCGCACCTGTGTCCAGGAGGCGTCCTCATCGTCTCGGGCCTGCTCGTGGATCAGGAGGGCGAGGTGCGGGCCGCGCTCGACGGCGCCGGCCTGCACGTGACGAACCGTCGCAGCGACGGCGAGTGGGTGGCGCTGGAGGCTACTCCTTCTTCCTGACCCGGATCCCCTGCGGCGTGTCCTCGAGGATCCAGCCCGCCGCGCCGAGCTCGTCGCGGATGGCGTCGGCCGTACCCCAGTCCTTGTCGACGCGGGCCTGCTCGCGGGCGGCGACCTTCTCCTTGACGTCGGCGGGCACGTCGAGCACCTCCTCGCGGACCTCGCGCAACCGCAATCCCAGGACGCGGTCGAGGTCGTACAGGGTCTGCAGGATGCGGGGTTCGCCGCGGCGGTTGGCCTCGCGCACCAGCTCCAGCGTGGTGGCCCAGGCCACGGGCATGTTCAGGTCGTCGTGCAGCGCGTCGAGGAACTTGTCGATGTACTCGCCGACCCAGTCCTCGGTGCCCTCCTCGGCCTCGGGCGGCGCGTAGCGCACGAACCCGTACAGCCCCTGCAGCGCCTTCTGCGCGGCGCGCACGGCCTTGACGTCGAAGGTCAGCGGCTGGCGGTAGCGGGCGCCGTAGCAGAACACGCGGTACGCCATGGGATTGATGCGCTGGTCCTTGAGCCCCGACAGGGTCGAGATGTTGCCCAGCGACTTGCTCATCTTGCCCTCCTCGCCGTCCTTGCTGGGCAGGGTGAGGAAGTTGGCGTGGACCCAGTAGCGTACGAACTTGATGCCCGTGGCGCCCTCGGACTGGGCGATCTCGTTGGTGTGGTGCACCGGGATGTGGTCGATGCCGCCCGAGTGGATGTCGAGGGTCTCGCCCAGGTAGTGCATGGACATGGCCGAGCACTCCAGGTGCCAGCCGGGGTAACCCCGCCCCCACGGCGAGTCCCACTGCATGATGTGGTTGGGCTGGTTGACCTTCCACAGGGCGAAGTCGCTGGGGTTGCGCTTGTCCGGGTGCACGTCGATGCGCGCGCCGGCCTCCTGGCCGCGGATGTTCAGCCCCGCCATGTTGCCGTAGGCGCGGAACCGCGCCGTGTCGAAGTAGACCGCCGACTCTGTGACGTAGGCGTAGTCGTTGTCCTCGAGCTTGCGCACCAGGTCGATCATCAGCTCGATGTGATCGGTGGCCTTGGGCATCACGTGCGGCCGGCGCAGGTTCAGGTCGTCCATGTCCGCGAGGAAGGCGTCGGTGTAGTACTGGGCGATCTCCCACGGCGTCTGGCCCTTCTCCCGGGCCGCGGCCTCCATCTTGTCCTCGCCCTCGTCCTCGTCCGTGGTCATGTGCCCCACGTCGGTGATGTTCATCACGTGGTTCAGGTCGTAGCCGTCGTACTCCAGCAGCCGCCGCAGCACGTCGGTGAACACGTAGGTGCGCAGGTTGCCCAGGTGGGCGTATCCGTAGACGGTGGGCCCGCACGAGTAGTAGGTGACCTTCCCCTCGACCTGGGGTTCGAAGGGCACGACGCGCCTGTCGTCGGTGTTGTATATCCTCAGCTCGCGCATGGGGTGATCGCTCCTCGCGGCGCTCGATGATGGCGCCACCGTGGCGGCTACATTACCCCGATGGGCGGGGGCGTCAACCTCCTGCAGCGGCCAATTGACCCTTGCGTCGCGCGTGGGCGCCCGGATACATTGACGCTGGTCGAAAAGGCCAGGGGCCACTTCGTGAAGGGATCAACAGGGATGAAGCGCTTCGTAGGAATCGTCGTATTCGCAGCGCTGGCCGCGAGCGTCATGCTCAGCAGCGGCTGTCAGGACTACAACATGATCGGGCCGGGCGACTGGAAGCCCGAGGACCAGCCCGAGCAGCTGGGGGAGACCCACCTCGAGGACATCTTCATCCAGCGCACCGCCGAGGCCTCGGACGTGCTGTTCGTGGTGGACAACTCCTGCTCCATGCAGGAGGAGCAGCAGGCCCTGATGACGAACTTCTGGAACTTCATCCAGTTCTTCGTCGACTCCGGCCTCGACTACCACATCGGCGTCACCGTGCTCGACGACTGGGCCACCCAGCCGCCCATCGGCCAGCTCTTCGGCACCACCCGGTACATCGATCAGACCACCCCCGATCCGGTCGGCGCCTTCACCGCCAACATGACCATGGGCCACGACGGCATGGGATCGTGCGAGGTGGGCCTCGAGGCCAGCTACCGCGCCCTGACCGAGCCCCTGGTCAGCGGCTACAACGCCGGCTTCTACCGCGAGGACGCCCTGCTGAGCATCGTTATCGTCTCCGACGAGGTCGATGGAAGCGTCTACCAAAGCCAATGCCCCAACGCGATCAGCTACATGGAGTACATCCCTTGGCTGACCATGACCCTCAAGGGCTCCCACTCCATCGACATGATTCACTTTGCCGCCATCGTCGGGGACCACCCCAACGGGTGCAACAGCTCCTGGGGCGAGGCCGATCCAGGGCGGGGTTACTACGAAGTCTACACCGCCCTGGGCGACGAGCACGCCACCTACTACAGCATCTGCAACCAGGACTGGTCCGACGTTATGACCCGCCTCGGCCTCGAGGCCGCCGGTCTGCGCACCGAGTTCCACCTGTCGCTGGTTCCCGTCGAGGGAACCCTGCAGGTCTACCTCGACCTCGACGGCGAGGGCGGCCCCGAGGAGGAGATCGAGATCTTCGAGGATCCCGACTACCTCACCGACTGGGCCTTCGTGTACGACCGCACCAGCAACTCGCTCGACTTCATCTTCGAGACCATGCCGCCGGAGAGCGCGAAGCTGAGGGTGGTTTATCAGGTGGCTGAGGACGCGTAGTCCCTCGAATCCGACGCCTACCGCAGGCGCCGCGCCAGCCCCGAGATCATCGCGCTAGTCTTCCCGGCCACATCGGCGAACTCGTCAGCCACCGGCCCGTCCACCAGTCCGATCGTCAGCAGCATCTCCACGTTCCCCGCCGCCTCGCCGCACTCCCCCAGAGCCTCCTCGAACCGCTGCCGCTTGGATCCCCGGGACCGCCGGTTGGCCCCCTCTGCTACCAGCAACACCGTCGCACCTGCAGCCCTCAGCAGCTGATCTGCGAACGATCGGTACCCGCGAGGGATCCCATCCGCGATCAACTTCGCCTGTCGAGCCAACTCCAGGGCTGAGGTGTAGGCCCGGAGCTTGCGGTGCGGAAAGGAATGAGCATCAAAGGACATCGCGTTTCTCCTCGCCCGGTGGGGGGGGGCGCCCCCCCCCCACCAAACGCGGGCGGGGGGGGCGCCCGGGGGGCGCGGGCC
>CAZLEO010000078.1:0-33791 GCA_964558555.1 uncultured Rickettsiales bacterium | reverse complement strand
GAACAGCCGCTCGGCGACCTGGTACCAGATCTTGCGGCCCTTGCGCTGGTACTCGGTGACCATCCCCCGCGTGACCAGCCGACGCAGCAGCGCGCTGGTGCGGTTGACGTCCATGCGCGCCTGCGCCGCGACCTCCCGCGCCGTGGCCGGCGCCCAGACGTCGGCGAGGGAGACGAAGACCTTGCGCTCGTACGCGGGCAGGGCGTCGAGGCTGGCCTTGAAGTAGGACGTCCGCTCGTCGATGAGCCGCGGCAGCTCGTCCATGAGCGCGTGGAAGCTGCGGCCGTGGGCGAAGCCGGAGAGGATGGTCAGCAGCCGGGGGCTGCCTCCGGTGAGGATCTGCAGCGGACGGATCTGCGAGGAACCCAGATCCCAGTCGGTCAGGGCGTTCCACAGGGTGCGACAGCTGTCGCGATCCAGGGGCTGCAGCTGCTGGAACTCGAACAGCCCGGAGAACGGCTTGCGCGGGCCGTCGATGGCGTCGAACGTGCCCATGGCCGTGCCCACGAGGGTGAACTCCGGCTGCTCATCCAGGACCTTGCGGACCTGCAACGCCGCGTCGTCGTCGAGCTGCTGGCCGAACATCATGTCGAGGTTCTCGGCCACGAGCATGATCCGCACGCCCCACTCGTGGGCGAACTCCACGAGCTTGTCCACGGCGCCGCGGCGCAGCCGCTCCTCATCCGGTTCGGCGAGGAGCTGGTCGTACACCGCCTGCCACTTGGCCTCCTGGGTCTGGACCGCGAGGTGGAACAGGGCCTTGAGCCAGAACTCCCCGGCGGAGAGCACCTCGTAGCTCTCCTCGGAGTAGACCACCGGGTACCACAGGCGAGAGAGCTCCGCGTCCCCGCGCACCGCCAGGGCCAGCCGACGCATGAGCGTGGTCTTGCCCATCCCCCGCTGGCCCACGAGCAGCACGTGCCAGCGGCTGTCCTCGGTGTTCTCGCGGATCGTCTCCAGCAAGAGCTCGAGATCCACGTGACGCACCACGAATGCTCGCGCCAGCTCCGCGTCCGAGAGGAAGGCCGGATTGTTCATCATCGGGCCCATGGGCTTCTCCCAACAGTTTTGTTTCCAACACTGGTGTTTTTAACCTGTATCCACCCCCGGCGCAAGGGGAACACGCACACGCGTGAGGGAGAAATCAGCCGGGATCGGCGCAGCAACGGAAGCCGTCGTCCTCGTGGGAGGCGTCCGTGTGGTGGTGGCGGTGGCGGGCCATGCACCCGCGGCCGTAGACCCCAACCCACATGGTGCCGCCGCGCACGATCCGCAGATCGGGATCGTCGTCGGCCGGGACCGCGTCCACCCACTCGGAGAGGTTGCCCTCCAGATCGAGGGCGCCGCAGGGGCTCTCGCAGCGGGGGAAGTCACCGGCGGGACGGATCCAGCGGGCCTCCCCCACCCCCTCGGTCACGTCGGCGTTACACAGGCCCGTCTGATACGTGTCGCCGTAGGGGAACAACCAGCCCTGCTCGCCCCCGCAGGCCTTGGACCACTCGTCCTCGGTGCACAGGCGGCGGCCGCGATCCCGACAAAGCGCCTTCGCCTCGTCCCAGCTGACGTAGGCGCGCGGCTTCTCGCCGGCGACGTTGGGGTACTCGAGGCGATCGATGCAGTACTCGCCGGTGCTCCGGGTCTGGCGCGGACGGGGCAGGTGTTCGATACCGGGCCAATCGGGGTAGAAGTCGATGGCCTCCCCGGTGGCCCCGGAGATGAAGGCGCCCGCCGGGACGTGCACCATGTCCTCCGGACACGACGAGGCCGGGGCGGTGACGGAGGTCGACGTCTCGGGCTCGGCCGGGTCGTCCGCCGGCCCGCCGGGACCGCTCCCCTTGCACGAGGCCAGCGTCAGACCGACGGCCATGAGCCACGACGTGAGCCGGATCGCCGTTTGTGAAGTCATGGTCGCGTCCATTATCCTTGGGTCAAGACCCTGGTGAGAATCGATGCACGCAACCCTATCACGGACCGATCGACTATTTCCAACGATTCTGTTGGCATGCCTCGCGGCCACCTGGATGGGGGGCGTCGGGGCCCTCGCCGAGGTCAAGCTCCACAGCCTGGCCAGCAGCTGGGCCTACGACCTGGCGTTCTTCCACAACATGCTGTTCAACACGGTCCACGGGGACTGGTTCGTCCAGACGAGCTCTCCCCACGAGGCCCACGGCCTGTTCAGCCTGCACCACACCTATCCCATCCTGGTGGCCTTGCTGCCGCTGTACGCCGTGTTCCAGAAGGTGGATACGCTGCTGTGGATCCAGGTGGCGGCCGTGGCGTCGGCGGCCTTCCCCGTGGCGCGGCTGGCGCGCCGCGCAGGCGCCACCGCGTGGGAGTCCACGACCCTGGCCGCGTGCTTCCTGCTGCAGATGCCGCTGGTGATGACCGCCCTGTGCGACTTCCGACCCATCGTGCTGAGCATCCCGTTGCTGTTGTGGACGCTGACGCTGGTGTACGAGCGCCGGCGCTGGTGGGCCCTGGTGCTCGCCGCGGCCACCCTGACGGTGCGCGAGGACATGGTCTACCTCCTCGTCGCCCTGGGCGCCGTCGCCGCCGTCGTGCCGATGGCGGGACGACGGCGGCCGTGGACCGGCGGCGGCATCTGCGCCCTCGCGATCGTGTACTGGCTCGCGCTCAAGGGCATCGGCGGGGAGTTGACCTACTACTTCGATCCCGGCGAACTGGGCGCATCGGGCAAGCCGTCGATGCCCGAACCCATCGGCCGACGCCTGGTGTTCCTGCTGCCCTACGCACTGCCCTTCGGGCTGCTCGCTCCCCTCGCCACCCCCCTGCTCGCGCCCGGCGCCCTGGTGGGCGTCTACCTGCTGGTGCTGTCGCCCTACGAATGGGCCGACTGGTCGGGCGTCTACGGCCACCACGCGGCGCCCCTGCTCGCCTCCGTGGGCGGTGCCGCCGCCGCGGGCTGGGCCGGGATCCTGCGACGGATCCCCGCGTTCCGCCGACGGTACGCCCTTGCAGGGCTCGTCGCCGTGCACGTCGCGCTGCTGGCGTGGCTCGCGCCGGGCCACGTCCGCCGCACGGTCACCCCGTCGGGCCTCGGCGGCGACGACCTGGCCGCGGTCCATTCCCTCCTCCAGGAGATCGACGATGACGAGGCCGTGGCGTGCGACTACCGCGCCATGGCCCTGCTCTCGGGCCGCCCGGTCCAGTACGCGGTGGCCGACTTCCGCTTCACCGAGGCGGACCGCTTCCCCCACAGCGGCGCCGACTTCCCGCCCGGCTTCGAGCTCGTGGACGTCGTGCTGGTGTTCGCCGAGGACGAGCCGGCCGTCACGGCGGCGGCGGCCGGGTGTGCGGCGTTCGCGCTGGCCGGAGAGGCCGCCGGATTCCAGCTGTATCGACGCACGGGTTCCGGCGGAGGGGAGTGTTCGGCTGAGGTGAGGTCGGGGCTCTAGCGGCAGCGACTACACGTCTTCGGGCTTGAAGAACCGCACGTGGAAGTGGCTGTAGTGGCCGTACCAGTGGCGGATGATGCCCTCGTGGTGCTTGGGGCCGCGGGGGTACTGGAAGATCATCTCGAGGTAGGCCTCGTCCATCCACGGTAGCTCGGCGGCGTACTCGTAGAAGGCCTGCTGCAGCCGGTAGTCGAGGATGATGTACTGGACCCGCTCGTCCGAGACCAGGGCCTCGAGCAGTGCCCAGGTGCGGTCCATGTCCAGCCGGTCGGGGTGCATGGCCGAGAGCACCGTCTGGGCCTCGCCGTCCGCCCAGTAGGGGCCGATGTCCACGTCCAGGCCGATCTGATGGGACATGTGGGGGGACATGGGCCCGCCCCCCTTGCGGCTGACGTCGCCCACGGTGAGCGCGGGCGTTCCCGGGAACAGCGCCTCGACCTGGTCCACGGCGTCGCGCATGCCGTCGATGGTGCGCTGACAGGAGTAGGCGCGCCACGGCGCGATCACGTGGAAGCGCTCGTCGTCGGTGGGGAACTCGATGCCATGCAACAGCCGCCCCGCGCTGTGGCTGCCCACCGGGATGCCGACGGGGCCGTCGTCCTCGTCGGCGTCCTCCTCGGCGTACTCCTGCTCGAGTTCGTCGTCCCACAGGCCGGACGAGGCCATCAGCTCGTCGAAGGACGAGCCCTCGAGCTCGAAGATGAACGAGCCGTCGATGGACTGGGCCAGGGCGGCGGTGGAGTCATAGGCGTCGCCGCCGCCGACCGCACCTTCGGGCATGAGCTCCGTGGGGTCCTTCTGATCATCTGCCGTGCGCGCGGGCCAGGCAAACGCCAGGGCCGGGCAGGCGAGGAGGAGCAGCAGGGATCGCGGTGACGGAATTCGCATGAAAAGCCGGTGCAGAATCGCGCAATCGTAGGGAGCCGGACCTCAGAGGTCAAGGGGAACCGGCGGGGGTGAGCCGCCGGCACACGTCGGGCCACAGATCTTCGCGGCCGATCCGCTGGAGGGTCTCGCGGGCCCGCTCCGGGGTCAGCTCGTACCAGGTGAAGCCTCCGCAGGCCTCGCAGTACGGCAGGGTGGTGAGATCGCCGGTGAGGTGCGCCAGGCGGATCTCGTCCACGCGGGGGCCGTTCCACAGGGCGACGAAGCCCCCGTCCGCCACGTTCCCCACCTCGATGGCGCCGTCGGTGTCCGCACAGCAGACCTGGAGCTGGCCGTCCCAGCGGATCACCGGCGTCATCCATGGCGCCGGACAGGGCGGTCGCCCAAGCGGCGCGTCATCCTGCGGGGGGGCGGCGTCGGGCTCCTCGAGGACCGCCACGGGGGGAGGTGAGGCGTCGGCCGAGCCCCCGTCGGGCTCCTCGCCCCACGTGCGCTCGGCCCACACCCGCAGGTGCATGTGGTCCTCGTCCCGCGGCGCCAGGCCCTGCTCGTGCACGGTCCGGTCGTACAGATCGTCCGCCTGCTGCTGCTCGGCGCCGCCGGTGCCGATGGAGATGCGCTTGATCATCACCTCGTTGAAGCCCACGCCGTTGCGCCCCTGGCGCAGGACGTCGTCCCAGTAGTCCACGAACTCGCGAGTCTCGAGGTGGTTGTCGGGCTGCAGCACGAACTGGAACTGCGTGTTGATGCCCGGATCGGCACCGGGCATGGCCGCGCGGCGCTCCAGGAAGTGGTGGATGTTGGACATCACCTGGTGGAAGCGGTCCCGCCCCTTGACCCGCATGTAGGTCTCCGGCGTGATGGAGTCGAGGCTGAACACGACCAGCAGCGGCGGCCCCCCGTCGGCCCGCGCGCGCAGGATGCGATCGACCCGCGAAGGGGTCAGGGCCACCGCGTTGGTGTCCACCCGCAGGTAGCCCACCTGCCCGGCGAGGTGCTCCGACGCGAACGTGATCATCCGGTCCAGGTCCGGGTGCAGGGTGGGCTCGCCCAGCCACTGGAAGATCAGGTGGTCCAGCTCGAACGCGTTGCGCCGCAGGTCGAGGATGATGTCCCGGTACAGGTCCATGTCCATGAACCCGGGGCGCAGGCCCCTGTGCACGTCCGCCTGGCACACCTGCGGCGCGCACATGGGGCAGAGCAGGTTGCACAGGTCGGTGGGTTCGATCTGCAGGACGGTTCCGGTGTGCATGAATTGTCAGTAGCACGGGATCCGGGGAGAGTCGAGCGCCGTCGGCGTCGCAGGGCGCCCGCGGTCCAGTCGAGGGTCGACTTCTGCTGCCGCTCGTGGTTGAATCCGCCGACGTGGCCCGGGTATCTGGAACATGGGCGATCGGGCTGTTGCTGGCCGCGACGCTGACGCAGTCGAGCTGCCTCAACGAGTGCCAGCAGCTTTGCGACGCCTGGTACGAGTACCGAGAACTGGCTTGCGAGGAGACCGACCTCGCCGCCGATCTCAACCGCTGCCTGTCCGACTTCCAGACCCTGACCACGGGAACCCTGGAGGCCTGCCGCTTCTATCAGCCCTTCGTGGAGGGGCTGGTGCCGGAAGAGAAGCTCTTCTGCGGGGAGGTGGCGGACAACGACGGAGCCTTCAGCTTCATGCTGTCACAGGGCGAGGAGACGCCATGACCGTACGCATCCTTCTGGTGGCCACCTTCCTTCTGTCCCCCCTCGCCATGATGGGCTGCGAGAACGACTGCCAGCAGATGTGCCGGGAGTTCGCCGACATCTGGGAGGAGTGCGGCATCAGCTACGGCGACTCGGAGCTCAAGGACTGCCTCGAGGAGTACCGCATCCCCGACCAGACCAAGCTCGACACGGTGTGCGCGTACGGCATGCGCTACCACGAGGAGCACGACACCATCATGCGCGCCGACCTCGTCGCCTCGGCCGACGACGGCGACATCTGCACCACGGTGGAGGACTGGCGACGGACGGTCGGCAGCTCCGAGTGATCCGCGCCCCTCAGGGGTTATACAGGTAGGCGGTGTCCGCCTCGGCCCCCTCGCCCCCCACGACCAGCAACAGACCGCCTTGCAGCGCGACCGCGCCGAAGCTGCTGCGCCCGCCGGGCAGCGCCAGATCCGGCAGCGGTGAGAAGGCCTCCGTGGGCAGGTCGAACGCCTCGCAGCTCTCGAGGGGCTCGTCCATGGCGTCCGTGCCGCCGCAGATCACCACCCGCTGATCGGCCACCGCGAGGGTCTCGAACCGCTGCCTCGCCTCGGTCATGCGGCCCGACAGCAGCGTCCACTCGCCGGTCTCGGGGTCGTAGATCTCGGCGGTGTCGAGCACCGTGGGCTCCTCGTCCTCGGGGTTGTCCACGCCGCCCACGGCGAGGATGCGCCCTTGCGCGTCCCCGGGCACGGCCACCAGGGCGAATCCGGCGCGCGGCACGCTCATGGAGGCCGCGTCGGCCACCCCGCCGTCGAGCCAGGTCTCGCAGTGGTCCGTGGTCTCGTCCCACACCGAGCTGGAGCGGTAGCCGCCGCAGACGAGCACGGTGCCGTCGGGCAGCACCGCAGCGGCGTGGTCGTACCTGGGCAGCTCCATGTTGCCGGCCTGCACGGCCTGCGAGGCCACCGCGTCCACGGTGACGTAGCGGCTGCTCGGCTCGGTGTCGCTGCCCCACGAGACGATGCCCCCCGAGAGGACCCACAGGCCCTCGCCGACGGGGGTGGCGACCGACCCCGCCAGGGCGCTGGGCAGGTCGAACACCGTGGATATGGCGCCGGTGTCCGGATCCAGGCGATCCACCTTGGCGACGACGGAGGTGCCGGCCACCGCGTCCTCCCAGCCGCCGACCACCAGGATCTGGCCTGCGTGGGAGCTCTCCGGTGCGTCCACATACAGCAGGGACGAGCCGAGGCGGTGGTAGCTGTAGTCCATCAGCTCGAAGGTGTAGCTGCCGTCCGTGGCGCGGGTGAGGCGGTCGATGCCGGGGGATGGATCGTCCCCGGACCGCCCCCCCAGCACCAGGGCGTCGCCGTCGGGCAGCGCGACGAGCTGGGGCTGGGCTCTGGGGGCCGACAGGGGCTCGTCGATGACGCCGAAGCGCCCGCGCGTACTGAAGTAGATGAAGACCTCGTCCACCGAGCCGAAGGCGACGGGGCCGCTGGTGCCGTTGGCCACCTCGAGCACGTTGCCGGGATCGGCCGGGTCGCCGACCATGCCGCGCAGCGTCAGGGTGGCGGTCTCCCCCTCGATCACGGCCGGGATCCGGTCCAGCTGCCAGCTCCCGGGGGCCACGGGCTGCAGGTAGAACGCGTACTCGGTGCCGTCGGCGTAGGTGATGTCCAGCTCGAGCAGGTCCACGTCGGCCAGGGGGTCCTGGTCGGCGGGGAACACCAGGTGGACCGTCAGATCGAACGCGTCCGATGCGGGATCACACCCCGGCGCTGCCGTCCCGAGGAGGGCAACCGACAGGGCCGTCACCGGCCCGAGGATCACCCGCTGGATCATTCCCAAGTCCATGCCGCCGGCCATTGTAACGCCCACGTCTCGGTCGTGGATACAAGCGCCTGCGGAGGGTGCCAGGAACGCCGCCGTCACCGGCTTGACGCTCGCGAAGCCCTCCCCCCATAATCAACTGTTTGAAATCCCATCGGTTCTGCCGAGAAGGCAGGCCGCATTGCCCCGGGGTACGGGGCAGGAGATCGACGGTGGGGCCTCACGATCCCTCAAACACCTCTGGCGGGGATTCTTCCCAGCGACGGAGACGTTTCGAGCCCGAGCCGTTCGGCAAGTACTTCCTGATCGATCGCGTCGCCGTGGGCGGCATGGCCGAGATCTTCCGCGCGCGGTCCTACGGCCACGCCGGGTTCGAGAAGGACCTGGTCATCAAGCGGATCCTCGCGCACCTGACCGAGAACGACGACTTCGTCCAGATGTTCATCGAGGAGGCCAAGCTCACCGTCCAGCTGCAGCACCCCAACGTGGTGCAGGTGTACGACTTCGGCAAGATCCTCGACAACTACTACCTGGCCATGGAGGGCCCCTACGGCCGCGACCTCAAGACCGTCATGGAGCAACTCGGGGACAAGCGCCAGGAGCTGCCCATCCGCTTCGCCGCGCTGCTGACCCACGAGGTCGCGCGCGGGCTGTTCTACGCGCACAACAAGCGCGACGAGATGGGATCGCCGCTGGAGATCGTCCACCGCGACGTCTCGCCGAGCAACATCCACCTGAGCTGGGACGGCCAGGTCAAGCTGCTGGACTTCGGCATCGCCAAGGCCTCCAAGTCCGCCTTCGAGAACACCGAGCAGGGGGTGCTCAAGGGCAAGTTCGAGTACATGAGCCCGGAGCAGGCCCAGGGCAAGGTGGTGGACCACCGCTCGGACATCTTCTCGGCGGGCATCTGCATGTGGGAGATGGTCACCGGCCAGCGGCTGTTCAAGTCGGACACGCCGCTGCTGACCCTCAGCCGCATCCGCGCGGGCGAGGTACCCCTGGTGCGCCAGGAGAACCCCGAGGTCCCCAAGGCGCTGGCCGACATCATCCACCGGGCGCTGGCCTACGCGCCGGAGGACCGCTACCAGAGCGCCGAGGAGCTGCGCCAGGACGTGGAGGCGTACCTCAAGCCCGCCACCGCGGCGGAGATCGGCGGCGAGCTCTCCGAGTGGCTCCAGGAACTGTTCATGGTGGACATGGAGATGGAGCGGCTGCGCCTCGACGAGGCACGCAAGTCCGCCAGCGCCCTGGCCAACATGGAGGACACGGTCGAGCTCGACCTGCTGCTCGACGAGGAGGAGGAGGAGGAAGAGGACGAGCGGGACACCATCGAGGACGAGGAGACCGAGATCGTCGCCGAGCCCGCGGCCCCACCGCCCCGGGAGGGACCGCCCGCCAAGCCCAGAAGCCGGATCGGCCTGTGGCTCGCGCTGGTTGCGCTGCTGCTGCTGCTCGGCGGTGCCGCCGCCGCGGCGCTGATCCTGCCCGGCCTGCTCTCGCCGCCGGAAACCGATCCGTCGGACCGCGTCGAACCGCCGACCGAGGCCCCTACCGAGGCCGTGACCGAAGCGCCCACCGAGGCGCCCACCGAGGCGCCCACCGAGGGTGTCGATCCGCCCACCGAAGCACCCACCGAGGCGGTGACCGAGGCCCCCACCGAGGCGCCCGTGGAGCAGGCCCCCGCCATCGTCTTCCGCAGCACACCGTCCGGGGCCACCGTGGTCATCGGCGGCCAGAACGTCGGCCGCACCACCCTGCGCTACGAGGGCGGGACCGCCGGCCAGGACGTCACCGCCACCCTGTCCAGGGACGGCTACCAGGACACCACGGTCAGCGGAGTCTTCCCGTCCAGCGGGTCGATCACCCTCCGCGGGACCCTCGCGGCGAACCCGGTCGAGCAGGAACCCGCCTACCTCACCATCAACGCCACGCCGTGGGCCGACGTCTACGTGGACGGCGCCGCGGTCGGCCAGACCCCCATCGGCAGCCTGGAGGTGGAGCCGGGGACCCACACGGTCCGCCTCGTCTGTCCGCCGCTGGAGGCCGAGCAGACCAAGACCGTGACCGTGGGGCCCGGCGAGCGCAAGCCGGTCTCCGCCGACCTCGAGGAGTGATCTCTTGAGCCCGCGTGCTCTCACGCCGGCGCGGCTGCGCTGGCGATGCGACCCCCGTTCTCTCGGCGGCGCCTCCACGGCCCGCATCCCCCCCGACGACCGCTGGTTCGGCGAGGACCGCGTCCGCGACGCCGTCCGCCTGGCGCTGAGCATTGGCGGCCCCAACCACCACCTGCTCCTGCGGGGCACGGCCGGGACGGGACTGCGCACGCTGCTGATGCAGTGTGTCGCCGGGACCGGCGCGACCCGCGCCCCGTCGCGGGACCTGGTCTACGTACCGCGCTTCGACCGCCCGACGCGGCCGCGACTCGTACAGCTCGATCCGGGCCGGGGGAGGGCCTTCGTCGAGGGCCTGGACGCCGTGGCCGCCGCGGCGGCGGGGGTCGCCGGCCGCACGCGCTCCGAGGCGCTTGCCAGCCTGCGGGCGGCGCTGGCAGGGGCACGCGCCCGGTCCATGGGGGCGGCCGCGCGACGGCACCTCGTCGCCCTGCGCAAGAAGCTGCTGGCGGATCTCCCCGCCCTGCGCGCGGCGGACGAGGAGACGCCGTTCGACACGGAGATCTACCGGGGCAACCTGGTGTGCGAGGCCGCCGATCGCGCCCCCGTCGTCGAGCTGACGCGAGTGGACGCGCGCACCCTGTTCGGGGCGTCGGACGGCGCAGAAGGCGCGGCGCCGGTGCTGGGTCTGCGCGGCGGCGCCCTCGTGGAGGCTGACGGTGGCGTGTGCGTCATCCCCGCCGAGGCCCTGCTGGCCGACGCCGCCCTGGTGCGCAGGCTGCTGGCCGTCCTGCGCCGCGACACCCTCCACCTCCACCCCGCAGGCTCCCCCGCCTCGGCCGAGGTGGAGGACCTGTGCCCCGACCCGATCCCCCTCGACACCCGCGTGGTGGTGATGGGCGTCCGCACCGCCCGCATGGCGCCGCTGCGCGAGGCCGAGGCCCAGCGGGCGTTCGGCGTGGTCGCCGACTGTGGGCCGAGCATGCGCTGGACCGACGAATGTGGCCCGGCGCTGGCCCGCCTCGCGTCCCACGTCTGCCGCAGCGAGGGGTTGCTGCACGCGCGCGCCGCGGCCGTCGCCCGCCTCGTGGAGGAGCAGGTCCGGGACGCCGAGGGCAAGTCGCGCGTTTCCTGCCGCACCGGCCCCATGATCGACCGCCTGCGCGAGGCCGACGTGATCGCGCGCGCCGAAGGGGGCCGCACGATCGGCGTCGTCCACGTCCGCCGCGCCCTGGCCCGGCGGCGGTGGCGCGCGTCGCGGGCCGAGGAGAACCACCGGGATCGGCTGGCGCGGCAGCGGCTGCGCGTGCGAACGACCGGCGCCACCGTGGGCACGGTCAACGGGCTGCTCGTGTACACCATCGACGGCCACCGCTACGGCGCCCCGGCGCGCGTCACCGCCACCACCGCAGTGGGCCGCGAGGGGGTGATCAACATCGAGCGCGAGGCCAAGCTCAGCGGCAAGACCTTCGACAAGGGCGTGTACGCCCTGGTGGGCGTGCTGCGATCGCGGTTTTGCCAGTCCGATCCCCTCGGCATGGTGGCCATGATCACCTGCGAGCAGAGCTACGGGCGGATCGACGGCGACAGCGCCGCCTCCGCCGAGCTGTGTGCCATCGTCAGCCAGCTGGCCGGCGTCCCGGTGCGCCAGGGGATCGCCATCACCGGTTCGCTGAGCCAGCGCGGTGAGCTGCAGTCGGTGGGCGGGGTCAACGAGAAGGTCGAGGGGTTCTTCGCGACGTGCCGCGATCGCGGCCTGGAGAAGGGCCAGGGGGTGATCATCCCCGCGACCAACGTGGAGGACCTGGTGCTGGACGAGGAGCTGGTGCGCGCGGCCCGCAAGGGGCTGTTCCGCGTCTGGGCCCTCGACAGCGTGGACGAGGCGCTGCACGTCCTCACCGGCGTGCCCGCGGGCGCCGTGGGCGCACACGGTCGCTACCCCCCGAAGTCCCTCATGGGTCGCGCGCAGCGGCGCATGGAGGAGATGTCGCGGCGACTGTTCCCGCCACGGAAGGCGCCCGGCAAGGCGGCGAAGTCTACTCGCCGATGATCACGGTGACGGTGCCGTTGCCCGGCTCGTGAATCGGGTCGGGGGTCTCGCCCCCCGCACTGGCGGCCGCGATGGAGGCGGCCACGCCGCCGGCCACGGCCGATCCGAGGATGATCCAGAACGCCGGCTGCTTGTGCACCGGCTTGCGGGCCCGCCCGCTGCCGCCGGATTGGCCCCCCTCGGCCACCACGACCACGCGTTCGGCCGGCTGGGGGCCGGTGAGCAGCTCGTTGAGCACCGGGTTGCGGCCGATGTACACGGGGACGGTCTTGGTGGAGGTGTCGTCACGGTGCATGCTGCCCGACGTGTCGGTGCGGGACACCACCTCGTCCACCAGCTCGGCCACCACGTCCTCGTCGGGACGGCCGCCGATGAGGGCCGTGGCCGAGGACACCCTGGAGAACACGTCGGATCGCGGGCTGTACAGCTGCAGCTCGAGGTTGCCCCCCTCGTCCAGCGAGGACAGCAGCAGCAGGTCCGCGGAGATCGTCTCGGCCAGGGAGGCGTAGAGCGCCTGGATACGGCGGCTGCGCGGTGACTCGGTCTTCTCCCGACCCAGGGGGCGGATGCCCCTCGGCTGCAGCACGAAGTCCAGCTCCACGTCCTGGTCCGCCTCGAGGGTCTCGTCCACGTAGTCCCAGCCGTGCTCGGGGTGATGCACGCTGATGTGGTAGCGGCCGGGGGCCAGCTCCAGGTTGGTCGGGGTCCGACCCACGTCCAGGCCGTTGACGTACACGTCGGCGGACACGTGGCTGCCCGAGGTGATCAGGACGTTGGCGACGCCGGACTCGGCCACGCCGAACTTGGCCTGCTCGAAGGCCATGGTCATCTTGGGTGGGGTGCGCACCGGGTCCAGGGCGCGAGCCGGGTCCGTGCGGGCCACCTCCTCGAAGTGCGCCTCGGCCGCGCCGTCGTCCCCCAGCGCCATGTTGGCCAGCCCCTCGTGCACGTGGATCTCCACCAACAGGCGCGGATCTCGCAGGAACTCGACACCCCGGTCCAGGGCCTCTTCGGCCTTCTCCAGGCTGATCAGCGCGGCCTGGAACTGGGCGTTGTCGTACAGGACACGCCCCTCCTGGAACGCGTCCTCGGCCGACCCGAGGAAGACCCCCTGCAGGACCTGGTTGCGCCGGTCCCACAGGGTGCGCCCGAACACGTCGGGGCCGACGACCTCCACGTCGTCGAGATCGGCGAGGGCGGCCACCACGGCCTCGGCCATCGCCTCGGACTCGGCGTTGGAGCCGTCCGGGTTACCGAACACGCCGATGACGGCCACGGTGGTGGCGTCGGCAGCCCGGGCCTCGCCCCACGGCCCGGTCCAGGGCAGTCCGGCGCAGAACAGCGCGGCGAGGAGCAGGGCCATGGTGCGAACGAGCGGGGAACAGCGCAGTGAGGTCATCGTCAGCTTTCCGTAGATTTCCAGAACCCTAGATTCTTCCACGCGGGCGCGTGAAAAGACAATGCGCAGCTTCACGGCCCCCGTTCTGGGGTAGTATACCCCTCCCCTACGGGAGGAATTCGATGTTCGGCCGTGGCCCACAGACCTTCGTGTTGTCCCTCATGGTCTCGTTCTCGGCGATCCTCGCCTTGCCCGCTGCGGCGGTGAGCGCCGACGACGAGCAACGCTTCGAGCAGGCCCTCGCCGCCGCGCACGCCAACCGGCTGGGCGAGGCGACCCAGCTGACCTACGACCTGCTGCAGGACGCACCCGACTACGTGGACGCCCACCGGCTCTACATCGACCTGCTCGGCGCCCAGGGGCGCGCCGAGGACGCCCTGCACTTCTACCGCCTGGCCCTGGACGCGAATCCCAACGACGCCGCGGCCCACTACCTGTACGGCCGCTCCACCAACGATCCCATCGCCGCGGAGACGGAGTTCCGCGAGGCGCTGTCCCTCGACCCGAGCTTTGCCTGGGCCCACCACGGGCTGGGCGCCGCGCTGGCCATGAAGGGGGACACCGAGGGGGCCATCGCCTCGTTCGAGAAGGCCATCGAGCTGCGCCCCGACCTGGCCGAGGCCCACAGCCACCTGGCCAACCTCTACCTGTCGCTGGAGCGGGAGGACGACGCCCTGGCCGCGTACCGCCGCGCCATCGAGGTCGCGCCGGGGGAGGCAGACGCCTACTTCTACCTGGGGGCGTACCTCACCCACCACGAGCGGGAGGACGAGGCGAGGGAGCTGCTGGAGGAGGCCGCGCGGCTCGACGGCAACAACCCGATGATCTACCTGGAGCTGGGTTCGGTGTACCTGGGCCTGGGCATGGGGCAGGAGGCCCTGTCCGCCTTCGACGAGGGGTTGCGCCTGGATCCCCGCGACGAGTACCTGCGGGACCTGCGGGCCGTGGCCGACGGTGTGGTCGCCGGTACGGTCACCGAGGAGGTCTTCACCCCCTTCCGCCTCGGCCTCGACACCCTGACCGTGGACCCCGAGGCGGCGCTGGAGCACTTCGACGAGGTGATCGCGGCGGCGCCGGACTTCCACCTGGCCCACCTCAACCGCGGCATCGGCCTGGCCGCCGTCGCGCGCAACGTCGAGGCGGAGACCGCCGTCCGCCGCGCCATCGAGCTCGAGCCACGTTACCCCGAGAGCCACGCCGCGCTGGCCGTCGTCCTGCTCAGCGAGGAGCGAAACGACGAGGCCGAGGCCTCCCTGCAGCAGGCGCTCGCCCTGGATCCCGCCCACGTGGAGGCCCTGCGGGGGCTGGGGATGGTCTACCTGCTCACCGAGCGCGCCGAGCTCGCGGCCAGCTACTTCCTGCGCGCCTCCAACCTGTCCCCCATGGATCTGGGCCTCAAGGTGGAGCTGGCGGGGGCCTACATCCAGGCACAGAACATGGCGCGCGCCGAGGAGACGCTGCGGGAGGTGCTCCGCGCCGACCCGGCCTTCAACTTCGCCCGCCACCAGCTCGCCGCCCTGCTCACCGAGGAGCAGCGCTACGACGAGGCCATCGCCGAGCTGGAGCTCCTCAAGAAGCACGTGGCCGCCGAGGTCAACGTGCAGGCCCTGATCGACGAGGTCAGCGCCCGCCGCCGCATGGCCCTGCGCGACTCCGCGCCGCGGCTGAAGCTGAGCCAGATCTTCGTCAAGGACCGCAGCCTCGCGGACCAGGTGCTGACCAAGGCCCGGGCCGGTGAGGACTTCGCCGCCCTGGCGCGAGCCCACAGCATCGGCCCCACCGCCGCGGACGGCGGGGACATCGGCGAGGTCTCCACGGCCGACATGCAGCCCGCCATCTCGTCGGCCGTCGAGGGGCTCGCCGTGGGAGACGTGACCGCGGTCCTGGAGATGCCTACCGGGTTCTTGATCCTGAAGCGGACGAAGTAGTCAGCGACGTTTCGAAGAAAACGACGAGACGTAGGTCTGGATGGAGTTCTGCGCCTGGCCCGCCAGCCCGCAGAAGGCCACGCCCATGCCCGGGTAGGGGACGGGCACGCCGGCCATGCGCGTGGTCCACACCACCAGCCCGTCCACCGAGACCTCGGAGCCGCCGGGGAGGCGGAAGCGCAGGGTCACCTCGGTGCCCTCCTCGAGGGGGACGGGCGCGTCGATGAACACACCGCCGGAGCTGATGTTGCGGGCACGATAGAAGTACACGCCGGTGCGGTCGCGCACCTCCACCTCGACGAAGAGGGGACAGCGTATGGCGCCGCGGTGTTCGGGTGTGTCGGGTGTCATGCCGTATCCGGGACCGTCGCGTCTTCTGGGCACCCCGGATCGTCCCGCATCCGAAGCGCACATCAGGATAACACAGGGGGACGAGGGACGCAGCCGACGGGTGTTCAATCGTGGCACACCGTCACCACCAACCTCGCGACAGCGCGCGCGCAGTGCTTGTGGCGCCGCGCGCGCAGTGATAGAACGACACCGCTCGATTCTCACCCATCTATGCGGAATCGAAAGAGAAATCGAAGAGGTCTGACATGTCCGGGCACAGCAAGTGGTCGACCATCAAGCGCAAGAAGGGTGCAGCTGACGCCAAGCGGGGCAAGCTGTTCACCAAGCTCATCCGCGAGATCGCCGTCTCCGCCAAGCGGGGCGGGGGTGATCCCGACGGCAACCCACGCCTGCGCGCCGCCATCCAGACGGCCAGGGCGGCGAACATGCCCTCGTCCAACATCGACCGGGCCATCGCCAAGGCCACGGGCGAAGGGGACGACACCCAGTTCTGGGAGATCGCCTACGAGGGCTACGGCCCCGGCGGCGTGGCCATCTACATCGAGTGCCTCACCGACAACAAGAACCGCACGGGCCCCGAGGTCCGCCACGTGATCACCAAGCGCGGCGGCAACCTGGGCAAGGCGGGCTGCGCCGCGGCCGCCTTCACGCGCCGCGGGCGGATCGTGGTGCCGGGCGAGGGGGTGGACGAGGACGATGTCTTCGAGGCGGTGCTCGAGGCAGGCGCCGAGGAGATGGAGGACAACGGCGAGGAGTTCGAGGTCCTCACCGCCCCCGACGAGCTCGACGCGGTCCGCCGCGCCCTGGAGGAGTCGGGCCTGGAGCTCGGCGAGGTGGGCCTGACCATGGTCCCCAACGTGGCCGTCCCCCTCGAGGGGTCGGACGCGGATCGCACGCTGCGCCTCGTCGAGGCCCTCGAGGACATCGACGACGTGCAGCACGTGTACGCGAACTTCGACATCTCCGACGAGGAGATGACGAGGATCCTGGAGAGCTCGTGAGCAAGGTGGTCCTGGGCATCGATCCCGGGAGCGTCGTATCGGGCTTCGGCGTCATTCGCATCGACGGCAGCCGGCTGACCGTCCTGGACGCAGGTGTCGTGCGGACCCCGTCGAAGCAGCCGTTCGCGCAACGGTTGCTGAAGATCTACGAGGGGCTGGTCGAGGTGATCCAGCGCACGGATCCCGACGAGGCCGCCGTGGAGAGCGTGTTCCATGCCAGGCACGCCGCGAGCGCGCTCAAGCTCGGGCAGGCGCGCGGCGTGGCGCTGCTCGCCGTGGTCCAGGCGGGGCTACCCCTGCACGAGTACCCGCCCGCGCGGGTGAAGCAGTCGGTCACCGGCGACGGCCGCGCCGGCAAGGATCAGGTGAAGATGATGGTGGAGACGCTGCTGGGTCAGCGATTCGATCTGCCCGTGGACGCCACCGACGCCCTGGCGGTGGCCATCTGCCACGCCCACGCCTCCCCCCTGCTCGACCGCCTCGCCGGAGCTCGCCGATGATCGCTTCACTGCGCGGAATCCTCACCCAGGTCTCGGGCACCACCGTGGTGGTGGACGTCCACGGCGTCGGCTTCGAGCTCACCACCTCGGCTGCCACGGTGGCCCATCTCCCCGCCGAGGGCGAGGAGGTGTCCCTGGTGGTGCTCACCGTGGTCCGCGAGGACGCCATCACCCTGTACGGATTCCACACCATCGCCGAGCGCGATCTGTTCCTCGCCCTGACCGGGGTGAGCCAGATCGGGCCCAAGATGGCCACGGGCATCCTCGGCGCCGCCACCCCCGACGAGCTGTACGACGCCATCGCCCTGGGCGACACCAAGCGGCTGGCCATGCTCCCCGGCGTGGGCAAGAAGACCGCGGCGCGCATGGCCCTGGAGCTCAAGGACAAGCTGCCCACGGTGATGGACCGCCCGGCCGCCGCGTCCCTGCCCACGGCCGCGGCGCGGACCTCCGCCCGCGATGACCTGGAGGAGGCGCTGCAGGGCCTGGGCTTCCGTCGCAACGAGATCGTCTCGGTGATCCGCACGATCAAGCCCGCCGCCCGCGACACCCTCGAAGACCTGCTCCGCCGCGCGCTGGCCGAGCTCACACCCAAGGGGCACTAGGCGATGGACGATCCTCTCGACCCCGGCTCCGATCGCGAGGTCACGCCCCTGTCGGTGGGCGAGGACGAGGCCATCTCCCCGCGGTTGCGGCCGCGCACCCTCGACGAGTACGTGGGCCAGACACGCAACAAGGACAACCTGCGCGTGTTCATCGGCGCCGCGCGGCAGCGCGAGGAGGCCCTCGATCACGTGCTGCTGGCCGGACCCCCGGGGCTGGGCAAGACCACGCTGGCGCATGTGATCGCGCGGGAGATGGGCGTGCAGATCCGCACCACATCGGGCCCCATGGTCGAGCGGGCCGGCGATCTGGCGGCCCTGCTGGCCAACCTCGAGCCGGGCGACGTGCTGTTCATCGACGAGATCCACCGCCTGCCCAAGCCGGTCGAGGAGGTCCTCTATCCGGCCATGGAGGACGGCAAGCTGGACCTGATCCTGGGCCAGGGCCCCACCGCCCGCTCGGTGCAGGTGAACCTGCGGCCCTTCTCCCTGGTGGGGGCCACGACGCGCACCGGCCTGCTGACCTCACCGCTGCGCAGCCGCTTCGGCATCCACATGGTGCTGGACTACTACAGCGCCGACGAGCTGCTATCGATCATCACCCGCTCGGCCCAGCTGATGGAGGTGGACCTGTCCGAGGAGGGCGCCGTGGAGATGTCCCGGCGATCCCGCGGCACCCCGCGCATCGCCAACCGGCTGCTGCGGCGCGTGCGCGACTTCGCGCAGGTGGACGGTGAGGGCACGGTCACGCTGGACGTGGCCCGCGACGCCCTGGAGCGGCTCGGTGTGGACGACCGCGGCCTCGACGAGATGGACCGCAAGATCCTGCGCACCGTCGCCGACAAGTTCGGCGGCGGACCGGTGGGCGTGGAGACCATGGCCGCCTCCATCGGCGAGGAGAAGGACACCATCGAAGAGGTGTACGAGCCCTACCTCATCCGGGAGGGGTTCCTGCAACGCACGCCCCGCGGGCGCTGCACCACCCCGGCGGCTCACGCCCACGTCCACGTACCCGGGCCCGCCCGGTCAGGAGACCTGTTCTGATGCGGCCGGCGACGCCCATGTTGATGGCGCTGGTGCTGGCCTGCGCGGCCGCGAGCGGCTGCAGCTCGTCGTCCATGCGTGTCGTGCGATGTACCCTCGGCGACGCGCAGCTCAAGGTGGAGCTCGCCCAGACCGAGGGGCAACGCCAGCGCGGCCTGATGTACCGCAGCAAGCTCGGCAAGAACCGCGGCATGATCTTCATCTACGACGACGAGCAGGTCCGCAGCTTCTGGATGAAGAACACCAACATCCCCCTGTCCGTGGCGTTCCTCGACGACGGCAAGAAGATCGTCCACATCGCGGACATGCAACCCAGGACCCAGGACTCCCACTCGTCCCTCCACCCCTGCCAGTACGTGCTGGAGGTCAACAAGGGGTGGTTCGACGACAACGGCGTGGAGGTCGGAGCCCTGGTCGAGTTCGAGGTCCCGGAGGCCGACGAGTAGGTTCAGAAGGTGACCGGAAAGGCTTGGCCGCCGGCTGCCCTTCGGCTATGTATGGGACATTCTGGGAGGACCGCTCTTGCAGCGCACCCTGTCCGCACCGCTGAGCTTCCACGGTAACGGGCTCCATTCGGGCCGCGCCGTGCAGGTCGCGGTCGAGCCCGCGCCCGAGGACCACGGCATCGTGTTCTCCCGCACGGACCTCGAGGGCGCCCCCCTCATCCCCGCGCACATCGACCACGTCGTCCGGACCAACCTCGCCACCACGCTGGGCGTGGACGGCGCCACGGTGGGTACGGTCGAGCACCTCATCGCGGCCCTGCGCGGGCTGGACATCGACAACGCCCTGGTGGCGGTCGAGGGCCCCGAGCTGCCCGGCATGGACGGATCGGCCCGGCCCTTCGTCCGCGCGCTGCTCGATGTGGGTATCACCGAGCAGTCGTCGCCGCGCCGCTACCTGCGCGTGATCCGGTCCGTCGAGGCGCAGGACCCGGATTCGGGTCGCTGGTCCCGTCTGGCCCCCTTCGACGGGTTCGCCATCGACTGCGAGATCTCCTTCGATCACCCCCTGCTGCGCCAGCAGAACATCCGCTTCTGCGGGGACGGCGAGCGCTTCGCCGCCGAGATCGCGCCGGCGCGGACGTTCGGCATGCTGTCGGACGTGGAGAAGATGCGCTCGGCGGGCCTCGCCCTCGGCGGCGGCCTCGACAACGCGGTGGTGTTCAGCGCCACCGACGTCATCAACCCCGGTGGGTTGCGGTTCCCCGACGAGTGCGTGCGGCACAAGGTCCTGGACATGATCGGCGACCTCGCGCTGCTCGGCGCGCCGGTGCTGGGCCACTTCAGCGCCTGCCGCAGCGGTCACGCGTTCAACCTCGCGCTGGTGCGCAAGGCCCTGGACGCGGGCGCGCTGGAGATCCAGGCCGAGCCCGTCCGCTCCCTCTCCGCCAGTGGCTGATCGGCGGCGCCCCATGCGTCCCCCCGGAACCCACCCCTCCGGTACCGAGCCGCTGTTGCTCTGCGTGGGGTTGAGCTTTGCGGCGACCCTGGCCGGCCACGCACTCCTCGACCGCCTGGTCACCACCTTCGGCCCCCTGGCCCTCGCCGGCGCCGTCGCAGCGGCCCTGGTCGTCGGCTTGCCCGCCGCGGTGCTGCTGCGCGACCACCTGGAGCCGCCGGACATCGGCGGCGGCGGCCTGATGCTCGCGTTGTTCGCCGCGGCGGCCGTGGTCGCGGCGGCCGTGGTGAGGCCCGATCCCCTTCCCGAACGCTTCTGGGGGGCGGTCGGCGCCGTGATCACGTACCGCGCCAAGTTCGCCCCCCTCGTCGTCGCCGCGGCCCTGCCCGGCGTGCTGCTTCCGCTGCGCCTGCGTCCGGACGAGGAGTTCCACGACGGGCGCTTCCGGCGAGCCAGCGGCTACTGGCTCAGCGCCTGGGCGCCGCCAGCGATCGCGTGGTTGTTGTTGATGCCCAGGGGGGAGGGCATGGTCTACTGGTTCGTCGTGTTGATCGCCCCCCTGCTGCTGTTCCTCGGCGCCCTCGGCGTACGGCTGCGCGAGGCGTCGTTGCACCAGCGCGCGGCGAGGGCCCGCCTGGCGACGGTGTCCGTCCTGGCGACGGTGACGCTCGTGGCCCTGGGCACGGTGCGGCAGGTGGCCGCATGACCGGCGAGATCGCCACCCCCGAGGCCCCGACCGCATCCGCGGCGGTCGTCCCGGCGATCCGCCCGCAGCGCTGTCGCGCCTGCGGCGCGGAGCAGCCCTCGCCCCTGCCCGAGAAGGCGCGCTGCAAGGAATGCCGCGCCCCCCTGCGCATCGCCCCCGATCCCATCGCCCGCGGGCCGTCCGGGTGGTGCCCCGAACACCCGGACATCCTCGTCACCGGAGTGTGCAGCCGCTGCGCGAGGTTCACCTGCGTGCAGTGCGAGGTCAGCGTCCGCGGCATCCGCTACTGCGAGGACTGCCGCGAGGTGCTGGCCCGGCAGCTCGCCGCGCCCGTGGCGTGGGAGGAGCGGCAGGCCATCGGCCGCATGGTGGCCTGGTGGCGCACCACCGCCGAGGTGACCGCGCGGCCCGGCCAGTTCTTCGAGCGCATGGAGCCCACCGGGGAGTTCGGCTCGGCCTTCATCTACGGCCTGACCGGCAGCGGGCTGCAGTGGATGTGGCAGATCATGCTCATGGGCCTGTACCTGGTCTTCCTGGGGGTGATCGGCATCATCGTCGCCATCGCCGCGTCCGCCCAGAGCCAGTCCCCGGGGCCCGGGCTGGCCATGCTGGGCGTGTTCGCGGGGCTGACCGTCTTGCTGCTCGCCACGCCCGGGCTGAACCTGATCTTCGTGCTGGTGCTCGCGGCCATGCAGCACCTGGCCCTGCGCATCGCCGGCGCGGGCGGCGAGTACGGCATCGGGGCCACGCTGAAGGTGGCCTGCTACGCCATGGGGGTGGGGTGGACGGGGCTGATCCCCTACATGGGGCAGATGGCGCTGCCCGTGTGGTGGGCGATCCTGATGGTCGTGGGCACGCACAAGGTCCACCGCTGCTCCATCACGCGATCCCTGGCGACCCTGGTGCCGTTCCTGATCATGTTCCTGTCGCCCATCGTGCTGTACTTCGCCCTGACCGTGGTGGCGATGATCGCCGAGGCGCTGTGATGAGGATCGGCCTGAGCCCCCGCCCCGCGCGCCGCGTGTTCGACGAGCGCCCCATCTTCGCGGTGATGTTCCTGGGCATGTTCGGCATGGCGCGCTGGTTTCCGTTCCAGCGCAACCCGTACATGTGCAGCTTCAAGCAGATCAGCGGCTACCCGTGCTTCTCGTGCGGCATGACCCGATCATGGATCCACGCGATGCACGGGCGGCTGATCGAGGGGATCCAGCAGTCCCCCCTCGGCAGCTTCCTGTTCTACCTGGCGCTGGCATTCACCCTGTGGACCTTGCTGCGCTTCGCCCTGCGCCTGCCGTCGCTGAAGATCCGCCTGGCCCGCTGGGAGTCCGCCGGAATCTGGGCCTTCTTCGTCGTGTTCCTTCTCGGCAACTGGATCTACACCATCGTCACCGGGATGGCATGAACGCTCGATGCGCCCACTGCGGTGGCGAGCTGGCCTCACCCGCGGCCGAGCACTGCGCCGACTGCGGGCACGTCGTCCAGCTCGCCCCCGAACCGGTCGCCCGCGGCCCGGCCGGCTGGTGTTCCCACCACCCCGACCAGCCCGTCACCGGCGTGTGCGCCCGCTGCGGATCGTTCACCTGCCTGCGGTGTGAAGTGAGCGTCCAGGGGGTGCGCTACTGCGCCCAATGCCGCGACGCGGAGCGCCCCACCTTCACCGCTCCCGTCGCCTGGGAGGAGCGGGGCAACGTGGGCCTGCTGCGCGGCTGGTGGCGGACCACCGCCGCCGTGACCACCCGCCCGGCGGTGTTCTTCGAGCAGCTCTCCACCGACGGGGGGATGGGGCCGGCCCTCACCTTCGGGTTGATCGGCGCCGCCCTGCTCGGGGTGAGCAACACGGCGCTGGCGCTGCTGGCCTTCGTCGGCAACATCGCGGTGGTCGGACCCTACGCCATCCAGGGGCTGCAATCCGGCAACTGGGATGTCCAGCTGATCATCGCCACCGTGGTGGCCGCCACGACCCGCGTCCTCATGGTGCTGCTGGCGCCCTTCGTCACCCTCGCGCTGTACCTCACCGTGGCCGTCCTCCAGCACCTGTGCCTGAGGATGGTGGACGCCGGCGCCGAGCGGGGCATCGGGGCCACGCTGAAGGTCGCCTGCTACGCCATGGGCGTGGGCTGGGTCGGGGGGCTGTTCCCCTACTTCGGCCCCCTGCTGGTCTTCCCGGTGTGGTGGACGATCCTCATGGTCGTCGGCACGTCGCGTGTGCACCGGCGTTCGTCCACGCGCACCCTCGTGGTGCTCATGCCCACGATGATGCTGTGCCTCGCGCCGATGGCGGCCTGCTTCGTGTCGGCGCTGCTGGGCATCGTCGCCTGACTCCACGGCGGCGCGATCGCCGTTCTGAACCCCATTCACCCGCGGTTGTGCTCGGGTGGGTCTCGGGTTACGTTAGTCCATCGTTCCCGCGACCTGCGAGCGAGAGGGTTCCATGATGTCCTCCGGAAATGGCGACACGCGCGCCCACACGACCGTCGAAGGCGACGACGCGGCCCTGGCGCGCCGGATGCTCGACAGCCTGCTCGGCGGTCGCCCGGAGCGCCTGCTGCGCTGCGGGTCGCAGCTGTGCCTGGCCACGCCCAGAGGGCTGGAGATCATCGAGGCGGGGCGATACGCCCGCGGCGACCGGGTCGACACCGGTTGCCGGCTCCTCGACGCCGCCGAGGTGGACGGCGGCGCGCTGCTGCTGGACGAGACGGGCCTCGTCGCCCTCTGGACCGGCGCAGCAGACGTGCGGGAGCTCCACCGCACCACCGCTCCGAGGTTTCGCCGGATGGTGGCCTGCAAGGACCGCTACCTCCTGGGTCGCGGCCGCCAGCTCCAGCTGCACGACGTCACCAGCGACGCGCCCCTGGCCGCCGGCACCGTCGACCTCCCCGGTCGCCTGAGCTGCCTGTACCTGCACACCGACGGCGACATCCTCGCGGCCCGCTCGCAGACCCTGTGTCTGCTGCGCCGCGACGGCAGCGACCTCGTCACGCGCGGCAGCCTGTTGCTGGGCGAGGGGGAGATCCTCGCCGCCGCCATCACCACCCCCGACGACGGCGCCCCGCCCGTGGTGGTCGCCTTCGACGAGTTCGGCTGGCTGTTCATCCTGGCCCTCGCCGAGGACGGCTCCTTGACGCGGCTGGGCTCCATCGATCTGGAGCTCGACGGCGGCGTCCCCGAGCGCGCCGGCCTCATCTGCGACGGCCCCCACGTGTTCGTCGCCAGCGGCACCCGCCTCGTCCACCTCGTGGATCTGCGCCCCCCCGCCGGCCAGCACGATCCCGTCCTCATGGCCACGGCCTCGGTCGGCACCGTCCTCGCCGACGTCGTCGCCGACGACGATCACATCTTCCTCGCCGACGCCTACCAGGGCCTCGTCGTGGTCGGCAGGGCGCTGCTCGAGGTCTGTCACGACGATCCGGTCCGGCTCAAGGTCGCGATCATCGACGCCGACGACATCCTCTGATTCTTCTTTTATCCTGATTAGTTAGAATCCCAACAATTCTGTTGGCTCACGCCCTGGAGCGTCCGCGCAAGCGCCAGACCACCGTCGTGAGGACCACGAGCAAGGCTCCTGGCGCGATCGGAGCCTCGGCGGTCGAGCGACACAGGCAGTCGTCGCCGGGATCGATGAGGTCGGGCTCGCCCCAGGGGATGATGCAGTCGGGATCGAGGTCGTCGCGGAAACCGTCGCAGTCGTTGTCGACGCGGTCGTCGCAGACCTCGGGCTGGTCGGGGTGGATGTCCGGGTCCTGGTCGTTGCAGTCCTCGGTGGGGCCGTCGAAGCCGTCGAGGTCGATGTCCGTGAGGTCGAGGCCGTCGCAGTCCTGGTCGATGCCGTCGTAGGCGATCTCGACGGCGCCGGGATACGCGAGGGGATCGAGGTCGTCGCAGTCGCCGCGAAACTCGCCCTCGCCGCATTCGAGCCAGCCGTCGCGATCCTCGTCCGACTCCCCCTCGCCCAGCTCGCCGTCGCAGTCGTCGTCGAAGCCGTCGCAGACCTCCTCGGCGCCAGGGTGGATCTCGGGGCGGAAGTCGTCGCAGTCGCTGCCACCGCAGTCGGCGTTGTACTCGCCGTCCTCGTCGTAGTCCTGGCAGGTGCAGTAGAGCCCCACGGCGGACACGCCGCGGACCACACCCCAGCCGTACTCGTTGTCCGGGGAAGCGGCGCTGGAGGCCGTGGAGGTCAGCAGATCCCACATCTCTTCGGGCCCGAGATCGGGGAACGCCTGCAGCAGCAGCGCGGCCAGCCCGGCGACCATGGGCGCCGCGTAGCTCGTGCCGCTTCCTTGCTTGTACTCGTCCGCGGTGTCCGGCTGGACGACCCAGTTGGACACGCCCATGCCGCACACGTCGGGCTTGATGCGCCCGTCCGCGGTGGGGCCACGCGAGGAGAAGTCCGAGATGTGGCCGTAGACGTCCACCGCGCCCACGGCGATGAGACCGTCCGTGTCCGCGGGCGCGATGATGGTCGAGGGGTCCGGACCCTCGTTGCCCGCGCTGTTGATCAGGATCAGGCCGTTCTCCAGCGCCGTGGCCGCCGCGAGGGTGGTCACGGCGGTCTGGCCGTCCATGTCCTCGGGCGTGTACCAGTCGAAGTACCCCAGCGAGGCTGTCATGAGATCTGCGCCGAGCCCCTCGATCCACTCGATGCCCTCGACCCACCAGTCCTCCTCGATGGGCTCCTCCTGGGAGGTGTCCTCGGTCTTGGAGAGGATCACGGTCACGTCCGGCGCCACACCCCCGTACACGTCCGGGTGCCAGCCGGCGACCAGCGACAGCACGGAGGTGCCGTGGTTGTGCTGGCCCTGGGGATCGTCCTCCTCGTCGGCGGTGTTGCCGTCGTCGTGGATGAAATCCCACTCGCCCAGGACGTCGATGTGAGCCAGCGCGTCGTGCTCGAGGGTGAACCCGGTGTCCTGGACCCCCACCACCACCCCCTCGCCGGTCAGCCCGCACGCGTGCAGGGACGGGATACCCAGCAAGAAGACCTGGTCCTCGGCCAGGCCGTAGGTCCGTGCGCCACCGTTGGCCACCGCGCCGCTCTCGCGCACCACCTCGCGCTGACGCCTGGCCACGGGCTGCGTGCGGGTGACGCACGCCAGGGATCGCACCAACGCCAGCTGCCGATCGCTGCCCACCACGCTGACGGCGTTGAGCCACCTCGACGTGGCGCGGACCTCCACGCCGACGGCCAGGATCTCGTCCACGTAGGGGCCGTACACCGCGAGATCCCGCGCGTCCACGACCGGGGTGCCGCGCGTACGCAGGCGCCGCTGCACGGCGCGCTCGGACAGCTCGGCCTGCCGCTGCGCGAGGGCCTCGTCCAGCGCGTCGCCGGCAACCCCCTTGTCGGTGAGGAACACCCACGTGGGTTCAGCGGCCGCGGCAGTGGAGCAGACGCAGCACAGCGCCAGCGCAGCGAGTCCAACTAGACGGGTCACTTCTTGGACGCACCCAGCGGCAGGAAGTCCGCGGGCATGGACCGGAAGGGGGGGCTGTTGAGGTACAGCACGCGCAGGGGCCGGTCCACCGAGAACGGATGGTACTGGGTGGTGTGGAACTGGCTGACGGCCCCCTCCACCGTCGTGGCGCTGGCGGAGCCGAACACGTAGTACAGGGTGTAGACGCGGCCCACCGGACGGTCCTTGCGCACCAGCCGGTCGCTGTGCATCTCGGTGACCCTGCCGACGGTCTCCACGCCGCGCTTGGCGAGCTTGACCACCCACCAGCGCTTCTGCAGCACGAGGATCGCCATCAGCCCCTGGATCACGGCGACGAGGGCGCACACCCCCGCGACCCCCAGCCTGCCGTTGCCCATCAGCCCGGACGTGGGCCGGCCGCGCGTGGCGCCGGCGCCGGTCATGTGCACGGCGATGGAGGTCTCGCCCGCCTGGATCTGCTGGAACTCGGACGTGGAGATGGGCCCATCCTCCACCGACCCCGAGGGCAACCGGAACGAGGCGACGTACCCCAGGACCGACGAGGGCAGCAGCTGCGCGAGCGGCTCCACCGGGCCGGGTACCGAGCGCGGCGCAGTGCCGATCACGTCCATCTCGTAGGTGGGATACCAGCTGTAGATCCAGTCCGGCAGGACCACGAATGCGGCCAGCAGCGCCGCGGCGAAGGACAGCAACAGACGCCGCGTGAGCGGCCGGCCGGGGACCCCCGCCTGGACCAGTCGGATCAGCTGGGCGGTGGTGAGCCGGCGGGGAGGCGGATCGAGCCGCTTCATCCCCGCTTCGGCTTGATGGACCGCGTTGCCGGCGGCCTCCTGGGGACCACTGAGGGTCATGACGCTCTAGTCTACCCGTTCCAGCGCCGAAAGGTCGGGCAGCTCATCGATATTGGGCAGCAGGATGATCTCGATGCGGCGGTTGAGGGCGCGCCCGTCCTGGGTGTCGTTGGGGCCCACCGGGACGAACTCCGCGTGGCCGCTGGGCATGATGCGCTCCGCCGGCATACCCGCGTCCACCATGAACTTGACCACCTCGGTGGCCCGCAGCACCGACAGCTCCCAGTTGGACGGGAACCGCGACGTGCGGATCGGCTGGTCGTCGGTGTGTCCCTCCACCTGGAAGGTGCGGTTCTCCAGGCCGGCCAGCACGGTGGTGACCTCCGTCAGGACCTCCTTGCCCTCTTTCTTGATCGTGGTGCTGCCCGAGTCGAACAGGATGCCCGAGGGCATCTTGACGATCATGCGGCCGCGGTCGATGACCACCTCGATCTGGCCGCTGTCGATCATGGCCTGGAACTGCTCGAGCATCTTGCGGAAGGTGGCCATCCGGGCCCGCTCCTGGGCCCGCTTGCGCTCCAGCTCGGCCAGCTCCTTCTCGGCCAGCGCCAGGCTCCTCGAGACCCCGTCGCGCTCGGCCTGCAGGCGGCTGACGTCCTGGCCGGTCTGTTCCAGCTCGCCGATCAGCTCGTCGATCTGCGACAGCGCCCCCCTCTTGGCCGCCGCGCATTCATGCAGCTGACCCTCGAGGTCCGCTCCGTGGGCCTCGCAGTCCGCGAGCTGCTGCTCGAGATCGGCCATCTGCAGCAGGGCCTCGTCGTACTTGGTCTTGAGCACGCACCCGCCGGTGATCAGCGGGACCACCGCGAAAAACAACGCTGTGCTACGCCAGGTCATACCGTCTCCCATCACCATGACGGGCGCCCAGAAAGGGCGCCGCCGGGCCATCTCCATAAGCCCAGGGGCGGGGCAAACCAGCAGGCCGATGAAGATAACCGCCACCATGATCAGGCCGAAGACGAACTCGAAGAGGAACGATCCGACCGCGCCGAGCACCGCGCCCACGCCGGCCAGGGTGGCCTTCTTGGTCTGGTCCGGCAGCTTGGACTCGTCCAGGGCCTGCCCGGCGCGCCGCATCCCGGCCTTCGTGGACCGGCCCATGGCGCGGAACCGGGCCTTGAGGCGGTCCTGCCAGCGTTCGTGGTCCGCGGCCAACACCAGGTCGGTGCCCGGCTCCTCGGGCGCGGGAGCCGTGGCCTCGACCGGCGCCTCGACGGGCGCCTCGTCCGCCCCCTCCTCCATGGCGTCCTCGGCGGGGAGCAGCTCGCCCTTCTCCTCGGCGATCTTGCGGCGCTCGCGCTCGGCGATGGCGTCCGCGCGGCGGTGCCGGATCAGCTCGACCACCATGGCGCCGGCGAATGCGCCGATCAGCGCGCCGATGGGCGAGAACACCAGCCCGACGAAGAACCCGATGGCCGCGCCCACGGCACCCCAGCGGCTCGCTCCGAACTTGCGCGCCCCGTAGCTGCTGACGAAGTACTGGCCGATCCCGCCCACGAGCGCCAGCAGCGACACCGCCACCAGCGTGGGCCAGGACAGCCACTCGAAGCCGGTCCAGATCGCAAACGTCACCACGCCGGCCAGGATCAGACCGCCACCCGGGATCCCCGGCAGCAGCGTCCCGGCGAGCCCGATGATCGTGCACAGCGCCAGGATCACCCAGGGGATCGCTGCCAGCAGTCCGGCCCAGAAAGCTTCCATCGAAACCGCGCGCTCCTCGTCAGCCGAATCGGTCCGTCCACCATAACCACGGATGCGGTCTTCTCAACACCGCACGCGCGTTTTCCCTGTCCAAATCCAGATTCCAAAATCCAAATTCCCCGCGATCACGCTAGCATGGCCCCATGTCGTCCTCGGATCACGAGCAGTCTCAGCTGTTCGACCTCGGCGCCTCCGACGGCCCCGTCACCCTCGAGGGTGAGGTCATCCGCACGGTGTTCGCCAACCCGGAGAGCGGCTGGACCGTGCTGCGCATCGACGTGGAAGGCGAGCTGATCACGGCCGTGGGTTCCATGCACGGGATCAACGAGGGGGAGGCGCTGCGGCTCACCGGCCGCTGGATCGTGCACCCGAAGTTCGGCAAGCAGCTGGAGGTGGACAGCTTCCTGCCCGTGGAGCCCTCCACCCTCGAGGGCGTGCGACGCTACCTCGGCTCCGGGCTGGTGCCGGGGATCGGCGAGGCCTACGCCGCCCGCCTCGTCGCCCACTTCGGCGACACGACCCTGGACGTCATCCAGACCGCCCCGCAGCGGCTCGCCGAGGTGCCGGGCATCGGCCCCAAGCGCATCGCCCGCATCCGCAAGGCCTGGAACGAGCACACGGCCGCGCGCGACGTGATGGTGTTCCTGCAGAGCCACGGCATCTCGCCGGCGTACGCCGTGCGCATCCACAAGCGCTACGGCGGACGCGCCATGGGCGTGATCCGCGAGAACCCCTATCGCCTGGCCAGCGACGTGGCCGGGATCGGCTTCAAGCGCGCCGACGAGATCGCCCGCAGCTGCGGCTTCGACGTCAACCACCCCCTGCGCGCCCGCGCCGGCCTGCTGTACACCCTCAAGCTCGAGGCCGACGCCGGCCACACCTGTGCCCACCGGCCCGACCTCGTCCAGCGGGCCCAGCGGGACCTCTCCATCGACGCCGACGGCCTCGAGACCGCCTGCGACCAGCTCATCGCCTCGCGCAAGGTCGTCGCCGCGGGCGAACGCGTCGCTCTGGCCCCCCTCGACGAGGCCGAGCGCGCCTGCGCCGACTCCATCGCGCGCCTGCTCGGCGCCCCTCCCCCCCGTTCGAAGCAGGTCACCTCGGAGGACCTCGTCAGGGCGGAGGACCGCTGCGGTGTCCAGCTCGAGGCCACCCAGCGCAGCGCCGTGCTCGGCCTGCTGGGCGCCCAGGTGGGCATCCTCACCGGCGGCCCTGGGACCGGCAAGACCACCTGCCTGCGCGTCGTGCTCGAGGCCCTGGTCGGCCAGCGCGTCGTGCTCGCTGCGCCCACCGGTCGCGCCGCCCGGCGCATGTCCGAGGCCACCGACCAGCCCGCGTCCACCCTGCACCGCCTGCTGGCTTACAACCCCCGCGACGCGGCCTTCCACCGCAACGCCGAACACCCCCTGCAGGCCGACCTCGTCATCGTCGACGAGGTCTCCATGGTCGACGTGCTCCTCCTGCGCGCCCTGCTCGAGGCCGTGGCCGAGCCCACCCGCCTGCTCCTCGTCGGCGACGCCGACCAGCTGCCCTCCGTCGGCCCCGGTCAGGTCCTCGCCGATCTGCTGCGCTGCGACCGTATCCCCAGCCACCGCCTCCGCCACGTCTTCCGCCAGGAGGAGGCCTCCGGCATCGTCCACGCCGCCCACCGGATCCTCGCCGGCACCTGGCCCGGCGGAGGCCAGTCCGCCGACGACGACTTCTTCTTCTTCAGCCGCGAGCAGTCCTCCGAGACCGCTCGCACCATCCGCGACCTCGTCGCCCGCCGCATCCCCGACGGCTTCGACCTCGACCCCATGCGCGACATCCAGGTGCTGACCCCCATGCACCGCGGCGAATGCGGTGCCCAGAACCTCAACGCCCTGCTCCAGCACACCCTCAATCCCCCCGGCCCCGACCACCCCGAGATCACCCGCGGCTCCCGCATCTACCGCCTCGGCGACCGCGTCATGCAGATCCGCAACGACTACGACCGCGAGGTCTTCAACGGCGAGCTCGGCATCATCTCCGCCGTCGACCCCGACGAGGGCGAGATCGTCGTGGACATGGACGGCCGCCCCCACACCTACCCGCGCGAGGATCTCGACGCCCTCGTCATCGCCTACGCCGTGAGCATCCACAAGAGCCAGGGCAGCGAGTACCCCGCCGTGGTGATCCCCCTGTGCGGCGAGCACTGGATCATGCTGCGGCGGAATCTCCTGTACACGGCGATCACCCGAGGCGCGAAGTTCGTCGCCATCGTGGGCAGCCAGCGGGCGCTGGGGCGATGTCTGAGCAACCGCGACGTGATGAAGCGGCAGACGGCGCTGGGGGGGTATCTGGGGGAGGCGTTGGGGAGGTAGGAAGGGGAACTCACGCAACGGCGCCACGAGGCCACGGCGCAACGCCGGAAAGTCCACCCTTGATCCAAACGTTGCGTCGTTGCCTCGTTGCGTCGTTGCGTGATCTCTTCCTCCCCGTTTCTCTCCCCTTGGCGGCTTGGCGTGATCTCTTCTCTCCGTGGTGACAAACGGAGGTGTGGTGTTTCGGGTGGGGGAGCGGGAGCGGGGAAGCCGGCTAGAAGCCGTCTTCTTCCATGGTCGTCTCGATGAACTTCTCGATCAGCGCGCGGTCGGCGTCGGACAGATCGATGAACTTGAAGCCGTTGCCGGAGCGGGCGGTGGCGTCGGACTCGATGCGGCTCACGACGGCGGCGGTGACCTTGATGGAGTCGTAGACGCCGGGGAGGTTGAACTCGATCTGGACGGTCTGGTCGATGTCGTAGGGATCGGCGGTCTCGATGAACATGCCGCCGGTGGAGAGGTTCGAGCAGTTGTGGAAGTCGAGGCGGCCGTCTACCAGGCCCTCGGTCCAGAGTCTCAGGGGGAGGCGTACGGCCTCGCGGCGCATGGCCGGGGTGTCGTTACTGCCATCGGGATTGTCGTGTCCTGCAACCATGATCCGTCCGACGTGATGGCCCATCGTAGAGGGCGGGTGGGGGAGTGTCAATCGGCGTGCCGCAGGGCGGCGGACAGACGCGATCTGAGCTAGACTGCGGCGCTGTGGAGGTGAACGGTGGAACAGCGCAAGGATGGTCTGATCTTCGCCCTGGATGTGGACACGCTGGCCCAGGCCCGGGAGTGGGCCGAGCGGCTGGAGGGGAGCCTGGAGTGGATCAAGATCGGGTCGCGCCTGTTCTGCGCGGAGGGGCCGCCGGTGGTGGATGTGCTGCGGCGGCACGGGTTCAAGGTGTTCCTGGACCTGAAGTTCCACGACATCCCGAACCAGGTGATGGGGGGATGTCAGGAGATCGCGAAGCTGGGGATCTCGATGCTGACGGTGCACAGCACGGGGGGCCCGGCGATGCTCGAGGCCGCGGTGGAGGGCGCGACGGCCGGCGCGGCGGTGGCCGGCGAGGCGACCCCGACCGTGCTGGCAGTGACGGTGCTGACGAGCCTGGACGAGGCGGCGCTGAGGCGGATGGGGATCGAGCGGTCGCCAGCGGAGCAGGTGATGCTGCTGGCGGCGATGGCGAGAGAGGCGGGGGTGGGAGGGATCGTGTGCTCGCCCAAGGAGCTGCCGCAGGTGCGGCCGGTGCTGCCCAGGCCGTTCGTGCTGGTGACTCCGGGAATCCGACCGGCCGGGGCGGCCAGGGACGACCAGGCGCGGACGGCGACGCCGGGGTGGGCCGTGGGCGAGGGGGCGGACTACCTGGTCGTGGGCCGGCCGATCAAGGCGGCCGAGGAGCCGCGGGCAGCGGCGGCGGCCATCCTCGAGCAGATGGCGTCCGGGGGATAGGTGACGGACCCGAGCCGCGAGCGGGACCGCCTGCTGTCGCTGCTGGACGCGCGGCTGCAGGAGCTGGCCGCGGTACAGCTGAACCGCGAGCTCAAGCGACTGTCGACCCTGTCGATCCGCGAGCACCGTCGGCGGCGGGTGGTGGAGATCCTCGACAAGGGTTGTGATCGCCTGTCGTACCTGGTGGTCCGCTGGCTGTGGCGCACGAGCCAGCAGCGGGATCCGTTCGCGCGGGAGCTGCTGGTGGATCTGGTGACGTCGCGGCCGCTGGTGGAGACGCTGGGGTACGACAAGGTGCGGGCCCTGTACACGCTGGCGCGCCTGGACGACGACGACGAGGTGGGGCGCCTGTTCCTGTCGAGCCCGGCAGGGGCGGAGAAGATCCTGGTCAAGGGCGTGGAGGTGGAGAACCGGGCCATGGGGGACACGTCCCTGGGCATGCGCAAGGCCTTCGCCCGCGGCCGGGATCGGTTCAAGCTGGACCGCCTGGTGGTGGACCTCAACCCCATGGTGATCCGCAACCTGTTGCGAAATCCGCTGCTGGTTGAGCGGGACGTGGTGCGGATCGCCGCACAAAAGCCCACCAACGCCGAAGTCCTGGAGGAGGTCTACCGCTCGCAGCGCTGGATCACCCGCTACATGGTCAAGAAGGCGCTGGTGTTCAATCCCCAGACGCCGGTGGACATCGCCCTTGCGCTGCTGCCCCACCTGCGCAAGGCGGATCTCAAGGACGCTGGGCGCGCGTCACAGCTGAGCATCGAGGTACGTACGGTGGCGAGGCGGGTTCTGGGGGAGGGCTAGTCGGACTTTTCCTCGGTCTCGGCAGTCACGTCCAGCTCCTTGCCGTCGCTGGCGGTCTTGAAGTTCTTGATCCCCTTGCCCAGGGCGGCTCCGATCTGCGGGAGTTTCCCCACACCGAAGAAGATCATGATGATCACCAGGATGACGACCAGTTCGCCGATCCCGGGGCTCCACAGGGCTGCAAGAGACATGGCGTAGTCCCTCCTCGCAGGGTTGTCACGCGCTCAACAATAGCACGGAGGAGCGCAGAGGTTGTGAATCTACTCCCGGACCGAGAGCAGCCGCAAAAACTCGATCTGCTGATCGCGCAAACACCAACGTTAGG